>CANQFS010000020.1 GCA_947599825.1 uncultured Clostridia bacterium
AGTTCCATTATCTAACGTGGCTTTTAAATCTACAATTCCTAATTTTTCATCTGGATAATCTTTCATAAGATATCTATTATTATCTAGGTTAATACTTTCTATTTTTTCTTTTGTAGTTGCTTCTATCATAGCTTTTGTGATTCTTTCATTTCCCGGTTTAAACAAACAATGAAATACTACGTCTATCTTTGGTTTTAATAAGGTGATTTTTTCTTCCATAAATGATTCCTTTCTTGCTTTACTTATTTTGTTTTACTTATCTTGTTTTACTTAAAAGCACGAATAATACTAAAAAATTGATGATGTCTCCTTTCAAATGTAGATTTTAAATTCCATAAAAAAGCACTTATCCCCTCCTTGTTTTCTAAATTTATTTAACAACTCGGATTTTTTTTAGAATAAAAATTTGACTAAATATGTAAAAATAATAATTTCAAGAAAAATATTATTTTAATATTGTTAAATAGTGAAACGATTTTATGTAATCTAATAAAGTTATTAAATCATGACTTCACATAAAAAGCAAGAACTTTTCATCGTAAAATTTCGACATAATGCTACATGTATTTTTTTAAGAAAAATAACAGAAGCTTCTAATTTACTTCTGTTACTTATATTAATAGGATATTTTCTTATAATATGAAATATATTTACTATCGTAGTAATTTATTTTCTCAACGAATTCGCTTTGTAAAGTTAGTCTTTGAATTATTTTATTCATATCAAAAAAATAGAGAGCATAAAATCTCTCTATCTCCTGTGTGGTGCGCCATCGCGGGATCGAACCGCGGACCTTCTGATTAAGAGTCAGCTGCTCTACCAGCTGAGCTAATGGCGCTTGTGAACAATTTCTATTATACGCCGAATATAATAGTTTGTCAATCATTTTTCGCTTACAATTTTTTATTTTTTATCATCAAAATAATTTATGAATATGCCTAAAAATCACAAAAATAACACGAAATTTTATAGGTCGTGCTATTTTCTTTTTTAATTTTTGCTTATAATTTGTTCTAATGGGCTATATGTATCACTAGAAAGTAGTGACCTAGATATTAGCGCACCATTGTATTTTACTACTTTATAAGTAACACTTTTGGCTCCGTTTGAACCATATTGTGTAATTTGCTCTGTTCCTTTTGGTAATTTTGTATCTCTTACATAATTTATTGTATATGGAATTACTTCTGTTACTGTACTTTCAATACTTACTTCATATTCTTTTTCTTCTTTTATACCATATATTTCAGTAGTTACCACTCCATTTTTTACACTTGATACAATTTTGATTGGATATTTTCTTGTATTTTTGAAGCAAAAATCGATTGTTCCCCAAGATACTGTTGCATCTCTTCCTGCTGTTACATAAGAAGTTAGAAAACGATGATTGCTTCTTTGTGTTATTTCTAAGTTTGCATATATAACTGCATTATATAATGTAGAAGATAATTGGCAAATGCCTCCTCCAATTCCATCTACTACTTTCCCACCAGAGTAAACAGCTGCTTCTTTATAGCCTTTTGCTATTGTCCTTTCCCCTACTATTTTATTGTAAGAGAATGTTTCTCCTGGCAAAATAACAGTTCCATTTATTTTTTCAGATGCTAGTTCTAGGTTAGTTACTCTATTTTGGTTACTTATGCTATAAGTTGTTGAAAAAGTTCCTAATAAATGTGGAAATGCTTCTTCTCCTAGTTTTTCTGTTGTTACTTCTGGAACAGTTATTGATAATGGAATGATATATTCTTCTTTTTCTTCTTGTAATAATGCTTTTGCTTCTTCTATTGAAATTGCAAAGTCAATTCCATTTATATGTGGGTGTACTTCTAATGGCTCTTGTGTAATTGATGCATTTTGTGCTTCTTTATATATTTCTTTATGTATTTTTTCTATATCTATTTCTTCTGGTGAAACTTCTTTTACAGGAATGGTAAATTCTCTATTTTCTTCTTGTAATATTATTTTTTCTAATTGCTTTTGAAATTCTTCTTTTTTTACTTCTATTCCTCTTTGCCCCTTTGTTATAATAAGTTGGTTTTCTTCTATATAATAGTTACTTTGCTTTATGGCATTTGGCAATTTTGAATTTAATTCTTCTATTTTTTTATTTATTTCTTCTTGATTTAATTCAATGTCGGCTTTGATTTTTTTAGAGAATAATAATGAAAATAAAATTTCATAATTATCTTTTACAATATTTCCAGATTTTCCTACTAAGCAAGCTTCTTTTACGGCTTTATCTATGTCAATGGAAGCGTTAAATTGCTCTATTGTTATGTTTTCTTCTAATTCTTCATACACTACTGTAATATTCTTTAGTGCTACATCTTTGTACCAATTTTGCATTTTTTGTGTTGCTTCTTCTTGTGTTAAATTTGAAACATCGACTACTCCAATTTTAACTCCTTTTGCTATTTTATTGCTTCCCATATTTAGCAATGAAAAGATTATTGAAAATAGCAATAAAAAGGATAGTAATATTGCAAAGGTTATAAATATTACTTTTATATTTGACATTTTTCCTTTTTGACTTCTCTTGTTTATTCTCCTTGACATCTCATTCTCCTATTCTTATCTTTATACTATCATATCACAAATGTTTTTACAATATTACAAATATTACATTTTTGTAATATTGTATTTACTTATAGACAAATTTTGTTTTTTTCTATATAATAATGACAAATCTTGTAGAAAGAGGTTATTTTTATATGTTAGGTAGTATGCTTTCTAAAATTAGGAAAGAAAAAAAGATGACAAAAATTGAACTTGCTAAAAAGACAGATATTAATATTGGTCATTTAACACATATAGAAAAAGGTGAAAGAAATCCTAGTCATAAGGCTTTAAGAAGTATTACTAATGCTTTGGGCGTTCCTTACCAAATTATATCTCATTTATATGATAAAAGCATAACAGAAGATGATGAAAGATGCAAAATGATCAATCATTTATCTTATAATAAGGTTTTAGCTATTGATTCTTATTCACAATTTATTGATTGCCCCGCTAATGTTCCTAATGCTTCTGTTGCTGTAAAAATTGAAGATGACAGTATGGAACCTTATTTTGAAAAGGGATCTTACGGTTTTTTAGAGTTAAATGTACCTTTACGTAATAAAGATGTAGGTCTATTTTTATACAATGGTCGCTTTTTCGTTAGAAGATTTATTATTCGTAAAGACAAGCTAGTCTTAAGGGCAGATAATAAAAATTACAATGATATTGATTTGACAGAAGATGATAATTTTACGATTATTGGAAGGTTATTCAATAATAAAATGTAATTTGGAGTTAATTTTACATGCAAATTTCATTTTTAAAACTTAATAATTGGTATTAATTTTTAAATCTAATGTTTAAATATTTTATATAAAAAAATTTTTTAAAAGAATTTTGTTGAAAATGCTTGAATATTGTATTTTTTAATATTATAATGGCATTGCAAAAGATAAATTTTAAGGAGAGAGAGTATGGAATTAGTAAAAAATATTTTTTTTAATACAGATAAGATTATAGAAGGTAATAAAGTAAAAATATCTTATGTTGGATATTTATTTCAAGATGGTTCAGAGGAAGTTTATTTACATTATGGATTTGGTATGAACTGGGACAACGTTTCTGAAGTGAAAATGGAGAAAACAGAACTTGGTTTCCAATGTGAAATTGATATTTTAGAAGGTGATACTTTAAATCTTTGCTACCATAATGAAAATAATGAATGGGATAATAATTCGGGTCAAAATTATACTTTTCCTATTGAAAAGCAAGAAGTAGAAAACAATTTTGACGGTGAAACTTCTTTAGTTGTAACTAAAGAAAATGGTATGCAAATGCGTAAAGGTTTAAGAAAGACCTACATTTGGAGTAAAAAAATTAAACTTGCTATTTACAAACTTATCACTTGTGTTCCTAAAATTATTTCTGGTAATTATAAAAGGAAAATTAATGAATAAATTATATTGCTATTTATAGTCAAGGCTCTTTAAGATGTTAAAAAAATTATATTAAAATAAGATTTGAGTTATAACTTTTACTCAAATCTTATTTTTTTATTTTTATAATTTCATTATATGTATTTTTTCTATTTCTAAATCCGTATTAAAAGTATTTGTAAATATCTTATTTATAAGTTTAATTTATATTACACTTCTTATAGGAGGTGGTTATTATTGTAATTTTCAATATTGAAAAATTGCTTAAAGAGCAAAATAAGTCTAAATATTGGCTATGCCAACAAATGGATATTACAAGCAGAAATTTGAACCGTGTTATTAACGGTGAAACAAATTCTATTTCATTCAGATATTTAGAAGATTTTTGCACATATTTGAACTGCTCTGCTAGTGATTTAATTAGTATAAAAAAGGAAGCGTAAGCTTGATGCGTTGGGGACGTTTTCATTTGTATCAAAAATAATGATACAAATGAAAACGTCCCCCCAATGCATAATTTATACAATGTACTTAATTTCGTTGTTTGGAAAATGCTTTTGCATTAGTTCTCTTAAGAAGCTTTCCGCTTCTTCTCTTATCTCCTTCTTATAGGTATATTTTCCTCTACCTCTTCCTGTCATCTTTTCTTTATCATATAGTACAGGGTTATTAGGAAATGCTTCTGTGTTTATAGCATTATGAATATAACTATATGTCATAAAAATGATTTCAAAGAAGCATTCTTTTTTTACTTTTTCACTTAAGTTTTCTGCTAAATATTCTA
Source organism: uncultured Clostridia bacterium (assembly GCA_947599825.1). Classification (GTDB taxonomy): domain Bacteria; phylum Bacillota; class Clostridia; order TANB77; family CAG-508; genus UMGS1663. The sequence goes on from CANQFS010000020.1 coordinate 4,720, forward strand.
TTAAAGTTTGATATTCTTCTTTCCAATTATCTACTAATACAATAGGTGCAATTAAAATGCCTACTTTATAGTTAGCTTCTTTTAGTTTGTTTATGGCTTCTACTCTGTTTTTTAAAGGCGAGGTTCCTAGTTCTACTTTCCTTATAATTTCTTGCGGATTTACACTCACTCTTACTATAATTCTTCCTTGATGCTCTAAATTTAAGATGGGGTCGACCATATCAAACTTGGTAGGAAAAGTTAAATTTCCTTTTTCTGTTCTTGCAATAAAGTTTTGAATGGTCCATACTAAATTACCTGTAATGGTATTTTCTAAAATTAAATCACTATTGCTTCCTATTTCAAAAGTTAATTCTTTTTCGCTTTCGTTATTTACCTTAATGATTTTGTCTAACATTTCTTCACGATTGACAAATAGTCTTAAATAGGCACATTTATTATAATTACAAACTAAATAGCAATATAAGCACATGGCAATGCAACCGTGAGGACGTGTATGGCACTAGATAGTCAGAGGTTTTGTGGTTTGGTACAAATTTGTGTGTTTTGCGGATTCCAATAATTAAGTTTTGCTTCATTTTTGGAAATTCCTTATTTTCTTTTTTTCGCATTTCTTCAATGTTATTATGATTTTCTATTTCAATACATGGAATTCCTTTTTCTTGATATCTTGTTAATAATTCTTTTCCTAGTTCATAGTTTTGCGCATTTTTCTCAAAAAAAACTTCTCTTGGTAAAAACATATTTTTTCTCCTTTTTTATAGTTTTCACTTTTGAGAATTTTTTTATTCATCAATTTTAAGAGAATTCGGAAAGGATTTGGAAAGTTTTGGAAAGATTTGGGACGTGTCCAAAACTTTCCAACAAAATGAATAGTGCAATATAAATTATAATTTTGAAACAGCAAATTTAAGTGTATGTAATGTAAATAAAAATTTGGAAAGTTTTGGACACGTCCCAAATCTTTCCAAATCTTTTTTTATTCTTTTTCTTCAATAACATGTGTGAATAGTAACAAATAAGATATTGATAAGCAAAAACCTGCTACTACATCACTTGCATAATGAACTCCTAAATAAATTCGGCTAAGTCCTATAAAGATAATTAATAAGCTAAGCATTATATTACAGGTCCATTTGATTATTGGATTTTTTACTTTTTTATGAATAAAATAAATGAATAGTCCATAAAAAGCCATACTTACCATAGAATGTCCAGAAGGGAAACTATATCCACTTTGCTCTACAATTCTAAAGCCTTCTGGTCGCGGTCTTTGGATAATATTTTTTAGTAGTTGATTGCTAAAAAAGATAATTATTAAATTAACTCCAATATATTTTCCTATTTTTTTCTTCCATAGGCAAATTACGCTAATAATGTATACTGGAATAATTACATAGCTAGATCCAATAGTTGTAATAATTTTAGCAATAGTTGTAATTGGATCCTTAATATATTTCGAAACGACACTATAAACAGCGTTATCAAACTCATGAATTTCTTCATCTAAGACATCTTCCAATATTACAAAGAATAGAATTAGCCCAACAATTAAAATGATCCATTTGCTATTTTTCTTAAAAAATTCTATAATTTTTTTACTCTTTTTTTCTATTGTGTTTTCTGTATTTTCCAAAATGTTTCCTTCCTTTTTGTTATTTCTATTTTATTATATTTTTATTTTTACTCTTTTATCTTTTTTGTTTTATATATTCTTTATTTTTTCTCTTTTATCTTTTTTGCTTTATATATTCTTTATTTTTTCTCTTTCATTTTTTGCTTTATATATTCTTTATTTTTTCTCTTTCATTTTTTGCTTTATATATTTTTATTGTTGCTTACTTTTTTGAAGAATATTAACTATCCTTTTTAGCAATAAGTGCTTTTATTTTTATTCCTTGTTCTTTAAACATTTTTTCATGCTCAGTTTCAATATTGTCCCAAAAATCCACTTCATTTGCTAAATCGTAGGTTTTCTTTGTAATTGTAAATCCACTATTTTCAAAATAGATAAGACTATCTTTATATAAATTGTCATCATCTGTTTTAAAGTAGATTTCTCCATTACTTGTTAAAAATTCTTTATATTTTTCTAATTGCCTAGTATGTGTAAGCCTTTTTTTATGATGCTTCCCTCTTGGCCAAGGGTTGCAAAAGTTAATATATATTCTTTCTACTTCGTCTTCTTTTCCTAAAATTAAAAATATTCTTTCAATATCAAATCTAGTTAAGTATACATTTTCTATTTCTTTTTTGGCTTCTTGATATGTTTGCTCTATGTTTCTTTTAGCAAGACCAAGCATGGCATCTACTAAGTCAATGGCTAAATAGTTTATGTTTTCATTTTTTATTGCTAAATTAGAAATGAAGCTTCCTTTTCCACAGCCTAGTTCAATGTGCAGTGGTGCTTTGTTTTTGTATAATGTGCTCCACTTATTTTTATATTCTTCTGGATTATCTATGTAAAATTTGCTTGCTTCTAGTTCTGGCCTTGCCCATGGTTTAAAACGTATCCTCATTTTTAATCTCATTCCTTCCTTGCCTTCGCTTTGCTTGTGTATGGAAGGCACAAATATATTATTCTATATTTTTATGATTCTTTGTTTAAAAAATTATTTTTTATTATACTGTCTGATAAATAAATTTCGTCTTCCATTTTTTGCAATAATTTTTTCAATTCTTCCGTTTCTTCTATTTCATCTAAATTTTCTCTATCATAGTATTTTCCGTGAAGATAATAGTTTTGACTTGTGATGTATCCTAAACCTTTAATAAATGCTTCATCTTTATTAGAAAAAATACTTTTTCCGAAAGAGAATTTATCTTCTACTCCTAATAAATCTAGAATTGTTGGTTTTATATCAATTTTTGATAATGTTCTTTGTATTACTTCTTGTTTTTCTACTTTTGGTATTTTAATTCCAAATGGGACATGTACTTCTTTTGTTGTGTTTTCGAATTCTGTGTATACTATTCCATTGTCTTCATATAATTTTTTAATATCATTTATATTACTATTTCCTGCTCCATGATCTCCATATACTATAAGAATGCTTTTTTCTAATAATCCTGTTTCTTCTAGTTCTTTTAAAAATTTTCCAAAGGCATAGTCTACAAAATTACATGATAATAAGTAACGTCTAAAGGTTTCATCTTCATAGCTTTGGACATCTTCTTCTGTAATGGATATTTTTTCTTCTAAATTTGATATTCCAGTTAAATAAAATGGAATATGTGTGGTTACACTAACTAATGTAGTGCAAAATTTGCCTTGGTATAAATTCATTTTTTTCACGGCTTCATGCAAAAAACCTTCATCTGAATAGAATTCTCCTGCATACTCAATGTTTGGAAATTGGTTTATATCATGATATTCGTCTATATGATAGCCTGTTTTATACACTTCTTCTCTGTTCCAAAAAGTGCTGGTATTTGGGTGCATGAAAGATGTGTAATAACCATTTTCTTTTAACGTAGTGTAAATATCAAACCACGTATTGTTATAATATTTTTGAAATACATATCCATTTTCTAATGGATACAAAGAATTTTCCATTTCAAATTCCGAATCTGCTGTTGTTCCAAGTCCTTGATTATACATATCTTTTGCATAAATATTTTCTCTAAAAAATTGGTTTAGGTTTGGCATAATTTCTTTACCATTTACCTTTTTTCCAATAATGTACTCATTTAAACTTTCTAGTTGCAAAATAATTACATTACTATCTTTTGCAACTGCTGTATATGGTGTATTTTCTACCTTTTCTTGTTGCATTTTTTCGTAGATATTTTTTAATTTTTCTTCATCTATTTTTTCTTTTCCAAGCACGCTTATTAAATAATCTTTGGCATCTTCATAGTGATAATAATAAATAGAGCCATCTTGCACCATAAGCGATTTATTATATGTTTTTGCAATATAAATTCCATTTATGTCTTTTTTTACAACAATAATATTTAAGACCAAAATGATTATGATACAAGCAAATTTTAGTATTTTATTTTTATAAACACTTGCCTTACTTTTTCGGTAGAGTAAAATACTAAGAATAAGCAATAGTAAGTTATCTATCCACAATATGGCTATACTACTTACATTTATCATGGTAAGTACGCCGCTTCCTATTTCTTTTGCATATTTTAAGTTTTCTATTTGGTAAAAAGATAAGAAGTTTGTAGAATAATGATAGTATAGGAAATCGGCATATAAAATTAGTGTAATTATTGCATATACAATATTTAAATACCATATAGCAAATTTATCTTTATGGTTGATAATTGGGCTCATAATTAACATGCTTGCTGTTAGAATATAGAAGAATATTTCAGTTTTTATTTCTAATTGCAATACATAGTTTATAAAAATTCCTTTATAGAAAAGAAAAATGATTCCTATAAAAAAGAATATATTATTTTTTAATATTTGAATTATTTTTTCCTTTACTTGCTCCATTTTTTCTCCATTTTTCGATTTTTTTGTATTATAGCATAAGAATGGTTATTTGAGAAGGGCTCTTCAAATTGTTTTATTTTATTGTGAAAAAATGTGATAATGTCTTGATTAATATGAAATGTAATAATGTCTTAAGTAATAAAATGTGAAAATGTATTAGCCAAAAATATTTATTCTTATTATGATATTCAAAATGAAATTTAATTCGAAAATTTTTAAAGTGCAAAAAATGTAGAAAAATAGCAGATTTTGCATCAAAATAAAAGAATTTGTATAAAAATATAATATCAAGAAATAATAATAACAAATACAAATGTATTTCAAATAAAATTAAAAAGGAAAGGAAAAAAAATTATGAAACATTTTACAAAAATAACTTTATTTTTTATGGCAGTAATCTTAGGACTAATTTTAAGTTCTAATTTTAGCTATGCTGCAACTGCTTCTGCAAATAATGAAGCTACTTTAAGAGAAGCAATTAATAGTGCTACTGAAGCAACTGTTATTGAGCTTCAAAATGATATTTCTTTAACAAGTCCTATTGAAATAACAGATAAGACAATTACAATTAACGGTAATGGACATACTATTACAAAAGACGCTACTACTTGGAACGACAACGGTCCAAATGGTAGTTTATTAACAGCTGGTGCAGGTGCAAAACTTACTTTAAATAACCTTAGTTTAACAAATAGCCATAAATATGGTGTTCAATCTTACAATGGTGGTTATGTTGTATTAAATCAAGTAAAGGCTATGAATAACGGATTTGGTGGTGTTTTAGCTAATGGTGGTACTATTGAAGTTATAGACTTATATTTAGGACACAATGGACAAGCTGATTCTAATAATGGTATTGAAATTTCTCAAGGTCAAGCAGTTGCCGAAGAAAATAAATCAACTGTAAAGATGAATGGTAAAATTTCTTCTAACCAAACAACTAATGTTGTTTATGTAGATATGCCAGAAGATTCTCATGGTTTTGATATTGTAAATGACGAAAATAGTGAAAATAAAATATTTGTAAGTGGTAATCAATTAGTAGTAACTGACCCTCAAAATAATATTTTATATTCAAGTAATGAAATTGAAAATATTGGCAATAATGTTGAAGCAGAATCTTACATTGAAAATATGGTTGTAACAATTCATGTAAATGACAAAACTGTTCCTATGAGCGTAATATATGGTCGTGTTATTACTAAAGGACAAGTAGAGCAAACAGTTGATTTAGCTTCTTTAGGTTTTGAAAATTACACTATTGCTGGTTTTTATAGTGATGAAGAGTATAAAAACGAATTTGATTTTTCAAAAGGAATTATAACAAATACAGATATTTATTTAAAACTTGCTGAAAAACCTGCTGTAGCACCAGAAAAGGATAATACACCAAAAACAGGAATTGTTGATTTCAGTTTAGTTGCTATGTTTATTTTTGCTACTTCTAGCATTTCACTTGTAGCATTAAGAAGAAAAGTAAAATAACATTATGCTTATTAATTGTAAATAATAAATGATAAATATTATTTTACTTCATTCAAGATGAATAATAAATGATAAATATTATTTTACTTCATTGAAAATGAGTAATAATTAGCATAATGTATTATAGAGCCTGCACTGAAAAATTTAATTTTCATTATGTGGGCTTTTACATACTAATTTTAGGATAACTATCAAATTACTAAAAACTTTATTATATATAATTTCAACATTGTATATAAAATTTTAAATATGATATAGGAGAAATATGAAAAGAAATTCTAAAAAAGTAACTATTGCTATTATTTACATAGTAGCAATTACATTAATGATTGGCTCTTTGTTTTATCTTATTCAATATTACAATGCCCTTCATAATGCAAAAAAGCAAACAGATTTATTAAATGAAGTTTCATTGGAAGAAAATACAATTGAAGCAGAAAATATTGCAAATGAAAACGCAGAAAATTTTACTGAGCAAAATACAGAGCGAATGTTAAAATTAGAGGAATTACAAAATGAAAATTCCGACATTATTGGTTGGCTTGAAATTGAAGGTACTAATATTAATTATCCTGTTTTACAAGGCTCGGATAATGATTTTTATATGGACCATGATTACCAAAAAAAGAAGACGATGGTTGGTTCTATTTTTTTAGATAAAGATTATGAGTGGGAACCTGCTAGTAGTAACTTATTGATTTATGGTCATAATATTAAAAATGGTACTATGTTTCAAAATTTATTAAATTATAGAGAAAAAAGTTATTATGAAGAGCACCCTACTATTCGATTTACTACAGCAAAAGAAGATGTATATTATGAAATTATTGCTGCATTTCCTTCAAAAGTTTACAACAAGTCTGATGTAAATGTATTTCGCTATTATAGCTTTATTAATGCCAAAAATGAAAATGAATATAATGAATTTGTAGAAAATGCAAAAAAAGCTTCTTTATATGATACTGGAAGAACATCTGTATATGGTGAGCAATTAATGACATTATCTACTTGTGCTTATCATGTAACAGACGGAAGGTTTGCTGTTGTAGCAAAAAAAGGCTCTGTTGTAGAGCCTTAATGGCTTCCTAGAGTAAAAAAATATAAAGAAGGGGTGTCCCCAGTGTTCCAAAATGGAACGAAAAGGGGCGTCCCTCCTGTTTTTTTACCAATCTACGTACACATTACTTCCTTCTTTTACTTTTACACTTGGTTTTGGTGTTTGCTCTTTTACTATAGTGTTTTCTTTGTCTACATTTTCTTTTTCATTCGAACTATTTTGGTTTGCTTGCTCTCCTTGTTGCGGATTTTCTTGACTAACTTGCTCTTGTGTTAATACCATTTTTAAATTATTTTCTTTTAATATGCTTTCTGCTTCTTTCAAAGTTTTTCCTTCAATATTTGGTACTTCTACTTCATTTACTTGCTCTTCCCCTATCTCTGCATCTTTTATTACTTCTAAATATGGTAATACTTCTCCAAAAATTTGCGCTCCTATTGGTGCTGCAACACCACCTCCTTGGTGTCCGCCCTCTCCTGTTGGATTATAAAGAGTTATTAGAACTGCAACACTTGGGTCTGAAATAGGTGCCACTCCCATAAAAGAGGTAACGTATTTACCTGTATTAACGCCATCTTCAGAGGTTCCTGTTTTTCCGCCAATACGATATCCTTTTACTTGCGAATTTTTTCCAGTTCCTTCTGCTACTACTGATTCCATCATACTTAATACATTTTTTGCTGTTTCCTCTGAAATAACACGTTCTTTGTTAATTACTTCTATTTCTTTTCTTTCTTTGGTTTGACTATCTATAGTTGCCTTTACAATTCTTGGCTGAACATAAATTCCACCTCTTGCAATGGTTGACACCATAGTTATCATTTGAATTGGGGTTACCTCGAATCTTTGACCAAAGGCAATTGTTCCGAAGTTCTACTGGTCCTACTTTTTCCTCTTTTAAGAAAATACTTCCCGCTTCTCCTGGTAAATCTACCCCTGTTTTTCTTAAGAAACCAAATTTATTTAAATATTGATAATATTTAGACACTCCTAATTTTTGCCCTAAGCCAATAAATACAGGGTTGCAAGAATTCATAAGTGCTTGCCTTAAAGATTCTGCACCATGTGGCCTATAATATCTCCAACATTTCATACGCACACCTGCTACTTCAATAGCACCTGTGCAACAAAATTCTCCTTCTTTATCTACTTCTGCTATTTTTTCTTCTAACGCTGCTGATGCTGTTACTAATTTAAAAGTAGAACCTGGCTCATAAGTATCTGAAATTGCCTTGTTTCTCCACATTGCCTGCAAGTTTCTCGTTTTTTCTGCTTGTGGCAAACTATCCCAAATATTTTTTAATTCTTCTGTGTTAGGAGAATAAGGATCATTTAAGTTGTAGTTAGGGTATCCGGCTAGTGCCAAAATATCACCATTTTTAGGATTCATTATAATTATATTTCCACCATCAGTACATGCATTATCAATGCACGCTTCTTTTAAATATTTTTCTGCAATTCCTTGTATAGTGCTATCTATAGTTAATATTAAATCGTCTCCGTCAATTGCTTCTATATATTCTTCTGAAGTATTGCCAATGTCGCCTCCTTTGGCATCTCTTAATTTTGTAATTTTTCCTTTGCTTCCTTTTAAAGTTTCGTCATATAATGCTTCTATGCCGTCTAGTCCTTGATTGTCTGTTCCACAAAAGCCAATAATTTGAGAGGCTAAATTGTTAAACGGATAGTATCTTTTTGTGTCTTCGTCAATATTTATACCATTTTGAATATTGTTGTTTTGTATCCAAATTCTAAGTTCATCTGCTTTTTCTTTATCTACTTTTTTTACAATTGTTTCAATAGAACTCCTTTTACTTACCTTTTTTAGTACAGTTTCATAATCTAATGAAAAAATGTTAGCTAATGCTGTTGCAATTTTTTCTCTATCTTCTTTAGCAATATTTGTAGGAGTTACACTAACTGTTTCTACAGTAGAACTTACTGCTAAAATGGTTTTTCCTGTGCTATCATAAATTGTCCCCCTTTTGGGATTAATACTTCTATCTAAAGTTTGCTGAATATATGCCATTGACTGAAGTTCACTGCCTTGCACAAATTGAATAAAGCCAATTCTACATGTTAGTGCAAATAAAATTAATATAGCAATTATCATTTCCCATTTCATTCTTTTTTTCTTTGAGAGAGTTCCAATTGGCTCGTTTGTGCTCTTGTTTTTCTTATTTAATTTATTAAAATTAATTGGTTTTTTATTTTTTAATTTTCGGATTTCTTTGTCTACATCTTGCTTTTTTAAATTTTTTTCTATTTTTGTTTTTATTTTTTGACGCTCTGTTTTTCTTCTTTTTTCTTTTGTATCTTTTTGCGTTTCTATGTTGCTCTTTATGCTTTTTCTATTGTTTTTTGACTCTGCATAATTATTTATATGTCGTTCTTTATTTTGCATTTTTATGTTAGAAAATTTTTTCTTGTTTTCTTCATTCATCACTTTTCTTCCTCGCATTCTTACGTTTTCTTATTTTAAGAATATGAAGGAATAGCTATCTTCATGACATATTTTTATGTTTTAATGAAAAGTAAAAAACGACTCTTATGAACTTATTTCATAAAAATCGCTTATTGTATAAATTTTAAAATTCCTTGCCAAATTTGTTGCCATACACTTTGTTTTTCTTCTATAATAACCTCTTCTACTTCTGTTTCAATATAGTCTTTCTTTGGCAGACTTATATATATTTTTTGGCTATTATCTAATTTTTGCATACCTAATAATTCTTTTGCTGATTGCTCTACACTATTTAAATTTAAACTTTTTTCAATATTAACCTTCAATTGTTCATTTTCTTTTTCTATTGTGCTTAATTCTTTCTTTTTTTCTTCTTTTTCATTAAAGTTTTCTGTAATTAGTGAGCTTTGATAACTAATGGCAAATAAAATTATAAATCCCATTGCAAGATACAATACTGATTTTGCCTTTGGTTTTAATTTTCTTTTTGTTTGATTTTTCTTTTTTACTTCTGTTTTTGCTTTTTTTCCGGTAGAATTTTTTTTCTTTTCATAAGGATTTTTCTTTGGTGTATATTCTGGTTGTAATTTTCTTGGGCTTGTTTCATATTGATATCCTTGATAACGTTGATATGCCATAGTTTTTACTCACCTCTTTTCTTTTGATTTTTTCTTGTAACCCTGGTACAAATTGTTCCAAATGGAACAATTTGGGACTGTCCCTAATTGATACTTTTTTCAAAAATTCTTAGTTTAGCACTTTTACTTCTTGAATTTTCTTTTTGTTCTTGCTCTGATGCTATTATTGGCTTTTTATTTATTATTTTTCCTTCTGAATGATAACCACAAATACAATATGGTAGGTCTTTTGGGCAAGTGCACTTACCTTCTGCATCTATATATGCTTGTTTTACTGCTCTATCTTCTAAAGAGTGGAAAGTTATAATGCATAGTCTTCCACCTTCTTTTAAGCATGAAATACATTGTTTTACTGTTTCTTTTAATGGCTCTATTTCATTATTTACTTCAATACGAATGGCTTGAAATGTTCTTTTTGCTGGGTGCCCATCTTTTTGCTTTGAAAGTGGTATTGATTTTTTTATTATTTCTACTAATTGCATTGTTGTTTGAATTTCTTCTATTTGTCTTTGTTTTACAATGTTTTTTGCTATTATCTTGGCAAATCTTTCTTCACCATATTCTTCTATTATTGTTGCTAATTTTTCTTCTGAATATTGGTTTATTACTTCTTTTGCTGTTAAGCTTTGGGTTTTATCCATGCGCATGTCTAGCATAGTATCTGCCATATAACTAAAACCTCTTTCTCTTTCGTCTAATTGATATGAAGATACTCCTAGGTCTAGTAATATTCCATCAACTTGCTGTATTTTAAGGTCATCTAATATTTTTCTTATGTCATCATGATTTCCATGTATATATGTTACATTTTTATATTGTTTTAGTTTTTCTTTGGCTGCTTTTAATGCTTCTTCGTCACGGTCTATGCCAATTAGTCTTCCTTTTTCTGATAGTTGCTTTACAATTTCACTGCTATGCCCTGCTCCACCTAAGGTTCCGTCTACATATATGCCATCTTTTTTTATTTTTAATGCTTCAATACATTCTTCTAACAATACAGGTTTATGCTTAAATTCCACTAATTTAACCCTCTATTTTTATAATTTATTTTAATTTTGTTTTTTGTAATTTCTAAATTATTTGAATCTTATTTTTTGTAATTTACAGTTTATTTAGATTCTATTTTTTGTAATTTTCAATTTATTTGGATTCTATTTTTTTGTAATTTACAATTTGCAATTTTTTAATTTTCAATTTGAAAATTTTTGTATTTCAACTTCAAAGTATGTTACAGTAGCACAATCAGTTGGTATTTAAAAAATACCAACTGTTTATGCTACTTCTTCTTTTGTTCTACTATATTTTTTATTCTTTCTTTTGTAAATCGCTCTTTTTTCCTTTGCAATGCAAAACTTTTGTATTTCTTTGCTTTATAAGCTACTTTTGTAGTTTTCATTTTCTTTTTAGAAAATTTTTTCTTTAGCAATGAATTTTTATTCTTTTGTTTTGCCTTTTTGTAAAGAACTTTTTACTGTTTTTTCTTTTTTAGTTTTCTTTTGTAATAATTTTTTCTTTTATCTTTTGTGCTTTCTAATTTGTACTTTCGTAAATTCAAAATTTTTTTCTTTTGTATCTTTTTTTCTTTTCTTTCGTAAAACGTAAATTTTTTTCTTTTGTGTTTTTAGATTTTATCCTTTGTATTTTATATAAACTTTTGCAAGTTATATACCAAGCATTGTCATATTCTCTGCAATTTCGTCAGCAGAAATATTTTCATCGCTATTATATGCTTTCCATTTTTCTCTGTTCCATATTTCTAGTCTTGTTCCTACTCCTATAATAACAACATCTTTTTCCATATTTGCATATTCTCGTAAGTTGCTAGATATTAAGAATCTTCCTTGTTTATCAATTTCACATTCCATTGCTCCTGATAGGAAAAATCTTACAAAGTCTCTCGCATTTTTATTCGTAAGTGGAAGTGTTTTTAGTTTTTCTTCAAAGTTTGTCCATTCATTTTGGGAAAACCCAAATAAACATCTATCTAATCCTTTTGTTATGATGAACTTTTCTCCCATATCTTCTCTTAGTTTTGCAGGCATAATTAATCTGCCTTTTACATCTAGAGAATGCTCATATTCACCGATTAGCACTTTGATTCACCTCCTGTGCATTTTATTCCACTTTGTTCCACTTTGCTCCACTTTTACTAAATTTTAATATAAGAATAAAAAAAAAGCAATACTTTTTTCAAATTTTTTTAAAGTATTGCTTTTTATACCTATATTTTTTATTAAATATGTTTTTACTTAATTTCTTTTGCTTTTACTACTAACCTTTGAGTTCCATAGTTAGTACAAGTTATTAAGGTAATTTCTTTTCTTCCATTTGTTAATTGGCTTGTGCAAGAGGTATCTGTTGGATTTACTACATATTTGTTATAAACAGAATATTTTACTACTTTTCCATCTGTTCCTTCTAGTTCTACAATATCATCATTCACTATTTCAGATAGACGGCCAAACATTGTTTTATTTTTATAATTATGCCCTACAATGCAATAGTTTCCTACTTCGTTTGGACCTTTTCCCCAATATTTATTTACTGATACTTTTAAAAGTTCTTCTGATGTTTCTGAAAAAACAGGATAGTCAATTCCTAAACGTGGAACGCGAAGAAAAGCTTCTATATTGTATGTAACATTACCTATAGTGTATTGTAGGTTAGCAGGTGGTTCATCTAGCACTATATAGTCTTCGGGTTCTTCATTATCTTCTAATGCTACAACAATAATGTCATCTACTTTTTTTATTGTTGTATCTATAGTAGTGTTTTCTATTTCCTTTTGTTTTGCTAGGCCTGCTAGTATTTCCTGTGATACTTCCTCACTTTTGGTTCTATCATATTCTGCATATATGTAATAAGAACATAGTAAACATGCTAAAAATACGCAGCAAAAAAATTGTAGTTTATACAATTTCTTTTTTCTACGTAATTCTGGTGTTACATAAATTTTTTCTGTAACCAAAATTTGATTCATGTAATGTTTTCCTTTCTTATTAACCTAATTCTATTATATCATATTTTTCCGTTTTTGCAATGACTTCTTGTTAATTTTAACAATAGATTTTTTTCGTAAAATTTTCGTTTCCAATGCAACAGCTTTTTTTCTAAAAAAGTGGCCATTTTTTCGTTTAATATTTATTTATAATATTTGCTTTATAATTTTTATTACAATTCTTTGTTTACATTTTTTATTTGCGTTTACAATTCATTTGCAATTTGTGCAAATTGTTCTAAGCTTAATGTTTCTCCTCTAACATTTTCTTCAATTCCTAGTTTTTGCAAAATTTCTTTTAATTTTTCTTTACTTGCAAAACCACTATTAGATACTCCATTTAAAAAAGTTTTTCTTCTTTGCATAAAAGATTTTTTTATAAGTTCAAAAAATATTTCTTCATTTTTTACTTCTACTTTTGGTTTTTCTCTTAGCTCTAGTTGAATAACGGTTGAAGCTACATCTGGCGCAGGAATGAAGCTTTCTTTTGGCACTTCTACTATTCTTTTTGCTTTTGCATAATAATTTACACTGTAGGTAATGGCTCCTGCAAGTCTTCCTCCTGGCTCTTCTGTTAATCTGTCTGCCACTTCTTTTTGTATCATAACAGTAATAGTTTTTATATCTAATTTTTCTTCTAATAATTTCATAATAATTGGTGTTGTAATGTAATATGGAAGGTTTGCTACTATTTTTACTTCTTTAATTTGGTTTTCTTCCTTTTCTTTTTGAATAAGTTCATTCAAGTTTACTTTCAAAATATCTTCTTCTATAATTTCAAAATTAGAATATAGATAAAATCTTTCTTTTAAAATTTCTACCATTTTACTATCTAATTCAATGCTAATTACTTTTTTGGCTTTTTCTAGTAAGTGCTTGGTTAGTGTTCCTAAACCGAGGGCCTATTTCAAGTATAAGGTCTCCTTTTGTGATTTTGGCTGCCTCTATTGTTTGCTGTATTACATCATCATTAATTAAGAAATTTTGACCTAATTTTTTGTTGGCATTTATATGATATTTTTTTAATAAAAACATTGTTTCTTGATATGCATTTTCCATTTTTATCTCCTCTTGCAGTATATTAGCAAATTTTATTTTGAAATTATAAATTTTTTTCTTATTTATTTTAGCATATTTTACTATGTTTGTCTATTTTCTCTTGCTTTTTCTTTTGTTTTTCTATACAATATTACTATATAAAAAGAAAAGTCGGTGAATGGAATGAAAAAAAAGAAAAAAAATTCTAATTCTAATAAATATATTTCAAAAGAAACAGGAAATAGCAAGCAAAAAAAAGTTGAAAATATAGTGAAACCTAAAAGATTGCTTATTGTTTTTGCTTTATGCTTTTTGGTTCTTCTTCTTTTAATTGGTAGGCTTGCTTTTTTACAATTAGTACAAGGTCCAGAATTAAAAGAAGCTGCAAATCGTCAGCAAACAGCTACACGTATTATTAGTGCAAAAAGAGGAAATATTTATGATTCTACAGGGAAGCTTCTTGCTGCTAGTGCTTCTGTTGATACTATTTCAATTAACCCTTCTAAAATTGAAGAAGAAAATAAAGAAGCAGTAGCTAAGGCCTTCTCTACTATTTTCGAGTTAGACTATAATGAAGTTTTAAAGCAAGTTAATAGTGAAAATTCTATTGAAACAATTATTAAAAAAGTAGAAAAAGATAAAGTAGATGAGCTTAAAAAATGGATGGAAAAAACTGAAATTTCTTCTGGTATAAATATTGATGAAGATGTTAAAAGGTATTATCCTTATGGAAATTTAGCTTCTAACTTAATTGGCTTTTGTAATACAGATAATGTTGGTCAAGAAGGTTTGGAGCTAAAGTGGGATAGCGTTTTAAGTGGAACACCTGGAAAATTACTTAGTCTCGAGGACGGACATAGTTCTCTTGTACCAGACAATAACGAGACTTATGTTCCTGCACAAAATGGAAGTAATGTTACTTTGACGATTGATGCTAATATTCAAACTATTGCAGAAAAATATTTAAAACAGGCTTGTTTAGAGAATAAATGCGGAAATGGTGGAACAGTTGTTATTATGCAACCTTCTACTGGTGATGTTTTAGCAATGGCAACTTACCCTGATTTTGATTTAAATTCTCCTCGTGAGCCAAATGAAGCTTTAAAAGCTACGTGGGATACTTTGTCACAAGAAGATCAATTAAATTCTTTATACAAAATGTGGCGAAATAGAGTTGTTTCAGATACTTATGAACCTGGTTCTACTTTTAAAATGATTACTGCTGCTACTGCTTTGGAAGAAGGAATTACTGCTACCGATGTAGCAAACGATTTTATTTGTAGAGGTTCTGAAACTGTAAATGGAATTCCTATAAAGTGTTCAAGATATGAATCTACACATGGCTATCAAACTTTAAGGCAGGCTTTAATGAATTCTTGTAACCCTGCTTTAATTCAGCTTGGTCAAAGAATTGGCGCACCTACTTTATATAAATATTATGATGCTTTTGGTTTCTTTGACAAAACAGGCATTGCTACTTCAGGTGAAGCAAATAGCTATTTTTGGGATTTAGAAGATGTAGGAAATGTAGAGCTTGCTACTATGTCCTTTGGACAACGTTTCCGTATTACACCAATTCAACTGATTACTGCTGTATCATGCATTGCAAATGATGGTATATTAATGCAACCACGCCTTGTAAAAGAAATTGAAAATCCAGATACTGGTGCTATTACTACAATTGATTCTTCGCAAGTAAGACAAGTAATTTCAAAAGAAACTGCTGATAAAATGATGGATATGCTAGAATCTGTTGTTACAGAAGGTGGTGGAACTAATGGACAAGTACAGGGTTATAGTGTTGCGGGAAAAACAGGTACTGCAGAGCCAGATGAAAATAAAGGTTCATACTATGTTGCCTCATTTGTTGGAATTTCTCCAGTAGAAAATCCAGAAGTTGTAGTTCTTCTTGCTTTACATGACCCACAAGGAAGTAGCCGTTTAGGCGGTACTATTGCTGCTCCTGTAGTATCTCAAATTTTATCTGAAGTACTTCCTTACCTTGGCATTCCATCTGATGACCTATCTTTAGAAGGTGGAAATAACACTATTGAAACAATTACTTTACCAGATGTTAGAAATAAGACTGTAGCAGAAGCAAAGAAAATATTAGAAGATGCTGGCTTTACTTGTAAAGTTTCGGGAAGTGATACTACTGCATTAGTAACTGACCAAATGCCAAAACCAGGAACTGCCCTTATAAAAGGTGCTAGTGTTAATATTTATTCTGTTGGAAATGATACTCGTGTATCTCAAGAAGTTCCGGATTTAAAAGGAATGAGCTATGCACAGGCTAGAAGTGCTTTGAAGGCAAAGAATTTAAATATTCGTGTTACTGGTACAGGCTATGTTCTTTCGCAAGACCCAATGGCTGGAACTTTAGTTGAAGAAGGAACTGTCGTTAATGTTACATTAAAAAATAAAATTGATAGTATACACTAAAAAAAGAAGGAAAAAATTTTTCTTTTTTGCATATGATAGCATACTTTTGCAAGTATGCTATCTGGCGTTATTTTACTAAAAAATCTTGCCATTTTTATTTTCCAACCTACTGAAATAATGGTTTTGTTTTTTAACATTTTATCAATTGCATATTTTGCTACATATTCACTACTTAAGCCTTTTATTGCAAATTTAACATTTGCTACTTTATCAAAATTGGTGTTTACTGGTCCTGGGCATAAAACGCTTACTTTTACATTTGATTTGTTTTTATTTAATTCTTCTTTAATTGCTTGCGTTAGGCGTAAAACATAATTTTTTGTTCCATAATAGGTTGCCATTAAAGGTCCTGGCATAAAGCCTGCAATGGAAGATACATTTAAAATTCTTCCTTTATCTTTTTCTACCATGTCTTGTAAAAATAATTTTGTTAAGATATGCACTGCCTTTACATTGGTATCTATCATAGACAGTTCTTTTTGTAAATCAGTTTTTGTGAATTCTCCGCATAAGCCAAAGCCTGCATTATTTATTACTAAATCTACAAAATCATACTTTTGCTTTATTTCTTCATGTAAAGAAATACATTCTTCTGTTTTAGATAAGTCTTTTACAATAATGTCTACTTTTCTTTCATTTTTGCTATTTAATTCTTGTTTTAATTCTTCTAGATTCTTTCTATCTCTTGCTGTTATGATTAAATCATAACCTAATTTGTTTAAATAACGTGCCATATCTCTTCCTATTCCAGAAGAACTACCTGTAACTAATGCTAACATTTTTTCTCCTTTTAAATCAAAATGGAAAGATTTGGACGCGTCCCAAATCTTTCCGAATCTTTTCTATTCTCCAAAAATAGCATCGAATTCGTCGCCATCGATTTTTTCTTTTTCTAATAGAATTCCTGCTACTGTGTGTAGTTTGTCGATGTGTGTTTTTAGAATTTCTGCTGCTCTGTTGTAGGCTTTATCTACAATTTTCTTAACTTCTTCGTCAATGATGCCTGCTGTTTCTTCAGAATATTCTTTTGCTTGTGCAAAGTCTCTTCCTAAAAATACTTCTTCTTGTCCTGAGCCTAACATAATTGCTCCTATTCTTTCACTCATTCCGTATTTTGTTACCATGTTTCTTGCAATGTTAGTTGCTCTTTGAATGTCGTTGCTTGCACCAGTAGAAATATCATCTAATATTAGTTGTTCTGCTACTCTACCTCCAAGTAGTGATACAATTGTTTCTTCCATTTCTGATTTTGACATGAAGTTTTTGTCTTCTGTTGGACGATACATTGTGTATCCTCCTGCCATTCCTCTTGGTACAATTGAAATTTGATGTACTGGGTCTTGAGTTGGTAAGTATCTACTTACTACTGCATGGCCTGCTTCATGGTATGCTACTAATTTATTTTCTTTTTCGCTTCTTACTCTTGTTCTTTTTTCTGGTCCCATAGTTACTTTTACCATAGCATCTTCTATTTCTTTCATTCCGATTTCTGGTAAGTTACGTCTTGCTGAAAGTAAAGCGGCTTCGTTTAAAATGTTCTCTAAGTCTGCTCCTGAAAAGCCTGATGTGTTTTTTGCAATTACTCTTAAGTCTACGTCATTTGCTAATCTTTTCTTTCTACTATGAACCTCTAAGATTTGCTCTCTTGCTTTTACATCTGGTGCTCCTACTATAATTTGTCTGTCGAATCTTCCTGCTCTTAATAGTGCTTTATCTAAGACGTCTGGTCTATTTGTTGCAGCAAGTACAATAACGCCTTCGTTTTCTGCGAAACCGTCCATTTCTACTAGTAATTGGTTTAGAGTTTGCTCTCTTTCGTCGTGTCCTCCTCCAAGGCCTGCACCTCTTTGACGTCCTACGGCATCAATTTCGTCTATGAAAATGATACATGGTGCTTTTTTCTTTGCTTCTTCAAATAAGTCTCTTACACGAGAGGCACCAACACCAACAAACATTTCTACGAAGTCTGAACCACTTATGATAAAGAATGGTACTCCTGCTTCTCCTGCTACTGCTTTTGCAAGTAAGGTTTTACCAGTACCTGGTTGACCTACAAGTAATACTCCTTTAGGAATTCTTGCTCCCATTTCTGTGAATTTTTTAGGATTTTTTAAGAATTCTACAATTTCTTCTAATTCTTCTTTTTCTTCGTCTACACCTGCTACATCTTTAAATGTAACTTTTGCTTTATCTTGTGGACTCATCATTCTGGCTCTGCTTTTTCCAAATGTCATTGTTTTGCTTCCACCTGCTTGGTTTCCATTCATTAGGAAGAACCAGAAAATAACAAAGATAATTAAAATTCCAAATGGTGTAAGAAGGCTTAAGCCTATCATCAATATTGATTCTGATTTTTCTGTTACTTTTATTGTGTCTAGTTTCATGGAGTCTTGTAAGTTATCCATTAAACTATCTATACTAGGAATGTTGACTTCTTTTGCTATATTATCATTTTTTAACATAACCTCTGCGCTAGTACCGTCAGAAGATATTTCAATTTCTTCTACTTCTCCTGCTTCTATTTTTGAAATTAACTCTGAATAGGCCAATTTATTGTTTGTGTTATCTAATATAGAGGTAATAACTACTATAAAGATAACAAAAATAATTAACCACATTGCTAATGTTTTAATACTATTTTTCAATTTTGTTTTCCTCCTTTTCCATTTTCTAACAAATGGATTTTCTACCTTTGCACTATACCATATAAATTTTTACTTGGCAAGTGTTTTTTGAAAAGTTTTTTGCTTCAAACGTTGTCGTATCAAGGCTTTTCTTACGGAACGTCGCTGTCGGCTTAATTTATTTTTTGAAAAAAAATTTTTCCTTTGTTTACCAATATTTTCACTTTTTTGTTTGGCGTTAAATATTTGTTTCCAATATTATTTTCACAAAGTTGTATAATGTCTGCAATATGTACCATTTCAATGTTTTGGCTGGTCCCTAGTAGTTTATTTATAGTATATAACACAAGCCTATTTTTTATTACTTTCTCTTGTGCATTAAATTTTTTTAGATCTAATTCTATTTGATTTTTTTCTTGAATATTTTGCTGAATTTCTTCATTCCCTAGGAACTTTTTTGTATCTTCTTTGTTAATTTTATTTAAATTTTCTTTTGCATTTTCTTCGTTAGTTTTGTTTAAGTTCTCTTTTGCATTTTCTTTGCTATTTTTACTTAAATTTTCTTCTGTATGATGTTCTGTTATATTATTTTCATATTGTTTTGTATATTCTTGTATGCAAACTTGTTTATAGATTTCTTCTACTTGCTTTTGAATATATTCATTTTCTTCTTTTATAATTTGTGACATACGATTTAAAGAAGTAACAATATTGGGATTAAATTCTTTTTTTAATAATGGGAGAAGAATATTCCTTATTTTATTTCTTGTGTATATATTTTCTTCATTACTTTTATCATATTTTGGTTCTAACTTTTCTTCTTTGCAATATTGTTCTATTTCTTCTCTTTCGCATTCTATAAGTGGTCTTATATATTTTCCTCTTTTTACTTCAATTCCTTTTAGCCCTGTTAAGCCGCTTCCTCTTATCAAATTCATTAATACTGTTTCGCTATTGTCGTTAGCATTATGCGCAGTTGCAATTTTTACATTATTAAATTTTTGGGCTACTTCTTCAAAAAATTCGTAGCGAAGTTTTCTTCCTGCTTCTTCTGTGCCTATTTTCTGCTTCTTTGCTAATTCTTCTACTTTTTCTCTTTTTATAAAGCAGGAAATTTCTCTTTCTTTGCAAAATTGTTCTACGTATTTTGTTTCTTCTTCTGCTTCCTTACGAATTCCGTGATTTACATGAGCAACAACTATATTTACTTCAATTTGCTTTTTCTTTTTTAAAGAATAAAGCACGTTTAATAACGCCATAGAGTCTGGCCCTCCAGATACACCTATGACGATATTATTTCCATTTTCTATTAAATCATACTTCTGCAGTGTTTTTAATACTTTTTCTTCTAACATATTGCTCCTAATAATTGATGTGATATTATCTATGTTTATCTAAATTGCCAAATTTTGTATAGTTTCCAAGCCATCTTAGTTCTATTGTTCCTGTTGAACCAGAACGTTGTTTTGCAATAATAACTTCTGCTACGTTTGGTTTTTCCGTTGCTTCATTATAGTAATCGTCACGATATAAGAACATAACAATGTCGGCATCTTGCTCAATAGAACCAGATTCACGAAGGTCTGAAAGCATTGGCCTATGGTCAGTACGTTGTTCTGGCGCTCTTGATAATTGTGATAAGGCAATAACAGGAACATCTATTTCTTTGGCAAGAATTTTTAAAGAGCGGCTAATTTCTGCAATTTCCTGCTCTCTACTTCCTCCTCTTTTATTTGTTCCTTGCACTAATTGTAGATAGTCTATTACTACTAAGCCAATATCTTGTTCTATTTTTAGTTTCCTACATTTTGCTCTTATTTCCATAATAGACATACCTGGAGTGTCGTCAATAAATATTTTAGATTCTGATAATATTCCAGACGCTTCTGCAAGTTTTTGCCAATCTTCTTCTTCTAATTTTCCTGTTTTTACTTTGTTGCTATCTACCATTGCTTCACTACATAAGATTCTGTTTACCATTTGCTGTTTTGACATTTCCAAACTAAAAATGATAACTGGTTTGTTGGCTCTAGTTGCAGCATAACTTGCTATATTTAATGCAAATGCTGATTTTCCCATGGCTGGTCTTGCAGCAACTAAAATTAACTCTGTATTGTGAAGTCCTGCTGTTAAATCATCTAAATCTGCAAAACCTGTTGGCACACCTGTGATATGTTGTTTTTGATTATATAATTGTTCTAGTTCTGTAAATGTATCTACTAAAATATCTTTTATTGCAAAATAACCCTTTTGATTTCTTGATTGGATACAATCAAAAATTTTCTTTTCTGCTTGGTCCATTAAGGCATCTACTTCTTGTGTTTCATCATAGCCTAGTTTTATTATTTCATTTGCAGTTTTTAACAAATTTCTAAGTAATGATTTTTCTTCTACTATTTTAATATATTTTTCTACATTTGAAGTAGTTGGTACTTTTTCTGGAAGTTCTGCTAAATACTCTAAGCCACCAATTGCTTCTAATTTTCCCATTGAACTAAGTTCTGCTTTTACTGTAATAATATCTACTGGTTCTGAACGATTATATAAGTTTAAAATAGCTGAATAAATTGTTTTATTATCTTCTCTATAAAAATCTTCTTCTTTTAGTACTTCTATTGCAGATATAATGGCATCTTTATCTGTAAGCATACTTCCTATTACTGCTTGCTCTGCTTCTGTGTCGTGTGGTGGTACTTTTCCAACTTCCATTTGTTTCTCCTTTAATTGTCTCTTTAGGGACGTTTTTAGATTTTTCTATATTTTTACTATTTGTTAATATTCATCTTGTTACTCTGCTAAAATTTGTATTTTTAGCTTTCCTGTTACACCTTCGTATAGTTTTATATCTACTGTTGCAGTTCCTAATGTTTTGATTGTTTCTGCTAGATTTATTTTCTTTTTGTCTATTTCTATTTTTTGCTGAGTTTTTAAGTTTTCTGCAATTTCCTTTGCTGTTACTCCTCCAAATATTTTTCCATTTTCTCCTGCTTTTACTTTTATTTGCAAAGTAATTTCTTTTAATTTGTTTGCTAGTTTAATTGCTTCTTCTTTTTCTACGTTCTTTTTATATTCTATTCCATTTTGCTTTGCTTTTAATTTTAGCATATTTTCATTATTTGCTTCTACTGCTAATTTTTTAGGAAATAAATAATTTCTAGCATATCCATCACTTGCATTTATAACTTGGTCCTTTTTTCCTACTCCTTTTATATCTGCTAATAAAATTACTTTCATACTTTTTCCTCCTCAATATGTGTTGATTATATCATACTTTTTTGGGAATAGAAAGAGTTTATCTTATTTTTGTTTTAAAAGTGTATTAAAAAAGGAGGGATATCCCAAATGGCAATTTATTGCCAAAAAAGGCGTCCCAAATGGCAATTAGGACGCTCTTTCGCTAAAATATTCATTAATACAATTTATTAATTCTTGTTTTACTTCTTCTATACTCTTTCCTTCTACTTGGGCGCCAGCTAGTGTGATATGACCTCCGCCTCCTAGTTTTTCTAAAATTACTTGTACGTTGATGTCTCCAATAGAGCGTCCACTAATACAAATTTTGTCTCCTAAGTTACCAATTACAAATGATGCTGTAATGTCACTAATGGTTAATAGTTCATCTGCTGCTTTTGCACAAATAATATTACAATTTGTGTCTTCTTTATCATAAATAGAAAGTCCTATTGTTTCATTTACAATTTCAGCATTTGCAATAATTTCGGATATTTTGTGATAGGTTTGTAAATCGCTTTGGAACCATTTTTTAACTTTGATGATATCTACACCGCATTTACGAAGATATGCTGCTGCTTCAAAGGTTCTTACTCCTGTTTTAAATGTAAAGTTTTTTGTATCCATCATGATACCTGCATATAAGCCTTCTGTTTCTATTTCTGTTAGGTTAATGTCGTTTTCAGAATATTCAATTAGCTCTGTTACTAACTCACATGCAGAAGATGCATATACTTCATGAAATGTTAATATTGCATTTTCAATAAAGTCTGTACTTCTTCTATGATGATCTATTATTACGATTTTGTTAGTTTTTTCTAGTAATTCTGGCACTTCTACATAACTTGTTTTGTGCGTATCTACAACTACTAATAAGGTTTCTGGTGTAGTTTTTTCGATTGCTTCTTGTTTTCCTATTATTGCTTTTTTATACTCTTCTTCTTGTTTTGCATTTTCAATAAAACTATCTAAGCCAAAGCTTGCTGTTTCATTCACAATGTATACTTCTTTTCCTATAGTTTTGGCAAGTCTATAAATACCAAGGCTTGCTCCTATTGCGTCTATATCACTGTTAGTATGCCCCATTACTATAACATTTTGCGCTTCTAATATTACTTCTTCTAAGGCGTGTGCTACAATTCTTGCTTTTACTTTTGTTCTTTTTTCTACTTCTTGCGCTCTTCCTCCAAAGAATGTATATTTTCCGTCCTTCTTTAGAATTGCTTGGTCCCCACCTCTGCCTAGAGCAATATCAATCATTGCTTGCGCTGTTTTATATTTTTCATAGTTTGAATTTCCTTCTGTAGAAATGGCAATGCTTAGTGTTGATTGCAATTTTCCTGGAATAGAAATTTCCTTAATTTGATCTAATATATGAAATTTTTCTTCTTCTAGCTTTGCTATATATTTTTGCTCTAGCACAACTACAAACGTATCACGTTCAGATTTTATTATTAATCCTTCAAAACCGGTTGCCCAATCATATAAGCTTTTTTCAATTTGTGCCATCATAATTGGCTTTTCTTCGTCTGGAATGCGTTGCATAATTTCTTCGTAGTTGTCTATCATTATAATTCCTACACAAAGTTTAGATTCTTCATAATTTTGTTGTAATTCTAAATATTCTGTTTCATCTATAAAGTATAGAGTAGTCATATATTCATGTTCTTTTTTCTTATTGTTTTCTTTCGATTCTACATATTCACCTACTACTTTATAATTTTTTTCTCCTATTTTTACTTGTTTTAATATTAAGTCTTTTTGCTCTTTTATTTCGTTTTCTTTGTCTTCTTTATTTCTCTCTATTTCTAATTTTATTTCTTTTACTATGTTATTTAAATAATTATTGACATCTATATTTGCAAATTCATGTATAAATTTTGAACTTTTCCAAATAATGTTTCCATCTGTTTCTATGATGACTAATGGAAATGGTGAGTTGATAAGTGTGCTTTTTGCTGCACTATCTACAGTTAAAGTCAAATCTTTTATATGCTCAGATAATTCTGCTGTTCTTTTGCTATTTGTCCAATATGCATACATTAATATAAGTGCATAAATTAAAATGGCTGGCATTATAAAGTTTGCTTCATATACGCATATAATAGTTAATAATATTGCTATTATAACTAGATATATTTTTGTTTTTGATATTAATTTATCAAAAATTTTTCTGTTTGTGTTATTCGGCATAAAAATCTCCTTTTCTATGTTTCCACAATGTTTATTTTACTCTTTTTTTGCATGTTTGTCAAATAAAATGGATTTGAGAATATTGTGCATAAGAGATTTTTTTATAATATTTTTTCTATTTGTTCTTTTGTTAATCCTGTTATTTCCGCTATTTCTTCTATTGATAATTTCTTTTGTTTTAATTTTTTAGCAATTTCTATGGTTGCTTCTTTTAGTCCGCTCTTTTTTTCCGTTCTTTCTTTCCGTTTCTCTAATCCGTTTTTTTATGCCTTTTTGCTCAGCATTATATAATGCTGAATCTCTATCTAAATCTGCACTTTGTCTATAGTCTAGTAGCGCTTTTAGTTCTTCATCTGCATATATTTCTTCTAGTTCTTTTTCTACTTCTTCTATGATTTTATATTTATATTTTCCCATTTCGATTAATCCCCCTTCTCCATCGATTAGTGCTAGCCATACTTCTAACATGTTTGCTAGTCGTGGCTTGCTTTTTCTAAATTTGGGTAATTCTATAAAATAATATGTTATATCTTTTACTACTTCATATTCTCTATGTTCTTCTGCTACTGTTACTGTTTTCGTGCAATATTCTGGTACTTCTAATAAGTTATAGTTTAATATGTTAATTAATATTACTGGTTTTAGTTCTATGTACTTCTTCCCACTTTTAAATTGGTCTGTAACTAACTTTGCTCCATAAAATTCACTTCTTTTTTCCATATCATGCTGATTTTTTAATTGCATTTCTATATTTATTATTTCATTTTTATTTATTGTTGCTTTTATATCTATTCTTCCCAATTTTTCATCTTTTTTCATTTGAAGCAAACTTACTTCTCCGCATTACTTCTATTTCTTCTATTTTCTTTTTTAGTAATGCTTCTAAAAAGCTTTTTAAATATTTTTCATTTCCTTGTTTTGCAAAAAAGGCTTTAAATACTATATCATTTTTTAGGTTTAATTCCACTTATTTGTCCTTTCTTATATTATCATGCATGCTAAAAAAGCGCAATAGCACAACAATATTTTGGGTATTTTCTCTTAATTCAAATTAGTTGATTTAAGCCCCTATTTATCTAATAACAACCTCCTTTCATTTAAGATTTTCTTTTTCTTGGAAAATTAAAGATTTTAATTTTTTTAAAAAATATTTTTGACTTTTTCTTAATTCTTTTTTTCTAATAATACTTAACTTTTATTCTTGATGTAAAATAATTTTGTATAACATTTTTATTTTTCCCAGATTTTTACTTTTGTGTTTATTTGAATTAAATAAGAATGACTTTACTATATCATATTATTTTTTGTTTGTAAATAGTTTTTTATGTAAATTATTTATTTTTTCATTATACCTTTTTATATAAAATATAAAAGAAGGTTTATCACCTTCCTTTAATTTTTTTGTGGAGTCTTTTAATTAAAAACTTAGCTCCATATGTTGCCAAATACATGGCTGCAATTGCAAGTGCAAAAAGCACTGCGTACAGGAAATACCGTAATAACTGTCTTCCAAATATATAGTTTTTTCCTACATATACAGGAAGGAAAGTTGCGGATAACCACATCTTTGCCATAGCATAGATAGATAATATAGCGGTAATTATGCCTGCTACTACATATACAAGAGCCTTGATGTCATTTTTTTTCATATTGTAATCTCCTTTTCTATTTGTTCTATTTAGAAACTACTTATATTGTAGCACATTTTGCTCTTATTTGCAAATTTTAAAATAATTATAGATAGCATAAATTTTTTGTAGGAGAACTTTTGATAGAAGTTTTTAAAATATTTATTTTATTGATTTTTTGATTCCAA
>CANQFS010000021.1 GCA_947599825.1 uncultured Clostridia bacterium
TATATTTTAATACATTTTTATAAAAAAGAAAAGACTGTTGAGCAAAATATTTTTATATACTTTGTCAACAGTCTGAGAAACAGAAATAACTTTATTTCTGTTTCTCAAGTGATTTTACGCTTTATATTTTAGAAATCATTAAATTAGATGAGGAATATCTTCGTAACCCTTTATAAAAAGTTATAAATGTAAGAATCGTTAAAACAATGGTTACCACAATTACAAGAAGTGTTAATGGTAAATTAAATTTTGTCATTACCCACATTGGAATATAATTAGCTATTCCTACAGGAATTAGAGTAAATAATAATATTTTTGCAATTCCCTTAAAAATTCCATCTGGATATGTTGCAAAATTTGTCATTAAACCATTCCCTGTATCAGCAATAGTATCTGATTTACCAATCCAAAAACTTAAACTACCAAGAAGAATAGCTATATTTGTCAAAATTATTCCTCCACAAATGGTAAATAGAATAAACAAAAAGGCTTTTGCTATTGTTAGTCCACTTATGCATAATACAATGCATGCATATAGCATATCTCCAATTGCTGATACTTCAACATCTGAGGTGATAACCGCTAATAATACATTTTTTGGCTGAATTAAGTAACTGTCTAACTTTCCATTTACTATCGTATTAGATAAGGAATATGCTTTTTTAAAAAAGAAATGAGAAAATCCATAAGTAGATGCTGCTATTCCCCAAAGTAGTAGTATTTGGTTAAAACTATAACCTCCTACATCATTTTTTAAAGAATAAATAATAATCCATTGTATAATAAAACTAGCATTATTTAATATCATAAAAACAACATTCATTATAAAAGTAGTTTTATTAAGCATTTCTCTCATAATTGCATACTTAATGGATAGTAATGTTACTTTTCCTTGATTCTTTATATTATCCACCATTGACATTTAACTTTTTCACTCCTTTCCTGTATAATGCATAGCATATCGCCCATGCAATAAATAGATAAATAATTTGTGCCATCAAAATGCAAATAGCGTTTTTGTAGCTAAAATCTACAAATAATTTTGCAGGTCCGTAGCATGTTACATAGATTGGGCTAAAACTTATTACTCTACCAAGAATTCCATAAAAGAATTCAATTGGAAACATTGTTCCTAATATCAATATAATTTTACTGTATAACCAATAAATAGGATGTGCATCTTCTATAAAAAATGAAAATAATCCGATAGAGGTAATAAGTAAAGTATTGATAATAACCGCTAGTATGCTAGAAATAATGACAATAATTACTCCTTGTACTGAAATATTAGGGAATTCTCCTAAAAAAAGAATTCCTAAAAACATTCCAATAATTGTTCCTACAATGCTTTTTATAGTAGTTTCTCCTAAATGACTAAATAATATATAGCTTATATAACTATATGGTTTATTCATCGCATAAGCAATATTGCCACCTCTTACATCATCACAGATTTTTTGGCATAACTTTCTACCTGCTGTTGCACTCCAAATTATTTCTGTTATAATAACATACCAAATCATTTGATTCTTCGTATAGCCATTGATAATCTGATTTTCATCTTGATATATATAATTCCATAAATTAAATAAGATGAAAATTAATACAATATATGTTATCATACTAATAATGATATTTAATACATATTGCATATTGCTCATTACTTCAGATTTGTAAATGCACAAATATTTTCTCATTTTTTTATTCCTTTCTGTAAATTTGACTAATAATTTCTTCAAGAGGGATATTAGAAATATTGATATCAACAATATTTTCTGGATTAATTAGTTTTAAAATTTTAGTTAAATCTGTTTCTTTAGTATCAATTTCAATTTGATAATTATTTTCTTTTTCTTTTAAAACTTTAATTCCTTTTACATTGCTAAAATCAACTTTGTTTCTTAATTTTACCTGTATTACTTTTTTATCCATATAATGATATTTCAAATTAGACATAGAATCATCCATAACAATTCTACCATTGTTAATAATAATTACTCTTTTGCATAATTTTTCAATATCTGAAATATCATGACTAGTTAAAAAAACAGTTGTGTGATACTCTTTATTCATTTTTTTAATTAATTTTCTAATACTCTCTTTTACTACAGGGTCTAATCCTATTGTTGGTTCATCTAAAAATAGAATTTTTGGTCTGTGAATTAAGGAGGCTGCTATTTCACAGCGAATTCTTTGTCCTAAACTCAAGTTTCTTACAGGAGTATTAATGATATTTTGAAGATCAAAAAGTTCTATTAATTCTTCTATTCTTTTTTCTGTCTCTTTTTCTGAAATATCATAAATAGCGCCAAAAAACTTAAAGTTATCATACACTGTTAAATGCATCCAAAGCTGTTCTTTTTGACCAAAAACTGTTCCAATTTCGTAAGCTAACTTTTTCCTTTGCTTTGTAGGATTGATTTCAAGTACATTAATGCTACCTTCATCTGGGTAAAGAATGCCAGTAAGCATTTTAATTGTTGTGCTTTTACCAGCACCATTTGGTCCAATAAAAGCTATTACTTCGCCTTCTTCTACTTCAAAGCTAATGTCTTTTACTGCTTCTACCACCTGAATTTTTGGCTTGAATATTGACTTTAAACTGCCCTTTAGTCCTTTTTCCTTTACCTTTACTTTGAATCTTTTGTTTAAGTTTTTCACTGCAATTACTTTCATAAGACTCTCCCTCCTTTTCTTATTTTTATTTTAATGATTTCTTAGAAATACAAAAAAAGCGCAGCACCACTAATAATTAGTAGTGACTCCGCTTTATGTTTAAAACGTGTAAGATAATATTTATCCCTATGTAGCTTTTCAAATGTTTAAAACATTTTACTTTATACATACTCACTTAATTTGTATTTTCTAGAATGTAATAATTGTATCACATATTTTTTCATTTTTCAAGTACTTTATGCTTTTTTTGCAATTTCTGCAATTTCAGTAAATGCTTTTGGATCGCTAACAGCTAATTCTGCAAGCATTTTTCTGTTTACAACTATATTTGCTTTTTTCATTCCAGCAATTAGTTTGCTGTAAGTTGTTCCATTCATTCTTGCTGCTGCATTAATTCTTGCAATCCATAATTTTCTGAAGTTTGATTTTTTATCTTTTCTTCCTACATAAGCATACATTCCTGATTTCATAACAGCTTGCTTTGCCATTCTGAATCTATAATGTTTTGCTCCATAATAACCTTTTGCTCTTTTTAATATTTTTTTATGTTTTTTACGAGTTATTCTTGCTGTTTTTACTCTTGCCATTTTTTTCACCTTCCTTAATTATTTGTAAGGGATATTTCTTTTTTAGGTCTTTCTTTAAGGACAAGAAATGCCCTCTCCCCTCTTTTTATGCATAATTTTTGACCTTTATTATATGAATTTTTTAGTTACCATAAGGTAACATTCTTTTGATTCCTGCTTCGCAAGTTTTGTCTGCATAAGCATCTTGTACTTTTCCTCTAGACTTTGCTCTTGCAGTTTTATTTGCTAAAAGATGTCTTCTATTTGATTTTGTTCTTTTAACTTTACCTGTTGCTGTATAAGAATATCTTTTCTTTGCAGCTTTATTTGTTTTTAGCTTTGGCATAATACTTCCTCCTTTTTTTATATGTAAGAAGACACACTTTACCATTTTTTATTGTAACTTAAGTTAAGTGTACTGTTTTAATTAATAAAAGTATCTCCCTAATTTATATTATTAATAGCCTTTGAAAGTTATTTTTCTACTTTTTTGGCTAATATTATAAACATATTTTTACCTTCTAATATTGGCTTTTTCTCTGGAATTGCTACATCTGCTAATTCTTCTATGAATTTATTTAATGCAGATTCTCCAAGTTTCACATAATTTAATTCTCTTCCACGAAAACGTACTGTAATTTTTACTTTGTTTCCATCTTCGATAAATTTTTTTGCATTTTTGCATTTGAACGCAAAGTCGTGCTCTTCAATATTAGGCGTAATTCTTATTTCTTTTAGTTCAAAGGTTTTTTGCTTCTTTTTTGCTTCTTTTTCTCTTTTTGCTTGTTCAAATTTATATTTGCCATAATTCATTAGCTTACAAACTGGAACTTCTGCATTTGGCGCTACTAATACTAAGTCTAATTTTTTGTCATAAGCCATGTCTAATGCTTCATGAATGGAAATAGGACCTACCTTTTTACCTTCATCATCAATAATTTGAACTTGCTTTGCTCTAATTTGTTCGTTAATTGGTAAATCTTGTTTGATATAAAACACCTCCACTTTTGTTATATACGCGGTTTTACCACTCTTTATGATGCCAATTCTTTATTGTTAATATTTTTCCTATATAATAAAAAAAGAATTAACTTTAACTAGTTAATCCACTACTTCGCATAAATATACCTCAAGTTTCCCTTGAAAATATTATATTTATTAACCTTTTTCCAATAAGATAAGGTGAGAAGTGGATAACTTCTTCTTTTTTTACATTAATATGATAATACATTTTTTTTTATTTGTCAATAATTTTTCCAAAATTTACTTTAAAGTTGAATTACTTATTCATTTTTTATAACTTTGTTCAACATAAATTGTATTACAACATTTTACAAAATTTACTCTAAAGTTGGAAAGATTTTTTTAAGTTATCCACATTTTTGAGATTTTAATCTCCACCCTACAATTCTCCAATTAGGTCATATCCTTGTGTTCTAGTAATGGTACAGGTTATAAATTTTCCTAATACGTCTTTTTCGGTCATTGATGTTGTTACTACTGGAATATAAATTAGTCCGTCAATGTCTGGTACTTCTCTATAACTTCTTCCTACGTAATATTTATTATCAAAGGTTTTGGTTTCTACTAATACTTCTAATTTTGTTCCAATTAGTTCTTTTTGTTTTTCTTCTGCTATTTCTTGTTGCAAGCTCATAATTTTATTGTATCTACTTTTCTTCGTGCTCCAATGAATTTGGTTTGGTAATTTTTCTGCTGGTGTATTTTCTTCTTTTGAATAAGAAAAAGCTCCTAATCTATCAAATTTGGTTTTCTTTACAAATTCATATAATTCTTCAAAGTCTTCTTTGGTTTCTCCTGGAAAGCCTACCATTACTGTTGTTCGAATGACAACGTTTGGAATTTCTTTTCTTAATTTTGTAATTAGTTTTTCTATACTTTGCTTGTCACTTTTTCGATTCATTCTTTTTAATACTGGATTCGCAATATGTTGAATTGGAATATCAAAATATGAGCAAATTTTTTCTTCTTTTTTTACTACTTCTATTAGTTCATCTGTAATGGTTTCTGGGTAAGCATATAAAAAACGAATCCATTTTATGCCTTGTATTTTGCATAGTTTTTGCAATAGTTCTGCTAAGCGTGGTTTTCCATATAAATCGATTCCATATTTTGTGGTATCTTGTGCAATGACAATGATTTCTTTATATCCTTCTTTTGCAAGTTGCTTTGCTTCTTCTAAAATATCTTCTATTTTTCTACTAATGTATTTTCCTCTAATTTTAGGAATAGCACAATAAGTGCAGAAATTGCTACAGCCTTCTGCAATTCTTAAGTAAGCAAAATTTTCTCCTGTGGTAATTGTTCTATTTAAAAAATCTAATGTTTTTCCTTTGGTTTTTTCAGGTTTAATTACTTCTTCTATTTGCTCCCAAATGGTATTATAAGAGTCGTATTTTATCCATAAATCTACTTCTGGAATAGCTTTTTGCAAGTCTTCTTTATAACGTTGCACTAAGCACCCCATAACAATTAAATATTTGCATCTTCTCTTTTTTTCTTCTGCCATTTCTAAAATGGTGTTTATTGCTTCTTCTTTGGCAGGAGTAATAAAACCACAAGTGTTGATTACAATAATGTCGGCTTCTTTTGCATTGTTTACAATTTCGTAGCCATTTTCTTTAAACAATCCTATGGTCATTTCTGTATCTACTAAATTTTTGCTACAACCTAAATGAACGAACCCTACTTTCATTTTTTATTTTTATCCTTTCTGTGTTTTCAGGGGTACAAATAGATATTCTTAAAATTATTTTTTCATTATCTTTCTGTATCTTGTTCTTTTCCTCTAAAACTGCTAATAAATTTTTTTGCAACCATATCTAAATCTTCTAGTGTTCCATCATTTTTTATATAAAAATCATATTGATAATTCATAACATTTTTATCTGATTCATTAGAGGTAATAATAGGGACATTTTTATTAGTAACTAATAATGTTTTCGCATTAGTAGCTTTTTTTACTTTTTCTATTTCTTCAATTTCTCTAATATGAACAAACATTATCTCATCTTCTGTTTTTTGAAATTCTTCTGCACTTTCTACTATGTACTTAAAAGGTGCATCATTATATTGTATCCCTAGTTGTTTTAAATCAACTAACAATTTTCTAGATTTTTCATCTTTAGAGCCATTCCAACCTGTTAAAACTCTTGCTGCTTCTTTTACTTTATCTACTGAAGAAATATTTTTAATTTTGCAATATTTCTGACAAAATTCTACAAATGTATCCTTTCCTACTCCGCCACTTCCATTTATGACAATAATTTGTTTCATATAATTACCTTCTTTCCAATATTTTATTTATTATATTATCTTTTTAATTTATTGTAAATAATTTTTGTCAAATATTGTGTTATTTTACTAGTAAAAAAATATTAGACGAAATAGTCAAATTTTTTTATTTTTGTAATCTTTCTATATTTTGTTTTATTTGTACTTACTAATAGGAATATTACTGTTTCATGTTTATCTAGTATTGCTATTAGGAAGAAATAAATTTCTTTAATATTTAATACTTTACGGAATATATTCCTTAAAATATACCATTTTTTATTGTGTTTAAAAGCATAATAAAAGCGCCACGTTAGTGACGCCATGATGTTTGCATACTTCACTTGCAAAATAGTGTGTATTAAGTAAGTTTCTCTATTTTTTGAGTGCTTGCACACTTCCTATTTTCTCTCTATCAGGACACAGTATTATTTATATAAAGTATAGGCCTGAACGTGCGGCCATTGTAGCCACTGTTCGTACTGTAGTTGCGAGTGCTCGTGCAATTGCTGCTGTCGTTGCCTCCCCTATAGACACAAGGGTTCGCATAAGAATTTTCTTTCGTATATGAAGAGTTTTCTGTAGTCCATTCATAACAATTAGATGCCATATCATAGATATTACATACTTTATCAGTTGTGCTATCTTCTCTTTCTCCTGTATTTGCTAAGTTTTCAGTATTTTTTGAATGTTCATTTGCATAATTTTCATTTTCAGAATATTTTTGTATAAACACAATAGCAGTATCCCATGCATAACTATTCACTAAATCTGAACTTACTGTATCATACATATTATCACATGCCTTTGCAGCATCTATTTGTGTTATATTATTCCATAAGGTTCCTTCTTGGGTTGGTGCAGAAGATTCATTATAATTAGTAGATGCTTTTGAATTTGGTTTATTATCTGTTCCATAACTTGCCTCATATCTTGCAATATAATATCCTCCATTTGCCTTTACACTATTTATAAATCCTGCTAAATCTTTAGCTGTTCGATTTTTTCCATTTAAATCAATAACATAATTTCCTTCACTAAACTCTTCTAATTCTTGATAACATGAACTTATTAGTTTTTCATTTGTATATTCTGATGCCTTTTGTACTAATTGTTCTTTTCCATTACTACCAAATGTATATCTTCCTAAAGTGATTTCTATTCCTTCTTCTCCATTTTTAATTTTATTGGTATGGCTTTCATCAACATCACTTACTGGTATCCATACATATTGGTTGCCTCTATTTTCTCCTATTCCATCTATGATATCTTTATCCTCTATTACTATTCCATCTGTTACATTATCTCCTGAGTCTTCTGCTATTTTGAAACCTGCTGGAATTACTATTTTATTTTTATAACTGTCTTCTAACGTTGTCTTTTCATAAAAATAGCCATAATCTTTTGCTTCTTCTATTGTTTTGGGCCTATTGTCATTTGCTATCTTGTCTATTCCTTCCTCTAAATCATTTGTCATTTTTTGTTCATCTATTGCTGCTTGTTTATAATCCTCTGCTGCTTTTTTTGCTCTATTAAAGAGTCCATTTTCTCCTAGCACTAAATTGATACTTAT
Organism: uncultured Clostridia bacterium; assembly: GCA_947599825.1. Classification (GTDB taxonomy): domain Bacteria; phylum Bacillota; class Clostridia; order TANB77; family CAG-508; genus UMGS1663. The sequence continues at coordinate 8,110 of CANQFS010000021.1, forward strand.
TCCGGCTAATATAATTAATACTATTATGGTTATTACTAGTGCAACTAAGGTAATTCCTTTACTATATTTTTTATCTTTCTCTTCTCTTATTTTTTTCTGTACGAATATGTTATTCTTCATCTTTCCTTTTTTATTTTCTTCTTGCACTTTTCTTTTCCTCCTTTTCCTTTGTTTCTTTTTAGTTTTCTTTTTTTCCTTGCTTTTTATACTAATTTTTTCGTTTTTCCTATTGTTGTTATTACAAATATTAAACCTATAAACATAAAAATACTCTTCTTTTTCCTTTTCCTTTTCCAAATAGCAAATATTCTTTTTTCAAAGTACTTTATGTATATAAGTTGCTACTCTTTTTGTGTTTTTATTCTATTATTTTTTTACTTCTTTGTCAATACTATTTTTCTTTTTATATGTGGTTTTGTTTTCATTTTAAATCTTTACTTGTAATTTTTTTCATTTTAGAATATAATAAAGGGGCGAAATTAGATTTTAATAAGTTGAAGAAAAATTTCAACAAAGATAGGAGTTTTAATATGAGCGATACTTTTAAGCCACAAAAAAATATGATTTATCCTGAAATGCATGTAGATACGTTTCGTGAGTTAATTGACACGGCAACTGCTAAATTTGCAAATAAAGTTGCCTTTACTTATAAAAAAGATTCTACTGCAAAAGTTCCAGAATATGTGCATGTTACTTTTAAGGAACATTTTGAACATGTAAAAGCGCTTTCTACCAAACTTTTAGATATGGGGTTAGAAGGTAAAAAAGTAGCCATTATTAGCCATAACCAATATCCATGGCCAGTATCTTATATGGCAATTAACAATGGGAATATGGTTTCTGTTCCTCTTGACCATCTTTTGCCACAAAATGAAATTGAAACTTCTTTAATTAGAAGTAAGGCAGAAGCTGTTGTGTTTGATGGAAAGTTTTTAGATACTTTTAAAAGCATTAAAGAAAAGAATATAACAAATTTAAAATATTATATCAATATGAATGCAGATAGTCATGATGAAGAAAACGGAATTCTTTCTTTTTGGCAATTAATTGAAGAAGGCAAAATACTTCTTGCTAATGGTAATACTGCTTATGATAATATTAAAATTGATCCAGACAAATTATCTGTTTTAATTTTTACTTCTGGAACTACGGGTATGTCAAAAGCTGTTATGCTTTCTCAAAGAAATATTTGCTCTAATGTATCTGGTATGACTACTTTAATTAAGGCAAAAGATGATGATAATATTTTATCGTTTTTACCTTTGCACCACACGTTAGAATGCACAGCTACTTACTTATTCTGCTTTTTTGTTGGTTTTGAAATTTGCTATTGTGATGGTTTAAAACATATTGCAAAAAATTTAGTTGAATATAAAATTAGTGGTATGGTATGTGTTCCTGCTGTTTTAGAAATTATGTATAGACAAATTTGGAAGACAATTAAACAAAAGAAATTAGAAATTCCTGTAAAGATGATGATGGCACTTTCTAACTTCTTACTATTCTTCCATATTGATATTAGAAGAAAGCTATTTAAAAGCATTTTAGATAACCTAGGTGGAAGACTAAGAACCATTATTTATGGTTCTGCCTCTGCAGATATAAAAGTTATTAAATTCTTCAATAGTATTGGTGTTGTTATGATTCAAGGTTATGGTTTGACAGAAACCTCTCCTGTTATTTCTGCAGAAAATGATAAATATCAAAAACCTGGTAGCGCAGGTCGTCCACAATTCTGCCAAGATGTTAAGATTGCTAATCCAGATGAAAACGGAATTGGAGAAATTACAATAAAAGGTCCAAATGTTATGCTTGGCTACTACGAAGATGAAGAAAAAACTAAAGAAGTAATGATTGACGGATATTTCCATACTGGTGATTTAGGTTATATTGATAAAGATGGTTACCTTTTCGTTACTGGTAGAATTAAGGATATGATTGTTTTAACAAGTGGAAAGAAGATTTTTCCACAAGAAATTGAAACTTTACTCAATGAATCTCCTTATGTTGTGGAAAGTTTTGTTTATGTTGCCCCTAATAACCAAGATAGAATTTGTGCTAAATTAGTGTATGACGCGCAAAATGAGATTTTCCAAGGAAAAACAGAAGAAGAAATTTATAGCTTTTTGAAAGAAGAAGTGAAAAAGGTAAATACTCAAATACCAAAATATAAAAATGTATTTGATATTAAGATAACAACAGAACCTTTTATTAAAACAACTACTCAGAAAATTAAAAGATTTGAGGAAATGAAAAGGTTATAAAAATTTACAAAATCTATTGCAATTTTTTTATAATTGTGTATAATAAATGTATAAAAAGATTATAGTGTTTGTATTGTACTTTCAAAACAAAAAAAGTAGGTGGCTGCAACCACCTACTTTTTTTTACCAAAACAACGCAAGTATTTCCTTTATTACTTTTGATATTTCTAAAACTATTTTCAAGTTTTTTAATATCTTATGTAAGATGTTTTTCTTTGGCTTCTTATAGTGTCTTCTTTTGTATTGTACTTTCATTTTATCACCCCCTTTCATGGAGGTTTTAAAGTAAACATAATTATATATTTTTATCTTTCATTTGTAAATATTTTCCATTTAAAATATCTTATAAATTTCCTACAAAACTCGACATTTTTCACATATAGCATTTATAACCTATTGCTCTTTATATAAAATTGTGATAAAATATTTCTATCTAAATTTGTAACTCCTATTTTGCACTTTAAGATAGGCAAATATTTAAAATTATTATTTTAAGGAGGATAAAATATGCAAAAATTAGAAGAAAAATCTTACTTAGCAAAGGCAGAAGATATGATACTTATTGTTCAAACTACTGAAGATTATTCCTTACTACCAGATATTGCTTATATGCTTGCTTGGGAATGTGAAACAATTTTAGATGCTGAAAATCCTATACGGCAGAAGTATGAATCTTTAGACTTTAGGATTCCTATTCCTATGTTTGAAGTCTCAAGTAATGAATTAGACTTTGTTACTTTAAAGTCTATACAAAAGGAAGTAACAATTGATCAATTAAAGTTACTTAACTATCACGTTAATAGTTGTCACTTTATTGCTAATAAATTTCAACACAATTATAGCCGTTATTTCTTTTTTGAATATGTTTTGAAAGTTTCTTTTCATGTTTTGGAAACTGCTTTTGAAGAAATAAAAAAAGAAGTGGAAGAAAAAACAAAGTAAGATTGAGTGAGAGAATAAATAATCATTTTATTTATTCTCTCACTTCATAAGTAGTGTTTTTTTATTTCTTTAATTCTTTTGAATTCCTACTAGATACAAGTTCTTTTCCTTCTAGTTTTTCTTCAATATATTTATAGTTTAATTTATTGTTTTTTGTTACAACTGACTCTCCAAGATTTTTTTCAATGTCATCTCTTGCAACTTTTGCAGCATGTCCACCCATTTTTGCAACTTTTATATTTTCCTTTAACCCATTTGGCTTTTGTTTTGCTGTTAGTCTTTTAGTAGCTTCTTCTGATAAATCTGTTAATATAAGTTCTATATTATCCATATTATCTCTTAAATTTTCTTTTCTTAAGCCTTTATGTTGCTTATATTCTTTGGCTGTCATTCCTGACCATTCTTTATATATTTCATTTGTTAAAATTGCATATTCAACATTGCTTTCAATTCCATTTTCTTTCCATACATCTGTTAATTTTTTTCGTTCTTGAATTGATTTCATTCTTTTAACAATCCATTCTTCATCGTATCCTTTTGTTCGATACAAATCAATTGCTCTTTGTAATGCAATCGATGGATCAAAGGTTTCATCAATTCTTTCTTTTCCTAAATGAGCTAACCATTGTTTAATTGGTTCTGCATTTTTTGATGGTATTGATTCAATTATACGAAACATTCCTTCAATATCAGTGACATCTGTTTCGCGATATTTACCATCTTGTGCTTTTAATTTCAACTGGTGACAATTTGTCACCGTTTGATTACCTTCATTTTTGAGTCTTTGTTTTAATTTATTCCAATACTTTCTACCATCTTTACTTTCTGATATGACACTTACTATATCTACAACACTAATAAAATATTTTTCTTGTTCTTTGTCCCATATTGTTCTTATAATTTCATTATTAAAAATTTTATTTATCAAGTGCATTTTATTTTCGTCCATTTCTACCTCATTTCCTCCAACTGTATGGTTTTTTGTACAATTGAATATCTCATTTATTTCTTCTATTTATATCATATTTCTAAATCTTCTTCAATACTTTTGCGAATTTTTGTTCTTTTCATTTTTGTAAAAATTTACAAAATCTATTGCAATTTTTTTATAATTGTGTATAATATAAGTATAAAAAACTTATAATGTTTTGTTTTGTGTATGGTTTTCAAAAAAAAAAGAAAACAAAAAAAGTAGGTGGTTGCGACCACCTACTTTTTTTTACCAAAACAATGCAAGTATTTCCTTAATTACTTTTGATATTTCCAAAACTATTTTCAAGTTTTTTAATATCTTATGTAAGATGTTTTTCTTTGGTATGATTTGTGCATTTTATCACCCCCCTTTTATGGAGGTTCTAAAGTAAACATAATTATATAATCTTATTTCTTATTTGTAAATATTTTCCATTTAAAATATCTTATAAATTTCCTACAAAACTCGACATTTTTCATTCTTGCCTTTTTTCATAAAATAAGATATAATAATGAAATAAAATAAGAAAAGAGGGGTTTACTTTGGAGGATTCAAGAAGAAAATTATACGAAGCAGAAGAAATTCATAATTTTAGAGAATTAGTAGAACGTTATGAATCAAAATATGCTAATAAAATTGCTTTCACTTATAAATTAGAACCAAAGGCAAAAGAATATATTAATAAAACCTATCGTGAATTTGTTTGTGATATAAAAAGTTTGGCAACTAGCTTAATAGATTTAGGACTAACTAAAAAACGAGTTGCTATTATTAGTCCAAATCGTTATGAATGGTGTGTTTCTTATTTAGGTATTACTACTTCAAACATTATTGTCGTTCCTCTTGATAAATCGCTTCCTAGCAATGAACTTGAAAGTTTAATTATTCGAAGTAAGGCAGATGCAGTTATTTTTGATAAGCAATACCAAGAAACATTTATTAAAATTAGAAAAGAAGGCAAGTCTAATTTAAATTATTATATTTGCATGGACGATACGCCAAATTCTGCGTTTTTAAAATATAGTGAATTATTAGAAAACGGAAAAAATAAACTAGAAAATGGAGATACTCGCTATAATAAAGTAGAAGTTGATAATAATGCTATGTCGATTATGCTATTTACTTCTGGGACAACCTCTATTTCTAAAGCTGTTAGTCTTTCTCAGGCTAATATTTGTGCTGATATTTATAGTCTTTCTCAAATGACAGATATTCGTAAAGAAGATGTCTTCTTATCTTTTTTACCGCTTCACCACACTTTTGAATCGACTTGCACCTTTTTATATGGCACCTATAGCGGTATTACTGTTGCATTTTGTGATGGCATTCGACATGTAGCAAATAATTTAAAGGAATATCATGTTACTGGCTTTGTTTGTGTTCCTTTAATGCTTGAAATTATGTATAAAAAAATAGAAAAGGCCTTAAAAGAGCAAAAGAAATATACTATAATTAAAATTCTATCTTCTTTTTGCAATTTTCTTTTAAAATTTGGCGTCGATATTCGAAGAAAGGTAATGAAACCTGTTTTAGATAATTTCGCACCAAATTTACGCATTCTTATTGCAGGAGGAGCCCCTATGAGTAAGGAAGCAATCCATGGCTTTTTAAATTTAGGTATCAATTTAATGCAAGGCTATGGCTTAACGGAAACTTCTCCCGTGCTTGCAGGTGAAAATGACAAATATAAAAAGCTTGGCTCTGTTGGATTTCCTCTTCCTGGTATTGAAATTGCAATTGATTCTCCAAACAAAGAAGGAATTGGCGAAATTAAAGCAAAAGCACCAACGGTTATGCTTGGCTACTATGAAAATGAAGAAGCTACCAAAGAAGTTCTAAAAGATAAATGGTTCTACACTGGCGATTTAGGTTATTTTGATAAAGATGGCTTTCTATTTATTACTGGTCGTAAAAAAGATGTCATTGTATTAAAAAATGGAAAGAATATTTATCCAGAAGAGTTAGAAATTTTGATTAATAAACTTCCTTATGTAGAAGAAAGTATGGTGTTTGGAAAAAAGGATCCAAAAGATGATGATTATATTTTATGTGCTAAAATTGTTTATAATAAAGATATTATGAAGGAAAAATATCCTTCTAAGAAGCAAGAAGATTACCGTGCACTTATTTGGCAAGATATTAAAAATATGGTAAATAAGTCGATGCCTGCTTACAAATACATTCGTGAGATTCTTGTTACAGATGAGCCTTTAATTAAGACAACTACGCAAAAAATTAAAAGACATGAGGAATTAAAGAAAATTTTAGGGTAAACAACTTTTTAACAATTATTTAAAAGTTATAAGAATTAAAATAATAGTCAACTAAAAGGATGGGCGAAATGTCCATCCTTTTTGCTTTTATATCAAAATCCTTTATTTCTCTACAAACTTCGAATAAATTGTCAGTACAAAAATTACCATTACTTATTTAGTATTAAAAATATATAATTTCATTTTTTGGAAAGATTTGGACACGTCCCAAATCTTTCCAAATCTTTCCTATTCGGGACTAAATATATGTTTTCTTGTCATTTCTAGTAAGTTTAATTTTGTAAATTGCATAATTTGCGTTTTTGCTCTATCTTCTTTTAGGCTTTCTTTTAGTGTTTTTACTATTTCTTCTTTGCTTTTTTCTTCTTGCATATCAATATAGTCTATAATAATAATTCCACCAATATCTCGAAGCCTTAATTGCCTTGCTATTTCTATACTTGCCTCTTTGTTTACTTTTAATACTGTTTTTTCTAAGTTTTCTTTTCCTGTAAATTTTCCGCGAGTTTACATCTATTGCTGTTAGCGCTTCTGTTTTATCTATTGTAATGAAGCCTCCACATTTTAACCAAATTTTTCTGTTTTGCAATTTTTGAACTTGATTTTCTATATCATACTTATTTTCTAAGTTCTCTTTTTCTAGTTCTACTGGTATTACTACTTCTTCTTGCAATGATATTAAAATTTTCTTTATTTCATCTTGTAATTTTTTTGTATTTACTAAAATTTTATCTAAACCATTATCTGCTAAATCTAATAAAATTCTTTCTAAAATGGTGTCTGTTTGCTGCAATATGGTAGGCTGTTTTTTTTCTTTTTGTTTTTCAAATTCTTTTTGTAAATTTTCTAATTTTTGCATTGCATTTTGTAAGTCTTTTTGTAGTAATTTTTCTTCTTTTTTTTCTGCTGCTGTACGAATAATAATGCCTATTTTTTTATCTTTTTTTACTTTATTTACAATTGTTATTAGTCTATTTCTTTCTTCTTTATCTTCTATTTTTTGTGAAACTGTAATGAAATCATTTTCTGGAAGTATAACTACAAATCTTCCTGCTACTTGTATGTTTGTACTTACTCTTGCTCCTTTGCTATTGTTACTATCTTTTTTTACTTGCACTAGAACCATTTGATTTGGCTTAATATAGTCTTTTATATTATAGTTTTCTAAATCTTCCTCTTTATTTCCTGTTACATTGCTCTTTTTTGGTAATACATCTCGAATATGTAAAAATGCTTTTTTTTCTTGTCCAATATCTACAAAAGCTGCCTGCATTCCTGATAATACATTTTCTACTTTCCCTATATAAATATTGCCTTCTAAACGTTTTTTGTCTTCTTTTTCTGTATAATGTTCTTTTAAAGTTCCATCTTCTACATAGGCAATTTCTTTTTGGTCTTGTTTTTGAATTATGACTAATTCTTTCATGTATATTTCTCCTATCTCTATAAATGAAGTAATTATCTTTCAATTTTTCCATTTATCTCGTATACTAATAGTTTTTTAATTAAATGTGTTCATTGCTTTATCAATTCCATCTTTTAGTATTGAAATCATTGCTTCTGTTGCTTGTTTTACTCCTTCATTTAGCGTTTTTATTTCTTCTTCTGGAATAGCACCTATTACATAAGAAATGGCTTCTTGCTTATTTTGTGGAGTTCCTATACCTACACGGATTCTTGCAAATTCTTCTGTTTGCAAGTTGCTTACTACAGATTTCATACCGTTGTGAGAGCCTGCTCCACCTTTTTTTCTAATTTTTATTTGACCTGGATTAATATCCATATCATCATATATTACATATATATTTTCAATTGGAATTTTGTAAAAACGAACAACTTGAATAATAGCATCTCCGCTTAAATTCATATAAGTTTGTGGCTTAAGTAAAATTACTTTTTTTCCTTCTATACTGCCTTCTCCATATAAGCTATCAAACTTTTTCTTATTTACTTCAATATTATATTTTTGTGCTAATTCGTTTATAACATTAAAGCCCATATTGTGCCTTGTTTTACTATAGTCTGCTTCTGGATTTCCAAGTCCTACTATTAATTCCATTTCTTCCTCCTATTATGTACATAAATTTAATCTTTGCAATAAAAGATACCAAAAGGGACAGATATACCAAAAGGATAAGTTAGCCGTTTGAACGAAGTGAATTACGGATAACTTATGCAGAGGCTAACGTCCCTAATGGTACCCCCAATGATACCTTTAGGAAACGTCCCCAATGAGACATTTTAGTTCTTCTTCGTTAAACATATATTTTTTATTGCAAAAGTGGCAAACTACTTCTGCTTTTTTATCTTCTTCTATAATTTTTTGTAATTCTTCTTTTCCTATTGATTTTAAAGCGTTTTCCATTTTTTCTTTGCTACAATTGCATTGATATTTTGGCGTACTTTCTTCTTGCTCTAGTACTTTTATATTACTATCTCCTGTGATGTCTTGTGCAATTTCTAATAAACTCATATTTTCTTCTAACATTTGCGATATTGGTTTTGCTTCCTGCAAACGATTTTCTAATATGAATAGTTCGTCTTCGGTAGCGTCTGGCATGCTAGATACTATGAAGCCTCCTGCCTTTTTTACACCATCTTTATTTACTAGAACTCCTAATGCTACTGCTGTGTTTTTTTGCTCTGATGTGTAATAATAGTTTGCAAAGTCTTCTGCTATTTCTCCTGAAACTAATTTTGACATTCCTATATATGGCTCTTTTAGTCCAATATCTCTTATTACATATAAAAAGCCTTCTTTTCCTACTGCCCCTCCTACATTTAGCTTTCCGTCTTTTCTTAAAGGAACATCTACTTGTGGATTTTCTACATATCCTCTTGTTCTGCCTTTTCCGTCTGCTGTAACTGTAATTCCACCAATTGGTCCATTTCCTTTTATTTGAAGTGTAATGCTATCTTCTTCTTGTTTTAAATTACCTGCCATTAACGCTCCCATGCTTAAGCATCTTCCAAGTGTTGCTGTTGCTACTGGGCTTAGGTCGTGTACTTTTCTTGCTTTTTCTACTAGTTCTGTAGTTTCTACAGCTGTAATGTTTATTTTTCCATTATAGGCTAAAAATTTTTGTATTTTGTCCATGTTTTTCTCCTTGTACTTTTACAATTTTAATATATATATAACATTTTAATTGGAAATTTTTTCAAATTATTAGTATTATTTTATTGATTATTTTACTTTTTTGTCTTATAATATTTTTGTTCCATTCCTTTCGTTTCTCCAACAAAAGGAGGTGAAAACCTATGGGAATGATTGTTAAACTGCTAGTATTAGTTTTAATTTATCTAATTCTTAAATTATTCTGATACATAGCCAAAAAATACTAGAGTCTGCCAACTCTAGTATTTTTTTGTTCCATTTTGGTTTCGATTGTTAAACTTTACAGATTGAGAGTTTGGAGATAAATAATTATCTTTTCTTATCTGTATTTTAATTATACTAGAATTATATAAAAAAATCAACTATTTTTTATAAATTTCTATATATTCTTTATAATTTTGCTATGTTTTCTAATGCTATTCCAAACTTATATTACTGATATTTTCATTTTAGTCTATTTTTTCAAACATATCTTTTCCTACTCCACATAGTGGGCAAACCCAATCTTCTGGAATATCTTCAAATTTTGTTCCAGGTGCTATTCCGCTATCTGGATCTCCTATTTCTGGATCATATACATATCCACAGGCTAAACATTTATACATACCTTTTTCACCTTCTTTCATTTTAAAGAATTCTTTATATCCTATGCAAACTACTGCTACTACCATTAATGCAAATGAAATTGCTTTCCATAAATCGCTTTCAAATAGAATGATTGCAAACATTCCACATGCTACGCTAATTCCATACAATAATAGCACTGCTTCTTTTTGTGAGAAACCTTTTTCTATTAGTTTATGATGTAGATGATTTTTATCTGCTTGAATTACTGCTTTTAATGATTTTCCTTTGATTAGTCTTCTTACTATGGCAGATAGTGTGTCAAATATAGGAAGTCCTAATACGAAGATAGGAAGCACTACAACAAATGCTGTTGCTGTTTTTGCAATTCCTAATATGGATACTACTGCTAAAGTGTAGCCTATGAAGTTAGATCCCATGTCTCCAATAAAGGTTTTAGCAGGGTTAAAATTGAATGGCAAAAATCCTGTTAGTGCTCCTGCTAATGCTGTAATCATAATAATGGCAATGAGTGGTGAAGCATTTAGCGCAAATATTATTAATAAAGATATACATGAAATAATGGCAATTCCACTAGATAAGCCATCTAATCCATCTATTAAATTAATGGCATTCGTAATTCCTACTATCCAGCCCATTGTTAATATTATAGAAAAAATATTGCTAATATTTAACATGACATGTTCTTCTAGAAATGGAATAGCAAAATTGTCTATTCGAATTCCACTGGCAACAACGATTCCTGCTGCTATGATTTGCCCTGTTAATTTTGTAAGAGGGTGAATTCCTTTAATGTCGTCAAAGAAACAAAATATTCCTAAAACAATCATTCCTACTAAAAAGCCAAGTAATTTTATTCCATATTTTTCTGGTCCAAATAAGTTGAAACTTCCTTCAATAGAAGATGTAATTAGTAAATAAATAGTGGATAATAAGAATGCAACCATTATAGCAGGCCCACCAAATTTTGGCATGGCTTTTTTATGCATACGTCTTTCGTCTTTTGGTATGTCTACTGCTCCTATTTTTTTTGCAATTTTTATGGTATATGGTGTTAATACAAATGATGTAATAAATGCTAATAAAAATGCAATTGCTATATCTCCCCACATAGTTTTGCCTCCTACTTTCCATTTACTATATCACAGTTATAGTTAGATTACAATATTTTTTCAAAATATTAACTTTTAAAAATTTGATGCTTAAAAATATTGAAGCTTAAAATTTAAGTAAAGTTAAAACTGACAAAGTGCAAAAAAAATAAAAACTATTATTTTATCTAGTTAATAGTTTTTACTTTTTATACTCTTTTTCTAGTTTTACGTCCATATATAATTTACTAATCATTGCTAATTGTTTTTTGTTTTCTTCTGCTATTTGAAAAGAATATAGTTTTTTGGCTGGTGCCATTACTATATATTGAATGGCTTTTTTGGTAGATTCTGATATTTGAATTGCTCCTGTGTCTTGCTTTGCACAATTATTGCATTTGAAGCCATTATCTTTTATACTAAAATATTGAATGTTTTCTTCATTGCAAGAAACGCATTTTTCTACTTTTGGAGTAAATCCTAATAGGCATAACAGACGTAATTTGAAGACTGATAGTACAAATTCTAAGTCCATGTCTGTTTCTGATATAACATACAGAGTATTTAAGTATAATTGTAATATTTTATATGTATTTTGATTTTCGTAAGTAACATCTTGCACTATTTTCGTAATGTGCGAGGCATATTCTAGTTTATCTAAATCGGTACGAAGGGAATAAAAAATTTCTATAGTTTCACAAGAGTTTAAAGTATATGTGCTAGAACCCTTAAATAACATATAATCTCCAAAGCACAAAAATTGAGTGCCTGCCATTAGCTGACTTTTCGGTCTTCTTGCACCTCTGGCAGAGCAGCCAATTTTTCCGTTTGGAGTTAAAAGGGTAATCATTTTATCAAAATCACCCATATTGTTTTCTGCAATTACTATTCCTTTCGTTTTTATTGTTCCCATTCTTTACTCCATCTTATTTCATATTCTCTAGTATTATATCATTTTATTTCATATAACTTATTTTGTATCTATTCCTATATTTTCTCCTAGATTTGGTTTTTTCTTTTCTTCTGTGATAAGTAAATTTTTTTCCATTTCTTTTTCCATATTTTCTACTTCCACAAATTCTAAATAAGAGTTGATGTCCCCTGTATTTTTAAATGCATTCCATGCTAATTGTTTTATCATACGCTTTTCTCTCCTTTTCCTTTTGTTTTTATCTTTTGCCGTTTTTCTTATTTTATACTTGGAAAGTTATGGTTTTTGTATTGCTTAAAATTTTTATTGCAATTTTAGTTTTTATTGCAAATTTAATTTTTTATTGAAGTTTTAATTTTTATTGCAATTTAATTTTTTTATTTGAAGTTTTAATTTTTATTGCAAATTTAATTTTTTTATTTGAAGTTTTAGTTTTATTGCAAATTTAATTTTTTATTGTAATTTAAACTTTTTTACAATTGCATTGTTATTTAGCCAATCTTCTTTTACTTTTACCCAAATTTTTAAATTGACTTTTGTACCTAACATTCTTTCTAAGTCTTCCCTTGCATACGTTCCAATTTTTTTTAGCATACTGCCACCTTTTCCAATGATGATTCCTTTATGAGATTCTCTTATGCAATATATTGTAGCTTCTATGTCATAAATTTCTTGTTTTTCTTTTGTTTTTCGCATTTTTACTTTTTCTGTTTCTACATAAATTCCATGTGGTACTTCATCATCTAATAATTTTAAGGCTTTTTCGCGAATAATTTCCTCAACTAATTGCCTTGTAGTTTGATCAGTATATTCGTCTATGTCGTAGTAAGCCGGCCCTTCTTTTAAATTTTTTTCAATTTCGTCTAGTAGAATTTCTAAGTTTTCTTTTTTGGTCGCTGAAATTGGCACTACTGCAGTAAAATTATATTCTTTTTGGTATAAATCAATAAGTTTAAGTAATTCTTCTTTTTTAGTTACTTGGTCTATTTTATTTAATACTAAAATTGTTTTTCTTTTTTCTTCTTTTATTTTTTCTAAAATTTTGCTGTCACCTCTGCCTATTTCTTTTGATGTTGCATCTATTACAAAAAGGACCAAATCTACATCATGAATGAATGTAAATGCAGTATCTAGCATAGTTTCACTTAATTTTGATTTTGGTTTATGAATTCCCGGTGTGTCTATAAATATAATTTGTGAGTGCTCTCTATTTACTATAGCTTTAATGGCTGTTCTTGTGGTTTGCACTTTGTTTGCTACTGCTGCTACTTTTTCTCCTACTAAACCATTTATAATTGTTGACTTTCCTACATTTGTTCTTCCTATCATAGAAACAAATCCAGATTTAAATTTTTCTTCCATTAGTTTCTCCTATTTTTTATTTTAGTTTTATATTTTACTATTTTTTATTGTGTTTTTTTGTTCTTACTATTTTTATAATTTTTGTTTTACTATTTTTATCATTTTCTATTTTTTGAATTTTATTATTTCATTTCTTATAATTCTTATTTTATCACATTACTTGTGCTAAATTTGTAAAATTTGGTCAGATTTCTCTATTTTTTCTTATTATAGCATCTCTTTGTTTATTTATCAATTGTTTTTGTTGTGGAGATTAATATTATAATGCAATAATTTTATAATTTGTTATACAAATCTAACATTTTTGTAATAATTATTTTTTGTATAGTCAAAAAAGAAGAAAATCTCTATAATAAAGATTTTCTCTCTTTTTCATTTTTATATTTCACTAGTTAAATATTGTATTGTTTTTGACAGTTAATGTTATTAGCTTTATTATATAATTTTACTTTTAATTACGTTTTCTATTGCAATTTATAATTAAAAGTAGATGTTTGGAAGCAAACTATAGGACGAATTGCCATATGCGTTCTAGAATCTTCGGTATCGCGTTTTGCATAACCTTCATCTGGATCCTTAAAGTTAAGAGTTTGATATCTTGTAGCAGTACTAGTCTTTACTAAGGGATACAGTAAATATTCCCCATTTGGAGTGCAAACTAAGAATGGATTAACGTAAAGTTTATTTAGAAAATCTATATGTGTATTTTCAATATATCCTGACCATGATTTAAAATAGTCTTCTTTCTCTGGTTCCCATGGGTTGAATTGATAAGGGGGATTACCTTTCAGTCCAATATTTTTATATAAAAACTGTTTACTAATTAATTCCATAGTCGGACCAGCTATACTATATAAAGCGTTTCCTGTTACATATTTCGACCATTTACTTGGATCAGTTAGCCACGCTATCAGTCTTGTTTCTTTAGATACATTGCTAGTTGAAAATACGCTATTTGCTAATGGTAAATTTAATCTTCTTCCAATTGTACTTATACTAGCTCCATTTTGATATTCTGGATATATAGATTTTTCAAAATCTATATATTGAGCAGCATTACTTGAAATTATATATGTGTAATTTGCATCTTGATAGAATAATTGCCAGTCACTTACTCCACCTGCTGAATATCCAATTACTTTTTTTCCATAGTTATCAGGATTTATTCCGCTTCCTATTGTTATGTTGCTTTCATCAATTTTTACTGAAATTGAATATGTTTTACTAGCTTGATTATAGTTTGTTGCTACTGCACTTGTTACTGTGATTGTTGCACTTCCTACTCCTTTTCCTGTTACTGTTACTGTACCTCCACTTATACTTGCTGTGGCTACTCCTGTATTTGATGATGATACACTTAAGGCTCCAGTTCCTGATGCTGTGAATGTTGTTGTTTTTCCAATTATAACTGTACCACTACTTGTAGATAAATTTACTGAACCACCTGCTCTATTTATTGTATAATTTGCTGTCTTTGTTCCTGTATAGTTTCCTTTTCCTGTTACTGTTACTTTTGCTGTTCCTACATTTATATTATTGCTAAATGCTACTGTGTAATCTGTTCCATTTGCTAATGTTTTTGTTCCGTCTTTTACTGTTACTGTTGGATTTATTTGTGAGCCTGTATATGTAAATGATGTTCCACTTAAGCTTACTGTAAAGCCACTTGCATTCTTTTGACTTATTGTTATTGTTTTTGTTATTTCTTTGGTTGTATAGTTTTCTTTACTTGCTTTTATATGTACTGTATATGTTGTTGCTCCTGTTACTTTTGGTACTGTATTACCATAACTTCCACTATTTAATGCATATTGTACTGTTGCATTTGATGGCGTTACACTTACATTATATACTGCATTATGTTCTGCTCCGTCATATGTTCCTTTATATGCATCTGCTGTTAATGTTATTTCTGCCGGTGTTATTGTGTAGCTTGCTGTATTTGTTCCTGTATAATTTCCTTTTCCTGTTACTGTTGCCGTTGCTGTTCCTACATTTACATTATTACTAAATGCTACTGTGTAATCTGTTCCACTTGCTAATGTTTTTGCTCCATCTTTTACTGTTACTGTTGGGTTTATTTGTGAACCTGTGTATGTAAATGATGTTGAATTTAGGCTTACATCTAATGTGTTTGCATTCTTTTGTCCTACTGTTACTGTTATTGATTTTGAAGTTGTTATATATCCTGGTTTGCTTGCTTCTACTGATACTGTATATGTATTTGCTCCTGTTACTTTTGGCATATTTGTACTATATTCTTCTTTTCCTAGTGCATATTTTAATGTGCATTGTTCTGGTGTTGTTGTTACTTTTGTTAATGCATTATGTTCTACTCCGTCATATGTTCCTGTATATGCTTCTGCTGTTATTTCTATTTTTCCTCTATTTACTGTTACTTCATATTTTACTGTTTGTTCCTCATAGTTATTTGTTGCTGCACTTGTTACTGTTATTGTTGTTTTTTGGTTATCTGTTGTTATTGCCTTTGGTGTTATTGTTACTTCTGGTGGGTTTTTACTTATATCGATTTTCGCTGTTGCTACTGCTTCGTTTGATGATGTTACACTTAAATCTCCTCCACTTGCATTATTTGTTACTTTAAATGTTTTTTCTTCTGGATACGTTAATGTTCCACTTGTTTCTGACAATTCTAAGTTTCCTACTGTATTTGTTTGTTTTCCTACTGTTACTGTTATTGATTTTGAAGTTGTCATATATCCTGGTTTACTTGCCTCTACTGATACTGTATATGTATTTGCTCCTGTTACTTTTGGCATATTTGAACTATATTCTTCACTTCCTAATGCATATCTTAATGTGCATTCTTCTGGTGTTGTTGTTACTTTTGTTAATGCATCATGTTCTTTTCCATCATAATTTCCTTTGTATGCTTCTGCTTCTAGTGTAATTGTTCCATTCTTTACAGTTGCTGTATGTGCTACTTTATTTTCTGCATATTCTCCATTCGCTTCTGATATTACTATTATTTCTGTTTGCCCTGCTATTGTTCCTGGTGTTACTGTTACCGTTGTTCCATCTATACTTGCTTTTGCTATATTATCATTATTACTCTTTACTGATAATTTTCCACCGCTTTTATTGTTTGTTACTTCAAAAGTTCCTGAAGTTGGATATGTATATGTTGCACTTGTTGGATCTATTGTTAAGTCTTCTACTCTTGCTATTCCTTGGTAAATTATTTCTACATCTCCATTTTGTTTATCTTTTACTAGGAATTTATATTGTTCATCTACTACTATTTCTGCATTTGTATCGTTTAATTTTTCTACAGAATCTAAGGTATATGGTTTCTCGCCTTCTTGTATTTGCTCTAGGTAACTTTCTAAATCTACCATTCCCTCATTTTCTATTTGTATTGGTGCTTTTTCTAATTCTAATCTTTCTTGCAATGTTGCTAAATCTTGTATTTTTTGCGTACTTTGTGCTTTTTTGAATAGACCGTTATCTGTTAATAGTAAACTAATGGTAACTCCAGCTAATATGATTAATAAAACAATAGTTATTACTAATGCAATTAATGTTATTCCTCTATTTTTTAGCTTATTACTTTTATTCTTATATGTACTCTTTTTCATACATTTTCTCCTTTTTCGTATGCTGTAACTTTTTATACTAAAAAATGAAAATCCTACATTAGAAGTTCATTCCTTCAAACAACCAATTTAGTATTTTCATTCTTTATCTTTCTATTTTTCTAGTCTAAAGTCATATGCATTTGCATAGCTTTCGGTAATTGACGCTTCTATATCTACCATTTCATCTTTTTGTGTATTTGATACTCTTACTGGAATTCTTCCTATTTCATTGCCTTGTTTATCTATTAATACTATATTCCCAAGGAAAGTTTCTTGGTCTGCTCCTGTTTTATTAGTTATTCTTGCTTTTAGTACAGTTTCTCCATTTACTTCTTCAAAACTTATATTACTTACTAAAAATCCTGAATCTTCTCTATTTTCATGTAACTTTTCACTTGTATTTACTATGCTTCCATTTTCTTCTACTTTGGTATATTCTCCTTGACTTGCACTGTTTTGCTCTGTTGTTGGATTTCCTCCTGTTGCTTTTTCTTCTTTCTTATTTCCTCTTGTGCATACAAAAAGTATTGCTATAATTAATACTCCTACCCCTATTAATATTAAAATGTTTCTTTTTTCTTTACTTTTCATTTGTTCCACCCTTTCTTTTATTACACGAATATCAATTTTAAAATTTTGCTTATGTATAATTATTTTATGTTTATAAGTTATTACTATTTTAAGTATATATTGATATAACTTTTTAGTCAATATTTATATATAAATTGTAATAAAAATGTCATATTTTTGTAATATGTGTTGAAACATGAAAAAAACGAACCTTACATTTTCTTTAAAATAAAATTTTAAGAAAATCTAAAGTTCGCGTTATTTTTATTCATTTACTGTATTTGTTTCTTCTACTGGTGCTGGCTTTCCTGGTTCTATTGTTACTTTGCTATCTATTGGACATATTTGAACGAATGTGTTTCCGTCACTTACATCAATTTCGTTTCCTTGTAAATCTTTATATACTGTTTGACCTTCTCTTGTTGTTTTTTCTGCTGTAATTTCAATTGCTTTTCCATTTGTGATGTAATATCCTTCTAGTGTTTTTACATTGTCTAAAGTTTGTCTTCCTTTACCGCTTCCATCATTCAAAGTCCAGTTTTTGCATTTTACAATAATAATGTTTTTGGTGGTAATTGCTTCTTCTGTTACCCAGTCTGTATGTGCAATTCCTTTAGAGTAACGAATATATCTTTTATTTTCACTATCATATTCATATTTTACAACATTGCTTGTTGAATATGGAATTGTTACTGTAGTTGCTTCCATATTGCTTTCTAAATTTACATCTTCTGCTACATAGTGTAGTACACTTTTTTGCTCTGATGTTGTTCTATATTCTAATTTGTTTGCAATTTGTAATATTTTTTGAGTGTTTGTCATAGCATTATGTGGTGCATATTTTTTCTTACTTCTCCAGAAAAGAGAGGTGTCTGTTCTTTCTTTCATGGTATCATAGTAAATACCATTAATATTGTTTACTCCTAATTTTTTAATGTCAGATTCTGCTTGTGGGCTCCAACCAAAGTGCACGTAAATTGCATCATTTTCTAAGGCATAGTCTAAGAAATAATGTCTTGAACTTCTTACTGGTCCAATTTGGTCTAAATCTACTCCTTTGAATAGAGCCATTAACCTAGTTTCTCCACCTTCTACTATAATTTCATATACCATATAAGCATCGTTTAGGCCTACTTGTGGCATAGCGTCTTTGTGGTTATCTATCATTACTGCAATTGGCCTATCTGTTCCTTGAAATGTTGTTGGCTCTTTTATTTCTACTACTTCTGGCTCTTTATTTTCTACATCTTGTTGGCCTGTTTGAATTTGACCTTGAAGTCCTCTATCATTTATAATTTTTATTGCAAGTAATGCTCCTGTTACAATAATTAATACAACTAATATAGCTATTAATATTTTTATTCCTATAGATCCTTTCATACCTAATTTTATCCTTTCTTTTTGTTTTTCATATTTTAGTAGTATTTTGCTTTTTTATTATTTCATTTTCGTAAAATATTTTAGTCTAATATGATTTAAAAAATTCTACCAACTATTATGAAAATAGCAATAACTACGGCATTAATGGCAGATAAAACAACTGCTCCTGCTGCTACGTCTTTAGCAATTTTAGCAAGTGGGTGAAATTTATCTGTGCATAAGTTGACTGTTTCTTCTACTGCTGTGTTCATTATTTCTGTAATAATAATGAATAGAGTAGCAAAGCTTAAAAACATACATTCTGTAATATTTAATCTAAAATAAATGCAACAAAATATAACAATAGCAGCAATAACTAATTGTATTTTTGCATTTTTTTGTGTACGAATGACATACCAAATTCCTTTAAAGCCGTTTATCCATGAGTCAATATAATGTTTATTTTTTAGTCTTTCATCTTCCAATTTTTGCTTCCCCCTTAGTCCGTTTTTTGATTAATTTATTTGCAGTTTTACTTCGTATTTTTATTTTGGACTCATATTTTTTACTTATTATTGTATTTTTATTTGCCCTTTAATTTTTTTATATTGTTCATTTGTTTTAATTTTATCTTGTTTGTTTTAATATTGTTAGTACATGTTCTTCTTTTTCCCTCATTATGGCTTTTTCATTTTCTTCCATGTGGTCATACCCCATAACATGGTAAAATCCATGTACTACCATATATGCTAATTCTCTTTCAAAACTATGTCCATATTCTTTTGCTTGTTCTTCAACTCTTGAAACAGAAATTACTATATCTCCTAAAACTTCAGGTAACATGTTTACTTTGTTTTGTTCTTTTATTTTTTCTATTTCTTCCTTTTCAAACATTGGAAAAGAAAGTACATCTGTTTCTTTGTCTACATTTCTAAATTCTTTATTTAGCCTGTGTATTTCTTCTGGCGAAGTAAGTGTAATACCTAAATAAAAATTTAGGTGCTCAATTTTTTCTACTTGAAAGCAGGTAGTTACTACCTGCTCTATGAATTTTTTTAATTCTTGTTTTTCTTCAATATAAAGAAATTGAATTTCTGCTAATTCTTGCATACTGCTTTCCTTCCTATATAATGACCTTGTGATTTATATGTATTTTTTAGTTCTTTCATAGCACCTAAGGAAACTAATTTATTTTTATAGAATTCAATAATTTTACAATATCTATTTTCGTTTTGATATACTTCTTTTAGGTCGGCACGAACAAATAAAATTTCTTTTTGTTTTTGATATTCTTCTTTATTGTTTTCTTTTAGTGTTTCTAATTCTTGATATTTTTTCCAAAATGCTTTATATTCTTCACGTTTTTCAGGCTTGTCCCAATAAATTTTTGTTGCTAATAATTTTATGTTGTAGTCTTCTATTAAGCGAATTAGTAAGCTATATGCTTTTTCTTGTTTCTTTATAACTCTTGTGTCTACAATTAAGCTTCTTACGTCTTTTAATAGCTTAATATAGCATTGTTCTGCTACAATAAGTGGAAGACTATGTGTAAATAGTTTCCTACTTATTGCAAGTAATACCATTCTTTTCTCAATTCCTTCGTTTTGATCTAGTTTTCCAATAGTGTAATTTTCAAATTTTTCATATTCTTCTACAATTTGCTTGTAAGTATCTGATTTATCATTTTCCATTTTTAAAGGAAGGACATTTGTAATATATTCTTCTAAGGTTTTAAATATTTTTTCATATATTTCGTCTTTATTTTGATATGTTAAATTGTCTGCTAATTTTATAGAGAAGTGTTTTAATAACCCTTTATATAAGCTATCCATTTTGGTAATATAGAAAGGTTGATATTTTTCTATTAATTTTGGCTTATTTGATTCTGTAATTGTAGCATAGTCTAGTTCTAGCAAGTATATTTGTTTACGATATTTATATTCTAAATATTCTGTTTCTTTTATATGAATTACTTCATAATAATGCGCTAATGCTTCTTTTTCAAATTCTGTTGCTGAACCTGCTTTTACTTTTTTATAGATGGAATCCATAATATGCTTATCTATGGCTTCTAAATATAAGCTAAAAGCATCTTCGTATTTTTTTTGAATAGTATCTTTTTTTCCTGCATCATCTTGTTTTTCTATTGTTGTTTCATACGCTTTTAATAATGCATTCCTTTTAACAGAAATAAGCATTCCATTAATTCCTATTTTTGTAGGAATTAATAATTTCGTAATGGTGTTTGTTATTTTTGTGAAAAAGGTTTTATCCGCATATACTCTTAAACTTCTTTCTTCCATTCTTTTTCTTCCTTTCAAAATACGATTTTTTCTTTTGTCCCAATTTCTTCTAGCACTTCATATATTACTTGTGCTTCAATGAATTCTTCTGTTTCTTGATAGTTAATATACACATTTACAATGTTTTCTTTTTGCCCTATTTGTGCTTCTAATTTTTGTTTTGCTCTATTTACTGCTTGCTCTTTTGCTTGTTCTTTTGTGTAAGATATTGCTTCTTCTATTAATTCATAATTAGTTTTTTTAATGGTTTCTATTGGCAAATAGAAATTTGAAAATAGTTTCAATTTTTTATTTTCTTCTATTGTATCATATTTTTGAAATTTGGAAAGAGTTTTATAAAAATTTATTGTAAAATTATTTATTCTTACG
>CANQFS010000022.1 GCA_947599825.1 uncultured Clostridia bacterium
TCTCCTTCTTTTAAACTTTGTGCTGGTTTTCCTTCTTCTTGATACCAACCTTCTCCTTCAACACAAATTAAAACTTGCCCTCCACCTTTTTCTGCTTTATGAATATGCCAATTATTTCTACATCTAGGTTCAAAAGTTACGTTTGCAAATCCTATTCCATTTTCTGTTTTAGCAAGTTGTTTTAAATATGAATTTCCTATAAAATATTTTGCAAAATTTACATTTGGTTCTCCCATTCCAAATGCACCACCATGAATTTCTGTAACATTTTTATCCGCTTCTTTTTCCATAATACATCAATCCTTTCTCTATTTATATTCAACAATTTCTGATAAATCTTTTCTAGTATTGTGCAAATGTGAAGGTTTGCAATCATCTGTCTTATATCCTAATGGAATAAGACAGATTGGTTCAATATTTTCATCTAAATTAAACTCTTGTTTTATAATATTTTTATCAAACATTTCTATCCATATATTATCTACACCTACATTTGTAGCCTCTAACATCATGTGAGTCGCTACTATGCAAGCGTCCATTTCATAAGTTGAATAATTATCTTTTGACCATGCTATATTTTTATCACTTGCTACAATTAAGCAAACTGGTGCATTATATCTACATGCACTTGCTTTATCTATTTTTTCTAATCCTTCTTTAGATTTAACTACATATATTTTTTGTGGTTGATAATTTTTTGCTGTAGGTGCTAATTTTCCTGCCTCTAATATTTTATTTATTAGTTCATCACTAATTTTATCATTTTTAAATTTTCTAACTGAAAATCTTTCTCTAATAACTTTTTCAAATTCCATTTTTTTATCCTCCTTGTCATCTTTCTTATATATTTTCCCTAATTCATAGGCTTCCTTATAATAATTTTATTATACTTTCATAAGCCATTTCATATATTGAAAAAAACTTGAATGGAACTTTTGCCTTTTTCATAGCTTCTTTTTGCTTATCTGTAGCACGAGTATATGGATAAATTCCATACATTAATGGAAAAAATGAAAAAATAAATTTTTCTTTTTCTTCTTCTTTCATATTTTTAAAGAATTTATCCAAGCACTTTTTAATCGATTTTAATGATTCTCCGTAACTTCTCTTAAAATCTATTAATTGCTCCATACGACTATTTGCTTCCATATCATACAAATTCATTGAAAGCAATTTTAATAATTGCTGCCTTTTTTCAATGCTTAAAGCAATTTGTTTTGCAAATTCTGCTTTTTCTAAGTTATCATTTTTACTATATATATCTTCTAAATCTTTTATCCATCTTTCATATTCTCTTTTTAAAAGGGCTAAAAATATTTCTTCTTTTGTTTGAAAGTAATTATATATAGAAGGTCTTGAAAATGTAGTTTTTTCACTTATATCTTTTAGTGTTATTTCTTTAAAACTTTTTGCTTGATATAATTCTTCGCACGCATTTATAATTTCATCTTTTCTTTCATCTGCTGATTTAATCTCCATTTGTTAGTCTCCTTTTTCTTAAAGGCTTTTTATAATATTAATTGTGTTCATTGTATTTGGAAATCCTATATAAGGCAAACATTGTAGCATCGTTGCTAATAATTTTTCTTTTGAATTTCCTACTTTTATATTTCCAAGCACATGCGCTTTTATTTGAGTATCTGCTCTCATTGTTGTTAAACCAACTAGTACAAGCAATTCTCTTGTTTTTATATCTAATCCTTTTCTTGTATAAAAATCTCCAAAACCAAACTCTGTTAAATATTTTGGTATTTCTGGTACATCAGGATATTTTTCTTTTATTTCATCTCCATATATTGGATTTTGAATAGCAAATCCTTTTTCATATCTTGTTTCATCTGTTACTATTCCTGTATTTTCTAATGGTAATTTTATCTCTCTTGATTTAAAAACTTCATTCATTGTACTTACTGCATTTAATGTTCTTGGAAAACCTATAAAAGGTGCTAATTGATAAATCGTTTCTCTTATTTCTATAGGGGTAGCTTCTACATTTAATGCTGCATTTATATGAGCTGATAATTGTGGTAAGGTTTGTAATACTGCTAAAATTGTTACTGTAATCAATTCTCTTTCTTTCATATTTAGTTCTTCGCTACTATGAAATATATCTCCAAATATAAATCTCCTTAAAATTTCCATAAGTTCATGATCTATCTCTTTATTTGCATCTGGTAATTCTCCAAATAGTTTGTTAAAAACTTCTTTGCTTTCTTCAAAACGATTCATTTTTATTTCTCCTTTCTCTGACATATTGTCAGTATTATAATATGTTAGTTCTGACACAATGTCAATACTTTTTAAATTTTTTTTATTTTAGTTTTCAAAATTTTTGCTATTTATCTCTACATATTTTCCTTCATCACCTGTTGCACCTGCTCTTTTAATTTTTCTATGCTATCTTTTTTACTCTTTTCTTCCTCTACATATTGAATTGGTTTTAGTATTTTCAATGTAACATCTTTTTTCCTTTTAAATAGTTTTCTTATTCCCTTTGGCTCTCTAAAAGTAACGACCATTGGAATTACAGGAACATTGTTTCTAATGGCAAAGCGAAAAGCACCATTTTTGAAATTTCTTATTTTTTCGCAATAAGGCCACAATGCTTGTTCTGGGTAAAAATGAATAATTTTCCCATTTTGCAATGCTTTATCTAATGCTGTTATGAAACGTTCTCTATTTTCTATTTTACTAGGAATAGGTACTGCTCTTAATAGTTTTATAAGTTTTCTTATAAAAGGAAGTTTGAAACTTCCTTCCCTTGTTGTAAAATATACTTTATGTAGTCCAAATGCTAAACCTACCATACTACAATCTAAAATTAAAACATGATTAGATACGCTAATGGCTCCTGTTTTTAAATTTTTAATATTCTCTTTTCCCTCTATTTTTAAATCGTATACGATTTTATTTAAGATTGTTAAAACAGGAAAAGCCACTCCATAATATAATAAGTTAGAAAAAAATGAAAATACTTTTCCCTCTTTAATATACTCATAGTTTTTATCTATGTTGCTTTCCAATGGTTCATATAGATGAATAATATCTTCATTTTCACTTTCTTCTACTACTACTTGTTCTTCCATTATCTATCAACCTCTATCTAATTCTTTTATTACAATTTCTGCTATTTTTTCGCAAGTATCTTCTGTTATATATTTTTTCTGGTTTTCTATTATTTCTTTTTGTAATTCTTCATCTTCTAATAGTTTTTTCGTATTTTCTATTACTTGGCTTATATTATCACACTTTAAAGACATTTTTCTTTCAGCAAAGAAATTGGCATTATCATTTTCACAACCCGGTATTGGCATAATATGAATTAGCGGTTTTCTCATGCTTGCTACCTCTGTTGTTGTTAAACCACCTGGCTTGCTAAGTATGATATCTGAACTTGCCATGTATTTGCCTAATTCATTTGTATAAGGAAGTGCTATAAGTCTTTCATTACCTTCATATTCTTTATTTAGAGTTTCTAGTAATTTATCATTATTTCCACACGCAATAATTAAAGACACATCTTCTATGTTTTCTAACAATTTTTGTGCTATTTCTTTTACATTGCCAAATCCCATACTTCCATTTAAAATTAAAATGTATTTTTTAGTAATGTCTAAATTTAACTCTTTTTTCATTTCTTCTTTGTTATATGAACTTCTAAATTGTTTTTTTACTGGTATACCCAATGGTAATAGTGCTTCTTTTTTCATTCCTTTTTCTACAAAATTTTCTTCTAATTCTTTACTTGGAATAATAAAATAGTCTGGATTAGTTTCTTCCCAAAAAGGAATGCTTACATAGTCGGTAGCAACTTGCATAAAATGAATAGGATATTCCTTTTTTATTGCAGTTAAAGCTTGTGCTGCAAATAAATGTGTTGTGATGACAAATTTATATTGATTGCTTTGTATATAGTTATATAATTTTTCTTTACTTAAACTATTAAGAAAATAAACTGGCGATTTTAGATTGGTTTTTTCGTAAATTTTACCTAAATTATATACATTTTTAAATATTTTTCCATTTTTATTGGTAGATTTTATATATAAATTATTGATTTCATCTTTTAGTTTTGAATCAATAATTTCTAAATATTCTTTAAAATCTGCTTGTATGTTTTTAGAAAGAAGTTCTTCTTGTATTGCTTTTGCTGCTGTATTATGACCTCCACCTGTTCCGCATGATAGAATTAAAACTTTTTTATTATTTTCTAACATATCTCTTTTTCCCTCTTATTTTCTATTTATTACTACGTTTTTTGCTACAATAATATTCTTCTATATTTCTTATGAATTCATTATATAATAAATATATGAAATTATCAAATATTTGCAAAAGAAAAAGATGAACAATTTTGTTCACCTTTTTCTTAAAACATGCTTCTTGTTTTTTATGTTGTTTATTTAAGTTGTTTTGCTACGTCTCATCTTTTTCTGTTTCATCATTCTACAATTCTTCGTAATCAAGGTCTATTACATCTCCATCTACACTTTGGACATTTACTTGCTTTTTTTTCTTTTCCTTTAAAACAAAAAATCCTGATATAGTAGAAAGTGCCCATAGTATAGTGCAAATAATGAATAATGTTATTGATTGACCTAACATGTTAGCAATAATTATTGTAGGAATGAACAATACAAACAGAATTAATGAAAGTAAAGTCCGTCTCTTAATACGTATTATCTCATTGTAATTATTTAATTGTGGTAAAAAAATACATAATAAGTAACACGCCGCTAAAGCTACAATTACTAGCCTTAAAGCACTGTAAATACCTTCTAACATAATGATACCTCCTAAAGATGTTATTCAAGTAAGCACGTTTTTTGAATTTCACTATTTTAGTGAAATTGTAAACAACATAGTACATTAGCTATATTTTACAACAATTTTACATAAAAGTCAATCTTATTTGTTATATATTGCAACCTTCACAATGATGCTCTTTTAAATTGCACTTAGCTTTAATTTCTTCCTCTGTCATTTTTCCTTCTTTTCTATAATAATCTGCAATAGCCTCGTGGATTGCTTCTTCTGCTAAAACAGAGCAATGTAGTTTCACTGGTGGAAGTCCACCTAATGAATTTACTACATCTGTATTTTTTAGTTTTAATGCTTCTTCTATTGTCTTTCCCTTTATCATTTCTGTTGAAATACTACTTGTTGCAATGGCTGCACCACATCCGAAAGTTTTAAATTTTACATCTACTATAATATTATTTTCGACTTTTATAAACATTTTCATAATATCTCCACAAACTGGATTTCCAACCTCTCCAATTCCTGAAGCATCTTCTATTTTTCCAACATTTCTTGGATTTGTATAATGTTCTATAACTTTATCTGAATAATCCATTATTTATTTCCCTCCTCTACAAATTTTTCCCACAATGGTGACATTTCTCTTAATCTGCCTACTATTTCTACTAAATTTTCTACAACATAGTCAATTTCTTCTTTTGTATTATATTTTCCTATTGAAATTCTTAAAGAGCCGTGTGCAATTTCATGTGGCAAGCCTATTGCAAGTAATACATGTGATGGGTCAAGTGAACCAGAAGTGCATGCACTACCACTTGATGCGCATATTCCTTTTAAATCTAAATTTAACAATAGACTTTCTCCCTCAATAAATCTAAATGAAATATTGCTATTGCCTGGTAATCTTTGTTCCATATCTCCATTTATTTTGATATATGGAATTTTTTCTTTTACTTGATTTACATAGTAATCTCTTAATTCTTTAATTTTTCTGTTATGTTCTTCTAAATTGCTATATGCTAGTTCCATTGCTTTTGCAAGTCCTACTATTCCTGCTACGTTTTCTGTTCCTGCTCTTTTATTTCTTTCTTGATGCCCTCCATTGATTAACTTATTGAACTGCACTCCTTTTTTTACGTACAAGGCTCCAATTCCTTTTGGTCCATAAAATTTGTGTCCAGATAATGAAAGACTATCTATATTTAACTCTTTTACATCTATTTTTATATTTCCAACTGCCTGTACTGCATCTGTATGGAAAATAATTTTATTCTCTTTTGCTATTTCTCCTATTTCTTTTATTGGTTGCAATGTTCCAATTTCATTATTTGCATACATAATGGTAATTAAAGTAGTAGTAGGTTTTATTGCCTTTTTCAATTCTTCTAAATCAATAATTCCATTTTCTTTTACTCCTATATATGTTACTTCAAAACCTTCTTTTTCTAGTTGTTTGCAGGTTTCTAATACGGCTGGGTGCTCAATTTTAGAAGTAATGATATGTTTTCCTTTTTTTATATAACTATAAGCAATCCCTCTTATTGCGGTATTGTCACTTTCACTTCCTCCAGAAGTAAAGTAAATTTCATTTGGCTCACAATTTAAAATTTGTGCTACTTTTTCTCTTGCTTCTTCTATTGCCTTTCTATTTTCTCTTCCAATTTTATAAATAGATGATGGATTTCCATAGTTTTCTAATAAATATGGCATCATTGCTTTTACCACTTCTTCATCAGTTTTTGTTGTGGCATTATTATCCAAATATATTGTATCCATTTTGGTTTTCTTCCTTTCCTAACTACCATTCTATAGCAGTTATAGTATTTTTTTACTATTATGTAGGAATTGTAATTTTTATCCTACTGTTATAGTAGGAATTATAGCATCTATTTCCTAGTAAGTCAATAGGAATTAAGTAGTTTTTAAAATTTACTATTGCTATATGAAAATATCTCTTGATTTTGGCAAAAAAAGAAAGGGGTGTCCCCATCGTTCCAAAATGGAACGAAAAGGGGCGTCCCTCCTGTTCTCTTTTCTATTTTATTAAATCTTCTAATGTCTTATTATTTACATATTCGTTGATTACATCGTCTAGTCCCTTCCAAAAAGAATATGTTTTACAATAATTTTGTCTTTCACATTTTCCTTCTTCTGTTAGGCAGTCTATTGGTGTTAAGTCTCCTTCTGTTGCCTTTAAAATGTCTCCTACTATACATTCACTTGGTTTTTTGGCTAATTTATACCCTCCTGCTGTTCCTCTTGCTGTTTCTAAATATCCTGCTTTATTTAACATTGCTATAATTTGTTCTAAATATTTAATGGATATTCCTTGCCTTTTGGCTATTTCTTTTGAAGTTATATATTTTTCATTACTGTTTAATGCTAAGTCTATCATTACTCTTAAAGCATATCTTCCTTTTGTGGATATTTTCATATACTTACCTCCTGTCCTACATTATTATATATATATTTACTATTCCTCTTTATCTTTTTTATTGTTTATTTGTCTATATGCGTTTCTTTCTATATAAGCTTTCTTTCTATTATTTTCCCATATTCCATAAGTAAAACCAACAATCATAAATATAAATTGTACTCCATTATCTTTTATAAACCCATAAATTATAAATCCTACAATAACAATCATTGCAATAGTTAGTTCTAAAAAATGCTCTTTGTCCCATTTTTTACCAAAATATTTTATTTTTTCCTTTAAAGTAAAGGAACTATTTTCTAATGCATTATATAAATTATTATCTGCTTGTTCTTTAAATTTTTCTTCTTTAATTTTTTCACTAGCCAAAAACTCATTTAAAGTTATTTTCTCTTGATCCATATTTCTTGCTCCTTTCAAGAACAATTATATAACTACTATAAAATAATAAACAGGACATAAGGTAAGAGTTAAATAAATTGTCGCTATTCTATTCTTTAATGTTTTTGAATTAAAATATGATAATGATATGATTCTGTTGTACCATTTTGTTTTTCATAATAGTCAATCTCTTGATGTATATTAATTATTTTGAAATTACTAAATAACTGTTTTGCCAAATTGTAATCAACATAAAAATGCGGTACTTTATATTCTGGTCCTTCTTCCATTCTTAATCTTGTATTTTCATCAATTAAAGGCCAATTATTTTGTTTAAATCCCCATGTATCTTTTGAACCTAATGTCAAATAACATTCGCCATCATGTTTCATTACTCTATCTAATTCCCTTATTATTTGCTTTATTCCTTCTGTATCAGTATGAGAAATGACATTTCTACAATAAATACAATCAAATTGTTCATCATTATAAGGTAATTTAAGCATATCTCCAATTTTATAATCAAATTCCAAATTTTCTTTTTTAGCCCATTCTTTAGTTCTGTCTATAGCTTCTTGACTAATATCAAAACAACTAACATTAAATTCATTTTTTCCAAATAAAATTGAATGTCTACCTAATCCACATCCTAAATCAAGAAAATATCTTTTATTTTGTGACTTCCATCTATTTAATAAATAATATGATTCTATACTTGGATTTTTCCAAATTTTTTCTTTTTCATCTTTAACAATTTTCCAATTCCAACCTTTTGATTCTATCATACTTCTCTCACCTTACTATTTTTCTTTTTCCATTTTTTTATTTTAATAATACTAAGCCTTATATCTCCTTTTTTCAATATGTTTTGGATTATAAGAATTAGTATAAAAATATAATTATATACTTAATTTTTCTATATATTTATCTGCTTCTTCTCTAGAATAAAAGATATTAACATCAATATTATCTTATTTATAATTCATAATTAAATATTAGTAACTTCCAATTGTTGTTACAATTATATAATAAAAAACAGATAATTTCAACTAATTATCTGCTCTATAATCATTAACCTAAAACATAACGACAATGGTTTAATGTTAAATAAAAATACTATTAAAAGTAGAATTATTTTGCTCCTACTAATTCTTTTTTTGCATTTTTCTTTTCTGCTTTTTCGGTATTATTCTTAAAAATAGATTTGAAAATAATTCTTACTAATGGTTGAATAAAGAATAGTTGAGAAAGCAAAGCGAATGGAAAATTAAGCACTACTTTTTGTAGCCAGTATGGAATAAAATTAATAATATAATTATTTAATGGTGCCCCATTCATTCCTACTGCAATAATTCCATTGTAAAGAATTGTTGCTAAAAAACTCATAAGTGGACACATAATTCCAACTGTTGCACATATAATAGCAGTTTCTACTATCATAGGATCGTTCTTTTTAGGGTCAATTGCTTTTAATGCTAATTTAACAGACAAAGGACTTCCAATGAATATTTCACATAAATAAGCAAGTACAAATTCAATAGGAATAAAAATCCAAGAATTTTTTATTACTTCTACATTAAATCCTCCCGCTTCATAAGATGAACAATAAAATACAAAACATGGAACTGTTATTATAACAGTAATTAGTGCAAATATTAACTTTTGAAATTTCGTTTGTGGCATTTCTTTTTTCTCCTTTCTTTTTGGCATAAAAATACACATGCGTCGCTTAGTACCGTAATCAGATTTACAAGCCTATTGCTTCACATGTGTCGTTTTCTATTTTATCTACATGCTAAAATATATCATTTTTTTCTTAGAAAAGTCAAGCGTTCATTTCATTTTTTCTATAATTTTTTTACTTTAAACCATTTAATACTTTATATAATAACTTATAAAGTTGCACTGCCTCTGTTTGCTCTAAATTCACACATTTGCTTATATTATTTGGAATATCTTTTACTTTGTTTCTTAATTCTATTCCTAGTTTTGTAATGGAAATTATTAAATTTCTTTCGTCCTCTTTATTTCTATTTCTTTCAATATAACCTTTTTGTTCTAACTTTTTTAGTAAAGGTGTTAATGTTCCAGAATCTAAAAATAAATATTTTCCTAATTCTTTTACATTGATTTTCTTCTTATCCCAAAGTACCATCATTGTAATATATTGAGTATAAGTTAAATCAAGTTTATCTAAATATGGTTTATATTTTTTTATAATTTCTTTTGAACAAGCATATAAAGGAAAACAAAGTTGATTTTCTAATTTTAAATTATCATATTCTTCCATAGTACATCTCCTAAATTACGCTGTTCTTTTAGATTCTTCATACGCTTTTTCTACTGCTTTTGCTAATTGGTCTGCGCATGAAGTTCCTCTTCTTCCGCAAATAATTCCACCTAATTTTTTCTTTATTTCTTCTACTGTCATTCCTTCTACTAATCTAGGCAATGCTTGTAAATTGCCAGGACAGCCTCCACCTAAAAATTGCACATTTGTTACTACATTTCCTTCTAATGTGAATTCAATCACTTTGCTACAAGTATTTTCTGTTTCAAAACTATATTTCATATTAAGATTCCTTCCTCTCTTTCTTAGTTTAAATACATATTAATAAAATCATTTTTTACAATTAAATTGTATGCAATGTAATTATACGCTATTTTATTTTTTTGTCAAGTTTTTTTTCAAAATGTAGATTTAATTTTTTCTAAAAACGGTAATTTAATTTTACCATTTATAAATGTGGATTTAATTTTTTGTGCAAATGAAAATTTAGACAACAATTAAGAGAGTAAAGTAAAAAAGCAAGCTTAAAATTTTCTACCTAATGGAATTTTTAAGAAAATCTAAGTCTTGCCATATATTTGGAAAGATTTGGACACGTCCCAAATCTTTCCACTTTCTTTTATTTTAATTGTTTTTTATTAAATATAACCATTCCTGCTACAGTAAATAGAACTGTTTCGCCTGCTAAAGCTAGTAAGATAATAGAGTTACTATAGCCTAACCTATTTTCAATATCAATGGTTTGTGTAAATTTATTTGCCATTAACATAGTGTCTCCAGAAGGTATCATATATAAAATGCTTTGGTAAATTTTTCTTTTTTCTTCTCCTGGGAAAAATGGATTTTCTTCCATAATGCTTACTTCTATTATCTTATTTGATTTCATATCTATATCAATATCATAATAATATTTGCTTTGTTTTACTTCATTGACTAATTTTAATCCTGCAACAAACATAAGAAAAGTAACGAGAAGTATCATTGTTGTTGACGTTGTTACATCTGATAATAATAAAGTAATAAAAGTAAATATAGCAGAATCAGCAATGATAATTATGACTGCATTAAGTAAAATCATAAAAAAATCAATAAACTTTATCTCCACACTTCCGATGCTGTATGGCACATACAATGGCAGTAGTAATGAAGCATACAATTCCCATTATGATACTGGCAACCATATTAACAATAAAAGTGGATAAGTAAATTTGTATTTTATTATGTCCTACAATAATCTTATTTCGAATGGTACCCTCTGAAAATTCTACACTTACAAATAAAGCAACAAATATTGCAATAATAAAAGGAATAAAATTAAGATTGCTAAGAAATTTTTGTTCTAAAATTACTTGTTCATCTTCCGTGAAGAAGAATGTTAATCCTGATATAATTGCTGTAGCAATTACTAAACCCCAAAAAAGTTTACTTTTTCCTAGTCTATAAAAGCCCGCTTTTAATAATTTACCCATTTAAATTACCTCCCATCAAATTCATGTAATAGTTTTCAAGAGAATTTTGCTCTATATCTGTACTTTTTATTTCTTTTAAGATTTCTCCCTTGTGCATAAAACCATAATGAGTAGCAATTTTGGAAAGTTCATCTAAATAATGACTCGAAATCATAAAGGTAATTCCTTTTTCACGGTTTAATTTTAAAATTAAATTTCTTGTTTCAATAATTCCTTGTGGGTCTAATCCATTCATTGGTTCGTCCAAAATAAGGAAATCTGGATTTCCTACTAATGCAATAGCAATACCAAGTCTTTGTTTCATTCCTAAAGAAAAGTTTCTCGCTTTCTTTTTTCCTACTTGAGCTAGTCCTACTAATTTTAATATTTCATCTATTCCTTCAAAATTAGATAAGCCCATTACTTTATATTGCTCTTTTAAATTTTCCTCTGCTGACATCTCTAAATAAATTGCAGGATTTTCAATAATGGCTCCCATTCTTTTACGCTGAGCAGCAATATTTTTACTTTCATTAGAAATTCCATAAATTTTATAAGTACCCTTTGTAGGTTTTTGCAAGCCACAAATAATTCTAATTAGCGTTGTTTTTCCTGCGCCATTTTCTCCTATTAAGCCATATATGGCACCTTCTTCAACATGAATATTCAAATTGGAAATGGCTTTAAAGTTTCTATATCTTTTTTCTAAATTTTGTGTTTCTAAAAAATATTTCATAACCTCCTCCTTTGCTATTGATTGTAACAATCAATTATTAAGAAATTGGTTATGAAATAGTTAAGATTTTATTAAATTTTAAATACAAATTTTTTAATGGTCAAGTTTTTGTATTAGTAGTACAAAAACTTTTATATTTTTAATGTTTTTTGTATTAGTAGTACAAAAACTTTTATATTTTTAATGTTTTTTGTATTATTGTATGAAAAGATTAAAATTTTATTCATAATAAAAATTTTTATTTTAACACATTTTGATTTAATACTAAAGTGCTATATAAGAATAGTACATCTTGGTCTTTAAAATCAACATACTGTTCTAATATATTACTTGAAATATATCGTAAGTCAATTAAAGTAATTTTCGAATAGTTTTCTAATAACAAAGGTGCTAGGCTACTTCCAAAAGAATCTCGAAATAAAAGTAATTCTTTTTTCGTAAGTCCATTTTGGTTTTCTATAGTAATTAATGGTGTTGCACCAGATAAATAAATATCATATTTATCTGAAGATGTTTTAAATTTTTGCGTATCATACACTTTTCCACTTTGTTTTGTTTCATAGTTATACGTAGTTGCATTTTTAATTGTTTCATTTGTTAAAACATGAATTTTATCTGGCTCTACCTTTCTTGCTAATTGTCCATAGTAAGCCCCATAGAAATCGCCTAGTTCTTGCGTTTCATATTGCAAAGATGTATTTTCTAAATTCATATTTTGTTGTAATATTTTTACTACCTGCGATAAATTTTCCTGCTTCCAATGTAAGTCAGTTCTATAATAATCTTCTAACTCTAAGCCTTCTGTAATATCAATATATTGTGCCTGTGGAATTCTTTCTTGCATAATGTTTTGAACATCTTTAACATCTATTTTTAAGTCATAAGACTCTAAATAATAGGTCTTATCTGGAATAAGTGAATAATATACATTGTTATTATTCAAATATTTTTCAACTACATTTTGTATTTTACTTGCTGATTTTATAATGTTTTGCCTATTAATTGGATATTCCATCTTATAAATGCTTCCATTTTGTAAAAATATGCCATTGTTATCCTTTTGACGCAAAATGTCATTGCTAACAAAAGCCTTTAAACTTCGAAAAGAATCACGAAAAATAAATTGATCTACTGTATATTTATCAAATTCTTCTGCCACTTTTCCATTTTCTAATTTTTTAAATGTAATAGTAGGAAACTGTGCTAATTTTCTTCTTTCTGCTACTGATATTGTTTCATCTTTTTTAATGATATTGCCAAAGAAGAAGGCTATCAATATAAAACTAAAGCCTACAGTTATTATTTTATTTTTTGTACTTTCCTTCATTAACTTACTTCTCCCTTCCGAACAGTAGGGACGCCCCTTTTTGTTCCATTTTTGAACACCGGGGACACCCCTTTTTATTGTTTTGTTTTGGACTGCTAAAAATATTCACTTTTATTGTGTTGTTTCGGACTACTAAAAATATTTACTCCTTTTATTTTGTTGTTTCGGACTACTAAAAATTTTTACTTCTTTTATTTTGTTGTTTCGGAACACTAGAAATACGCCTTTTTACTGTGTTTATTTTCGAATGTTAGAAATATCTCCATTTTATACTTTTAATGTACCAAAAGGAACAGATGTACCAAAAGAAAACGTCCCCAATGGTACCCAAAAGTACATTTTTAAAATCTAAAATATAAAAATGGGTTAAAAGAACCATCTACAATGTAAGAAGTACAAATAAGAAGTAAAATTAGCAAATAAATTGGTTCTAAAAAATTAGATAC
Source organism: uncultured Clostridia bacterium (assembly GCA_947599825.1). Lineage (GTDB taxonomy): Bacteria > Bacillota > Clostridia > TANB77 > CAG-508 > UMGS1663. The sequence goes on from CANQFS010000022.1 coordinate 13,824, forward strand.
TTTCTTCATTTTAGGCAAATTTACAAAATTCTTTGGTAAAGGAGTTGCTCCTACTATTCCTATTAGAAGCACAACAAAATAACTTTTTAAATAGTATAAACTTTCATTTGAAATAAGTGGCACTCCTCCTATTCCCACTAAGCCACCTATATTTTGTAAAATTTGCGTCGTGCTTTCTCCATTAAATATAATGAAACTAATCATAACAAGTAAAAGTACGTAAATGTGAGACAATACTTTAGGAATTTTTCCTAACTGCTTTTTTTCTAACTGCTTTCCTAAAAATAATTTTTCCAAAATAAGAAGAATTCCAAAAAATAGTCCCCATATTACGAAATTCCATGCTGCTCCATGCCATAAGCCTGTAAGAAGCCATACAATCATAATATTTCGAAGCCATTTTATTTTTGAAGTTCTATTTCCTCCAAGTGGAATATACACATAGTCTCGAAACCAACTGCTAAGCGAAATATGCCATCTTCTCCAAAAATCGGTAATACTTTTTGCAATATAAGGATAATTGAAATTTTCCAGAAATTCAAAACCAAACATTTTTCCAAGACCAATAGCCATATCTGAATAGCCGGAAAAATCAAAATAAATTTGTAACATTGCCGAAATAGCATATAACCAATAATATAAAATGCTCATTTCATTGCTTGCTAAAAATGTACTTGTGAGTTCTCCTAAAACATTTGCAATAAGTACCTTTTTGCTAAGTCCTATAATAAACCTTCTTACACCTAAAGAAAACTTTTCTATCGTGTGTGTTCTATTTTCTATTTGGTCTTCTATTGTGGTATATCTAACAATTGGACCTGCAATAAGTTGTGGAAATAAAGATACATACATAGCAAGTTTAAAGATATTTTTTTGCACCTTTGCTTCTTCTTTATACACATCTATTAAATAACTAAGCATTTGGAAGGTATAAAAAGAAATTCCAATTGGCAAAGCTACATGAATAAAGTCAATTTTATGTTTTAGCCATAAGTTGATATTTTCAATTAAAAAATTAGCATATTTAAAATAAACTAATAAACCAACACTACATATAATTGCCAAAATTAAAAACATTTTGGCATATTCTGTTTTTTGATATTTTGCAATAAGCCTTCCAAATATGTATGTAAGAATAATTGAAAATGCCATAAGAAGCACGTATTTTGGTTCTCCAAAATAGTAAAAAATAAAAGATGCTATCAATAATACGAAATTTTTTGCTTTCTTTGGCACAATATAATAAATGGCAAGTACGATTGTGAGAAAATAAAATAGAAATGTAATACTTGAAAATACCATGTTTTGTTCCTTTCATTGTTTTTTACTTTTGTTTCATTTTTTTAATTAATTAATATTTTATATTATCTATTTTCTAAATTTTTTTATTGTATGCACATACAACTTTTTTAGTAAAACTTAAACAATCGCCGGCAAGATAGACTTATTCTACTCTATGCCGACGATAACATTGTTTTATATTATTTTATAGTGGAACTGGAAAACTTATATCTGGAGGTAACTCTTCGTCCTCTATTGTTTTTTCATATTCCTCTCCTATAGTTCCTGCTAGATTTTTAAAACTGTCATAAACTGCTTTTGACATTTCTTCATTTGTCATAATAAGAAATACAATATCTCCGCTATTAGTTGCATATAATTTTTTTGCTGAAACGCAAATCCATTTTCTTGGATTTACGCCTTCTGACATAGCCTTTGCAACTTCATTTGCATTAACACCACTTTTTACTTTTGCCATAACTAATGAATAAGGTTGAGCATTAATCATTGGCTCAGATACAATAGCATATTCAAGGTTTTGTGCGTTTTCAAGACCAGTATAAGATTTTACAGAAGTTTCATCTGTTAAATCAATGTTAATTGTTTGCACATTATACAATTCTGTGCTTACTCCTTCATAAACTTTTTCTAATAAATTACTTAAGTCTTCCTCACTATTTACCTGTGCTAAATTTGTTTTTCCATTACCTGAATTACGACTTACTGCAAATACAATAATAGCAACTGCAATAATAGCCACAACTGCAATAGCAATAACTATTTTTGTCTTTTTCTCCATATAAACTTCCTCCTTTTTTTAGTATTATATAGAACCAAATTTACATTGTCAAGAAAAATATTTAATAATAAACTGCGTTCCTACTTTGCTTTCTGAAGTAACGCTAATAGTTCCATTATCTTTTGCAATAATAGTTTTTGAAAGAGCAAGTCCAATACCAATGCTATCTTGCGTTGCATTTTTCCCTTTAAAAAATCGCTCAAAAATATGAGGTAAATCTTCTTTTGCAATACCCTCTCCAAAGTCTTTTATACTAATACTAGAATATACATGGTTTTGCTCATACGAAATGCAAATTTTAGAATCATTTAGAGAATGGTCTATGCAATTTTTAAGTATATTTGTAATTGCCTCTACTTGCCACCTAAAATCTCCCTGCATACTTGCATTTCTATTTTCTTGTATTTCTATATGAATATTTTTCAAATCGCATAGAGTAGAAACATTTTTTACCGCTTCTTCTATTAACTTACTCATTTCTATTTTTTCTTTTGTGAAAGTAATGGTATTGGAATCTAGTTTAGAAAGTTTCAATAATGCTTGTACCAAAAAATTGATACTAATTACCTCTCTTTTAATATCTTTCATAAAATCGTTTCTTGTTTCTAAATCCATATCTACGTCATCTAGCATATCATCTAGCATAACTAAAATACTGGTTAATGGAGTTTTCAATTGATGCGAAATATCCTCCAATGATTTCTTTAAATTTGCTTTCTCTATATTTGAATTTTCTGCCGCTTCTTTTAGCATAATAGTCGTTTTGTAAATTTCACTTTTCAAAATTGACAATTCATCTTCTGAAATAGAGTCCATATTAAATTCATAATTTTTGTTATTGATTTGCTCAATACATTTCGTAATATCTTGAATTTCTTTTTCCTTTTTTCTATTATATATAAGAAAAACAAAACATAAAATCAAAATTATAGTAAGCATAAAAGAAAGATTGATAATTAAAAACTGTGCAAAACTTGCGTCATTTTCTAATAAAATAGCACTATTTTCTATATCTATCCCATATTTAGCAAAAATTTGAGAAGAAGAATTTTCCTCTGTATTGTTTAAAATTGCAATGATTTCTTCTTCTGTTACATTAGGATATTTTTCCCTTAAAGTACCTACTATTTTTGCTATTTTTTCGTTAAAATGCATGGTGTAGATGTCATACTCATATTTGCTTAAGGCTAGGAACAAACCTAAAAAGCAAATTATAAGTAATATGCTAATAGCAACATATTTTTTAAATCTTATTTTATTTTTCATCTATTCGATACCCAATTCCTTTTATTGTTGTAATAATATCAGTTCCTATTTTTTCTCTAATTCTTTTTAAATATACGGTTATGGTATGGTCATCTACATCGTTTCCGGTCCACTCCCATATTTTATCTAAGATAGTATTTCTACTAACTACTTTATTTATATTGCTAAATAATAAATGCACTATTTTTAATTCTAAAGAAGTCAATTCTATATTTTTCCCATTCTTTTGCAAAATTAACTTATCCATATCAAACTTAACATCATTTATTTGAATAGCACTTTGTTTTTTAGAACGTAACACAACTCGATTGATTCTGGCTAATAATTCTTTTGTGCTAAAGGGCTTTGTAATATAGTCTTCTGCTCCCATATTAAGCCCTTTAACAATATCATCTTCTTCCTCTTTTGCTGTTAGAAATATAGTTGGAAGATTTAACTTTTTTATAGTATTTTCGAATAACTCAAAACCATTACCATCTGGCAGTGCGACATCTAATAAAATAACATCTATATTTTCTTCTTTATAATTCTCTTTATTCTCTAAAAATTCTTTTGTTTCTTTTATAGAGGTTACCCATGTTAATTTATAAGCATTTTTTTCAAAGGAATATTTTAACCCTTTTGCAATAGAAGGGTTATCTTCTATTAATAAAATGTGCATTCTTTCACTCCCTTTATCTAGCTCTATTATAAGTATCTCTATTTTATCTGTCAACTTTTTATATGTTTTCATTACGTATAGTTTCTATGGTGTTTTGTTTGTTAATTTTGTTTATTGAGTATTTCATTAATATTGTAATTAAGAAAAATACTGCAAGAACTGCTAATAGAATTGGCATATAAGGTATTTGGAATTTTATTCCCTCTTCTTTCATTAAGAAATAGTAAATTGAGTAAGATAATCCTATTCCAATTGGAATTCCAAATGCTAGAGATTTTACTCCCATAAAGATGCTTTCTAGTCGTATCATTTTATTAAATTCATCGTTGGTCATTCCTATTGATTTTAGCATGGCAAATTCTTGTTTTCGAAGTTCCATATTTGTAGTAATTGTGTTAAATATGTTGGTAATTCCTATTAAAGTAATTACTGTAATAAATCCATATAAGAAAATTGCCATAAGTGTAAATAAATCATTTAACATTTGTGCGTTTTCCTGAATATTATTAATACTATAATAATTTAAATTTAGTTCTTCTAACTGCTTTTCCATATCATCTTGTAATTGGTTTGCATTAGATGATAGAAAGTAAATATCTAATTGGTTTGCATTAATATAAGTATCAAATAGTTCATCACTTACAACTAGAAGTGTTTGATGATTACTAGCACTTAGTCCAAATGGATATTTATCCGTAATGTAGCCAATTTCTACTTTCATTTCTTTATTTTCGCCTAAATTACACGAAATTGTATCTCCTACTTTGTAATCAAATTCTCTCATTTGATGCTTTTCTTCTTTATTTTTCTCCTCATTCCATAAAGAAATTGTAGTTTTATCAAGTAAAATGCCTTTTTGTTTCATTTCACTTTCTTTAAATCCTAGGCTTTCTAAATATTCTTTATATTGTTCTTTTCCTATTGTTACAATTGAAGTGTATCCTGTCTTAGCTTCTTCTTCATTTAAATTTAAAGTGTCTACATATTCATTGCTATATTTTACATTTTCAATGTGTAATGTTTTTTCTCTACAAATACTGTATTTTTCAATGTTATCTAACTTTGCTACTTGAATAATTTTCTCATATTCTTCCTCATTTTCAAATCGAGCATACAAGGTAATGTTATAATCGGTTCGATTTAGTTCATTTTCAATTGTGAAGAAAGCAGAGTTCATAAAATATGATAATGCAATAAATACAAATACTGAAACTACAATAGAAATAACTGTTGTTCTATATTTTCTTTTATTTCTTTTTAAGTTTTTGTATGAAATTTCTCCTCCTATGCCAAATAGTTTTTGAATGATTTTTGAACCTTTTATTTTCTTTGCTTTTATTTTTATATTGCTACTATTTCGAATTGAGTCAATTGGCGATACTTTTGAGGCTCTTCTTGCACTTTTAAATGCAGAAAAGTAAAGTGTAATAATTCCAAGAATAATAGCGATAATAGCAGAAGCAAAAGAAAATTTAAATTTTAAAACAATTCCTTCTGCTAACATTCCCTTTAAGAAATAGTTACTTACTATTATAAGGATAAAAGATGCAAGAAATCCTAATAATAAGCCAAGAGGAATTCCTATTAAACCAAGAATGCTTGCTTCATAAAATACGTTCTTTTTTATTTGCTTTTTTGTTGCGCCAATGCTTCTTAGCATACCATATTGTTTTATTTTTTCTGTAATTGAAATATCAAAACTATTTTTTATACAAAATACAGAAGTAAATACAATTATGGCGCATACTATTGCAACTACTATTCCTAATCCACCAATAGCGCTACTACCAATTGGGTCTGTCTGCAAGCCAATTAAGTAATTATTGATGTTGATTTTATATTTTGCATTATTCATTTGTGCTACATAAGTATCATATTCGCTATTCTTACCAATTTCATAACTTGCATTAGAAACATTAAATTTTTCAAATAAGGTTTCATCTACTCCTAATATATTTGCTGTAACTTTGTAAGCATTTTTTGTTCCTTCTTTTGTGTATCTTGCATATATATCTACATTTTTGTCTAAATTTTTAAATTCATTTTGTTCATCTAAATATGTTATAAAGGTGTAGCCCGGTGCAACATAACTTTCAATATTTGATGCTGGTCTTTGGATTATTCCTACAATTTTATACGTTTTTCTTGTAGTATCTACAATTTGCTCTATGCTAGGATTCTTTTCGACTCTATCTAAAATTTCTCCTGTTGTAGAATTAAATTCTTCTGATTCAACAGATTGAAAAGGATTACTTTGCTTTAATTCTACGCCATCTTCTCCTATTCTTTTTCCAATGTCTAAGGTAATGCTATCCCCTACGTGCATAGTTACTCTACCATTTGTTTTTAAATGAGTTGGTATTACAATTTCATTTGAATTTTGTGGCAATCTTCCTTCTACCAAGGTGATTGATAGATTTTCCAAGCCTCCTTGTGAAAATGCTTTTACGTATGCATAAGGTTTATATTCATTTTTTGATTCTTCTAATTTAGCATATCCTATGTCCTTAGTAAAATACAATTCTTCGATTTGACGATTATTTTCAAAGATTTTTATATCTTCTTTTGGTACATCATAAAATACTACGTGAAAATTTCCTTTTTCTGTTGTTTCAAAATCAATTAAGGAATCAATGGCACTTGTATATATAGAGGCAACTGCTGTAATTAAAGAAACAGATAATAATATTCCAATAACAGTGACAATGGTTCTTTTTTTATTCAATTTTAAATTTTTGATTGTTAATTTATTCAGTAACTTCATATTTTTTATCCTTTCTAAATTTATAATTTTTACATTATTCTTTTTTATACTCTAGGAAAGTCATCGTCGAAGACAATAGACTTGGTCGTAGATTTCTTAGCTCTGTGAATAGAATGAGCAAGAAGTAAGATATGCAGAGTATAATTATAACTTTTATAAATTCACTTTAATTTGTTGTAGCTTATTTTAAAATATATTTAAGCATTTTCTACAATTCTTCCATCTTCTATTTTAATAATTCTATCTGCAACTTTTGCAATTTCCATATTGTGCGTAATCATAATAATAGTTTGCTTTAGTTCTTTATTCGATTTTTTTAGCAATGCAACAATTTCGTCACTTGATTTAGAATCCAAATTTCCTGTTGGTTCATCTGCTAGAATAATGGTAGGATTCGTAATAAGTGCCCTTCCAATACTTGTTCTTTGTTGTTGCCCGCCAGATAGTTCATTAGGAAGATGATTTTTTCTATTTTGAAGCCCTAATAAATTTAACATTCTATTTAAATTTTCTTTATCCACTTTTCTATTATCTAAAGATAATGGCAAAGTAATGTTTTCTTCTACATTTAAGATTGGAATTAAATTGTAAAACTGATAAATAAGACCTACTTGTCTTCTACGAAAAATAGCTAATTTATCATCATTGAAGGTAAAAATGTCTTTTCCATCTATATATACTTTTCCAGAAGTTGGTCTATCCACTCCTCCTATTAAATGTAAAAGTGTAGATTTTCCAGAACCACTTGCTCCTACAATAGCAACAAATTCTCCTTTTTCTACTGAAAAAGAAACGTTATCTAATGCCACTACTTTTGATTCATTCTTTCCATATACTTTGCTTAAATTTTCTACTCTTAAAATTTCCATTTTTTTAATCATTCCTTTCAAACTTATAAAATAAGATTTTCTTTATAAATGTATTATAAAACATACAAAGTTACAAGTAAGTTACTTTTCTAAAAAATTTTTTATATTTTATGGACATAGATTTTATGCTATAAAAAAGTGCTTTTGACACAAAAAATGAGCCTTAGATTTTCTTAAAATTTCCATTTGTTAGAAAATCTTAGGCTCGCTTTTTTATTTATGATTATTCCACCATTCTTTACCTTTTTGTATGAAATCTTGAATTTCTGCATTTGTTGCAGGGGTTTCATCATCTTTTCCAAGCATTTGCTTAGGTTCTTTTATTGATGTTTCTCCAATATTACTAATTTTCACATTAATTTTATTGTTATTATAAGTTTGTTTTTGTTGGTCTTCTTCTCCCTTAGTTATTGTAAAGTTGTTAACTGTTTCAATACCTGTTACATATTCATTTTTACTATCAAGCGTTACTTTTAGTATTACTCCTACACGGTCTTCAAATTTAAAAGTATTTTCTCCTTCTTTTGTTTCACCTGTTTCAAAATCAATATAATTTATATTTAACCAACTGCTAAGTTTTTCATGACTTACAACAACTAAATAAGTATTTTCTTGTTCATCTATTCTGTTTACTTCTGCTATTGCCTTAATAGTACCATCTGCCTTAACTATATCTTTAAGTAATTCTAATTCAATAACACCATTACTTACTCTACTAAATGAACTGCAATATTGCCAATTATTTAAATATACTTTTCCATCATTTGCTTGTGCCTCTACTTTTTGAGCACATATATTACTTTTAGAAGCGCTGTTTACTTCGCTTGCAACAAATGTATATTGAAATACATTTCCTTCTGTATAGCATCTTCTTCCTGTTTCTCTATCATATTGAACTGTACATTTTTGACTAACTCCTTTTATGTTATTATCTCTTTCAAGTGTTAAGTTTTTAGCACTTTGAGTATTGTTAGCCGCTTTGTTAATCATTTCTTCTAATGTTTTTACTTTATTATAGTCAAATATATAATTTAGAATATCATATTTGCTTTCATTTTCTCCGTCCATATCTATGGCAATCTTATATATTTTGTTTCCGCCAGTTATATCAGATTCTTTTATTGCCTCTAATTGTAAATTCATAGTCTTTACATTGCTTACTGTTTTTATTCCATTTTCAGCATTTTCACTATAAGTATAAACTTGTGTATTGTTGTTAGGGTCTGTAACAGTTACTGTTGATACTTCATTTTGGAAATTTTCTGATGCTATTTTAATTGGCAAATAATATTTTCCATCTTCATTTTTTGTATTTATAATGCCAGAAATACTGTTTCCGCTTGTTGTTAATTCATTAGTATTTGGTCCTATAACTTGTGCGTATGAAACTTGTTGTACTTTTCCAACTTTTAATTTCATATCACTTGAAATTTGAGTTGTTCTTTCTACCTGTGAATTAGAGTTATTTTCATCTACAATTACATCTCCGGTAGCTTGTGCTTTTTGTTCTAAAGTTTCATATACTGTTTTGAATTCTGGAATTTCATTTATTAAATCTTGAATTGTTTTTGGTTCGTCTTTCTTTACACCAAATCTTTTTGTTATTTTAGTTTCGCTATCCTTTGGTTCATCTGTTTCAATGCTAACACTATAACCCTCTACATATCTAGGATATAAAGTACAATTTTTTGCTTCTTCTGGGTCTGTTATTTTTGCAGTACCCCATTTATATTCTCTTTTTGCACTAGCAGTTAAAGTGTAATAACTGCTCTTTGACCAACCATCATGAACATAAGATTTACCATCTACTATAAGAACATTTTTATAATATCCTGTTGAATTATAGTTTTCTTTAGTCTTTTCTATTTCGTCACTTTTTGCAAAATATTTTCTAGTAATTGCCCCATCTCTTAAATAAACCATATAATATTCAGCATTTTCTGCATTTAAATAGTAATGTGTATGTTGTGTATTTCTTAATTCGTCCCATGCCATATTTCCTGGCTTTCCAAGTAAATCTTTATATTCTTGTTTTAATTCGTTTGGATTATTAGGATCTTGGAATTCTGGATAATATTCATTTGTTTCAGGATTTCTAAAGTCTTTATCTTCATAATTTCCTTCTTTGCCAACTACTATTCTTTTATAATCTGTTACTTTCTTTTCTTCTACATCTGTTACGTCAACTGTTCCCTTACCACAAATTGTTGGATAATGGTATGATTCTTTATTAGTTGTATTTCCGTCTTGTGTTGTTTTTAAATATTGTAAGCCTTCTGCTGTAAATGTAGCACCTTCTGCTACGTCAAATGCTGTATCTTGACTATCTATTGCTACTACATTCTTTGCTGTTACTTTAGCACCACTAAGAACTGAAATTGCTCTTGTTGCTCCTTCTATTTTAATATCTTCAAAAGTTACTTCTCCTGCTGTTACTTCAATTACAGGTGTTTTATCTTTTTCTCCTTCTTCTGTTTGTTCTGTGTCGCTAATTGTTACTGGATTTTGGCTATCTAAAGATTTTATTATAACTTTTCTATCTGGAATTGTAATAATTAGAGTATGCGATTGTTTTTCATCGTCGTTAATATCTCCTAATTCCATATCTTTTGCTACAAATATTTCAGTTACTGTTTCATTTGCTAATGCTTGTTTTAATTCTTCTTCATTTTTTACTACTGCTACCATGCTTGAGTCAAAAGTAAATGTATATTCTGTTGGAATTGTTTTTCCTTCTTCATTTGTAAGAGTTACTTTTTCATCAATTTCGCTTATTTTTATTTTGAAACTTGAATTTTCACCAATAGCCATTGCACTTAATGTTGTTTTTTCGTCGTTTCCTGCTTCACCTAATACTTTAGCATATAGCGCTTTTAAGCCTTCTTGAACTTTTACTTTTAAAGGTAATTCTTCTACTAAAGAAATTCCATTTTCTGCTCTTACACCATTTTTATCAAATGTTACTTTATTTTCCTCATTTACTTCAAATGTAATTGCTTTTATTTCGTCTTTTTCTAAAATATAGGCTATAGTACCAGGAATGCTTGTATTATTCATTTCACTTAAAGGTGTATTTGGATCTACAATTTTGATTTTTATATTATTGATGTCTTGTTGTTCAAAAACAAATTTTTCGTGGAAGTCTTCTGATTGTGAACCATCTTCTTTTCCCTTTGGTGAATTTAAATCTGCAATAACATCATTTATAAATTTATCTGCGCATAAATTCCAGTGTGGTACTAAAGTTACATTTCCATTTTCATCTAAAAGATTTTCTAATGTTAATTCATCAACTTTAGTTCCATCTTCTTTTGTCCAATAAGCAAAACTATGGTAAGTTGTTTCTTTATCTTCTTGCTTTATTTTTTCAATTTCTTCTGCTGGAATTTCTTCTCCGTCCCATACTGTAACTGTTTTATCTGAACCTTGTACTTTTATTTTATGTGCTTCTAAGAATTCTAAGCCAGAATAGTCAATAGTTTCTTCATATGGTAAGAAATAATTTCCTTCTCCGTCCCAATCTATTTTATAAGTAATTTTTTTGTCGCCATCTTTATTTAATTTCATTAAGACTGTTGTAAAGCCATTGTTATAGTCTTGTTCTGTTGGCTTTATAGCATCTTTATAATTTCCTTCTTCATTTTTAAATTGAACTGTCCAATTTTTTTGTTGTATATTTGAAGCGTCTGGTCCATAAACCTTAAGTACTACATAATAACCATTAGCTTCGCTAAATACTCCTTCTTTTAGTTCTTGTTGTTTTACTTTTCCTGTTAATCTATATGGTATTTGTCCTTTTTGTTCTTCTACTTTTAAATCATTTCCTGCATTGTCAAAATCATAACCCCAATTTTCAATTTGAGTTTTATCTTCACTAGAAATATAGCCTTCGTTAGAAGCTTCTTCTGTATTAGTTCCTATAGCTACTTTTGTATATTCACTATTAGATTGAAAGTTTACCTTGCTCCAATCTATTGTATATTCTGCTGAACCATAATTTTCTGCTTCTCCGTCTAAATCTACTTCTACTTTTAAGGTTTTATTTTCTGAATTTTTATCTAAATGTGCTAATATAAGCATACGGCCATTATTTAAATCGTCAAATGCACTTTTTCCTGTTAGTACTTTGGCTACTGAATTTCCATTTGTTAATTTTACTGTTGTAGCATCTGTTATTTCACCTTCTACTTCTAAAGTATAAGCAAAATAATATCCTGTTAATTCTTTTTGCGGAAATACTGATGTATCTACTTGTTCATTTTTTTCAATTAGACCTGTTAATTCACCCGTTTTACTTAACTTAAGGTCCTTTGAGTTTTTCTCATATTTTAAAGTATCTTTTGCTTCTTTTAATAGTTCATCTACATTATCTAAAGATACTTTTATTTTTGTATCTTCTGGGATAATTTGATTGTCTATATAACTAATGTTTAAAACAGGATTTTCTTTATCTAATTGTTTTCCAAGTATATTATCTTCTACTATCCATTTTCCTGTTGGCTTCATTCCATTATATTCTCTACTTAAGGTATAAATTGCCATATCTTCCTTTTGTGCATTTTCTACATTAATACTTCTTGCTGCTAACATAACGTCTTCTGTTTGTATAATATAATTTGATGTAAATACATGCTCTCCAATGACTATTATATAGTATGAATCACTATCTATTTTATTTATTTCTTCATTTATATTATCTTTTGTTACTTCTTTTGCAAAACTAGGTATCATTAGTATACAAATAAATAATATTGTTAAAATCAATAATTTACTATATCTTTTTATCATTTTCTTCTCCTTTTTATTCATATTTTACTTGAGCCGTTACATTTTTACTTTCTAAAACTAGTGTTACACTATTAATAGCAGTATTAATGTCAGATTCTCTTATTGTTTTATTTCCATTTGTTATGGTTCTTCCATTATAGTAAAATCCTTGCCAATCATTAAATACTTTTCCATTTTTTGTAACAGAAATAGAATATTGTATTGCTGTTCCTGTTACTTGTTGACGATTTGCTGTTAATGTAATAGTATAAGTTGATTCTACTGTTATTTTACAAGTTGCCGTTTTTCCATTTGAAGTTTTTACTGTAATGGTTGTTGTTCCATCATTAATACCTGTTACTTTTCCACTTGTAATATCAATTGTTGCTACTTCCGGATTACTGCTACTCCATGTTACGTCTTTATTTGTTGCTTTGTCTGGTGTAATAATTGCTTGTAGAGTTATAGTTTTTCCAACTTTAATTGTTTGTTGTGATTGCCCTTTAATACTAACACTTTCTACTGGAACTGTAGTTGGTTCACTTGGCTTTTGTTCTTCACCTGGATTTGTTTCTCCACCCGGATTTGTTTGTCCTCCTGGGTTTGTTTCTCCTCCTGGGTTTGTTTGTTCTCCTGGATTTGTAGTTCCTTGTGGTTTAGGTTGAGTAGTAGATGTGTTTGGTTTGCTATTATTGTTATTATCATTATTGTTGTTATTATTGTCGTTATTATCATTATTGGTGTCATCTGTTTTTGCTACTATTGTTACTAAACAAGTTGCACTATGTTTTTCATCTTCTGTTTTTACTGTAATAGTTGCACTTCCTTCTTTTAATGCTTTTACATTTCCATTTTCGTCTACTGTTGCAACATTTTCATCGCTAGAAAACCATAATAATTTTTCTATTTTTGCATTTTCTGGCATAAACTTTGCTACTAGTTGAGCTGTTTCTTCTACCTTTAGAGTTAGCTCAGTTTGATTTAAACTAATTCCTTCTATTTCTGCTTCTCCTAATGGTGTCCACCTTGCTTCTAATGTTATGTTGTGCATAATTGGTGTATCAAAATCGTATAATTCGTCATCATAATACCAGCCTACAAATAAATATCCCTCTCTTGTTGGGTCTTCTGGCTTTTCTATTTTATCTTTTTCACTAATTCTTGCAGAAACTACCTGCGTTCCTCCATTACTGTTAAATGTTACTTCGTACTTTTTCTTATAGAATATCATAAATGCTATAATAAAAATAATTAATATGACTGCTATTGCAATTAATATGTATTTTTTTTGTATCTCTGAAAGTTTTCTTTCCATTTGTTTTTCCCCTTTCTTTTTTGTTTGTGTCGATTTTTTGCTATTTTAAAATCGAAACCACCTCCTAATTTTTAAGCCCTACTATTTTATGATATATATTTATTTTTTATGTAAAAGTTTTTGCTATATATTTCCTTTACTTCCTATATATTGTAACATTTTTGGCTTAAATAAGTCAACACTTATGTGTGATTTCCATATTTTTCTAATGTAGTTTTATAATTTTTATGTAGCAAGCGGTAATAATCTGTTATAAAGCAAAAAAGAGGTCTGTATTAAACACTATATTTTAGAATGTTTAATTCACCTCTTTTTCTTCTTATTTATATTTTTTCTATTTGTTCTTTTGTTAATCCTGTTATTTCCTCTATTTCTGTTATTGATAATTTCTTTTGTTTCAATTTTTTTGCAATTTCTATGGTTGCTTTTTCTAATTCTTTCTTTCCGTTCCTCTAATCCGTTTTTTTATGCCTTTTTGCTCAGCATTATATAATGCTGAGTCTCTATCTAAATCTGCACTTTGTCTATAGTCTAGTAGCGCTTTTAGTTCTTCATCTGCATATATTTCTTCTAGTTC
>CANQFS010000023.1 GCA_947599825.1 uncultured Clostridia bacterium
TCTTTTAATTTTTCTCTTAATTTTTCTGCTTGCTCTATTCCTGCATCACTTAAATCTTCGTCCTTATTGCTGTATATGCCTAATACATTATGAAGGACTTCTCCATGTCTTACTATATATATTTTCATTTTTTATTTCTCCAACTTTTTAAATAAATCTTCGTATATTTTATCACAATCTAAATAATTCACAAATGTAATTATACGATTATTTGAATTTCTTTGATAAGAAGTATCTTCATTAATATCTGGACAATTAGTTTCAAAAGTTTCAAACCAGTCTTTGTTTAGCATATAGGCAATAACACTAATGTCCCAAAGTGGCCATCTATTTTTATTTTTATGAGTCGTATATTCTACAAAGTTTTGATATAGAAAATCACCTAATTCTGATTTTCCTTTTATTTTATTTTCTAACTCATAAACTGTTGTCATTAAGTTAGAAGCAACGCCTTTACATGGAATAATGGTTAATTTTACTTTTGCCTTAAATACTATTTTAACCGCTTCTACATCTTTAAAGTTTGCTTCATGTAAGTTTTTTTTCTTTAATAGCGTATGTCCACCAAGCCATATTACTTCTATTTTATCTATAATTTTAGGTTCTTTTTGAATGGCTAAGGCAATATTAGTAATAGCACCAATTCCTAGAAGATAGGTTTTCTCATTTTTTAATGCTATTTCTATGATTTTATCGACTGCTTCATTTGTGCCATGGTATCCTTTTGAAATATAATTGGTAGCGCCTTTCCATATTTTATTTTCACTATTTTCGTTACATAGTTTAAATACTTTTTGGGCTTCCTCATAACTTCGGCTAATACCACTATCTTTCTTTGTATCTCTCTCATTTTGAAAAGGTGCTATGGTAACTGCTTCTATTTCAAATTTATCTTGTGATTTTAATAAATAAGATAAAGCAAATTGGTCGTCACATTCATTGTAGGTATCCGTGTCTAAAATAACTTTTATTTTTTCTTTATTATCATAATTTGAAATTTTAGTATAGATTTCTTTCCAAGAAGATACTCGCTCTATTTCTGTATTTTTTCTATTAAATGGAGTATCCATTATAAATACATTTACACCGCTATTTTTTAAATCTAAACAAACAGATAAACTATCTTCAATCATAATGTCAATGTTATTTTTGATACATTCTACTGATTTTGCATGTTTGTCATTTGAATTTGTAAGAATTAAAGAATCATAAGGTATTTTATATTTTTCTAACCACTCTTCTGTCATTTTTAGTGGCTCTTGGTATTCTCCATTATCCCTTCCCGAAATAATATAAATCTCATCTCCATCTTCTTTTAATTTCGTAATATATTCTTTGGCACCATCTATTAGATTTAAATTTTTAGCTATTCTTTCAATATTTTCATGATAAAAAGTTTCTTCTTCCTCTTTGGACCAATCAAACATTTTATGAATATATTCTTTTTCATTCACAATTCCATTATTTCTTAATTCTTTATCATGCTTTTTATACTCTTCTAGTAAACAATCATTAAAATTAGATATTACATTATCAATATCGATTCCTATTTTCATTTTTTGCTTCCTTTTCTTGTATCAAATATTATTAAAACTACATTCTTTTAAATACAAAACCATCTGTAATTTCTTCGCTTGCCGTTCCTTCTTCTATTAAATTTGTTGTGCAAGGCAATTCTAAGGTAATATGTGAAATATAACTTGTATTTTTTAGGTGAATTATGAAATCAAATTCTACTTTAAATTTTAGTTCCTCTATTTGCGCACCTACTTTTGTAAGTAAACTTGCATCATGTGTAATTTCTTGGTCTTCGTTAGAAATATAATCTCCTATTTTGGTATTAGAAAAACGAATAACTGCTGTTCCTCCTTGGTTTCCTATTTCTAATGTTTTGCTATTACTTTTACTTGCGCCACGATAGGTTAATTTGTTTTCTTCTAAAAGATATTCTTTTTCATAAGAAAATAATCTTCCATCTGAACTGTTTGGCATGTAAATTTGTACTATTCCGTTTTTGTGGTGCTTGTGTTACTTTTATATTTTCAATAGAAATACTTTCTATCATAGTTTCATCTTTTATTTTTTCATTTTTTTCTATAGAAAAATAGATATCATTATTTTGGAAGATTGATAAATTCCATTTTTCTTCTGTTCCTTCGTTTTCTACTCCTTCTGCTGTACTTACAATGGTAATTTTTGAAAGTGTAAAAGGCATGTTGAGTTCACCTTCTACGTGATATTTCATGCTAATTATTCCAATTGTTAAAATGGCAAGTATAATAATTGCAATGGCAATGCATGCTTTTATTTTTTCTTTTTTTCTATTTTCCATTTTTGATACCTTCCATTTCTTTTGTTTTTTGGCGGAGACGGTGGGATTCGAACCCACGGGACACTATTACATGTCTAACTGTTTTCGAGACAGCCTCGTTATGACCACTTCGATACATCTCCATAAAATACGCTAAAATTATTTTTTCTTTTTGCGTAATTCTTTGAAAAAGTCTTGTAAAACTTTTTCACATTCTTCTTTTAAAATGCCTGTTTCACATTCTACTTTATGGTTGAAAGTGTAATCTTCTAAAAGATTCAATACACTTCCACAGGCTCCTGTTTTATAGTCCATAGTGCCAATATAGACTTTTTTGATTCTAGCTTGAATTAAGGCTCCTGCACACATTGAACAAGGTTCTAATGTAACATACATTTCGCAGTCTTCTAAACGCCATGCTTTTAATTTTTTACTTGCTTTTTGAATAGCAAGTATTTCTGCATGACAAGTGCAAAGGTTTTTACTTTCTTTTAAATTATGCGCTCTTGCTATTATTTTTCCATCTTTTACAATAACAGCACCTACTGGAACTTCCTCTTTTTCGTAAGCTTTATAGGCTTCTTTTAAAGCCTCTTTCATAAATTTTTCTTCCATGTTTTTTTCCTTTTTAATATGGTAATACGTTTTTGTTGTTTTATTAATGTATATTAAAACTTGCTATTTCTTTCTCCTATATAAAAATGGTGCCAACGAAGTAGATATTTACAATTCGCTGGCTCTCTTGATGGTTGATATAAAAATCAATCTATTTTCTTTATTATATCACTTTTTTAATTAAATACAATACTAATAACTAAAAATATATTAAGCAGGAAATCCTTGTTAATATTTGACATTTCAACTTTTTTATGGTATGATAAAAGAAGAAAAATAGTGTATTTATTCCGTTTTTCATCGTTAGCCGTCAACCTATATTAAAAAATAATTATTTTAGGAGGTAAACAACAATGAAAAAGCTAACTATGACAAATGAAGAAAGAGTCTTCAAGACTCCGCGGATGGAAGGTGTAAAAGTTAGCTATGCTGACGAGCAAGGAAATTATGTGTTAACACACACCATCATTAGGAGCAATCCTTCTGTGGCAGTTGTAGTTCGTAAGGATAATCAGATTGCACTTATACAACAGTTCCGTTCCACTACGGGGCAGAACTATGTTGAAATTCCTGCAGGAGTTATCAACGATGGTGAGACAGAAGAAATTGCTGCTATCCGTGAAACTCGCGAAGAGACAGGTCTTCTTGTAAAAGATGCTTATTCTCTCGTGAAAGGGCCTTCTCTCCTTGATCCGTCTAAAAGTGACGAAAACTATGGCGTTGTTGTAGCAGAAGTCTATGGGCAGAAAGCACAGATGCTTGACGAGATGGAACTGATTGACTCTAAAATCTTTTGGATGGACGAGAAAGATGTTTTCGCTCGTGTAAAAGCGCAGCTGTACAATGGAGAGCCTTTTATGAACGGACTCTTTATGTCAGGACATTCTCTGTATGCTCTTATGGCATATATGATGTCCAAGTAACTCGGCAACACTGCAAAAAATCAGCCGTCTCTCATAATTATGACGAGGCGGTTTTTTTTATTTATTACACTTTACGCTTACTTTCGAGTTAATTTGTCTTTGTCATTGACACAAGTTCTAACCCCCTATGAGTTTTGACCAATGGTACAAAACTCTGGGTGATAATGTAATACATACTGAAAGCCAAACTAAAAAAATACCATCTTTTTCAGAATAGTATTTTTAACACCCTGTTCATTAGTTCGAACAGATATGCCTTGGTGTTCCAGAGAGGATTTGAACCTCCGACCTGCAGTTTAGGAAACTGTCGCTCTATCCTACTGAGCTACTGGAACATGTTACTTTCTTATTTTACTATAAAAGATTGGAAAAAGCAATATTGACATATTGGTTTTTGCATAATTTTGTGTTATAATTTTTTTGTTTTAATAAAATTTAAAAATATCATTTTTTATGCTTATATGTGCCTTGTAAAAAAAGAGAAAGGAATGAAATTTAAAATGCAAAAAATATTAGGATATATGAGAAGGGCAATTAGAGCCTATGATATGTTGCAAGATGGAGATAAAATAGCGGTATGTTTATCTGGTGGAAAAGATTCTATTACCTTACTTAAAGGTTTAAAACAACTTCAAACTTATTTTGATAAAGACTTTGATTTGATTGCAATTAGTGTTAATCCGGGTTTTGAATTTTTTGATTGTGATTTTTTACAAAAAACTTGTGATAAAATAGGTGTTCCTTTAATTATTGAAAATAGTAATATTAAGCAAATTGTATTTGATATTAGAGAGGAAAAAAGACCTTGTTCTTTGTGTGCCAATATTAGAAGGGGTATTTTAAATTCGGTTGCCATTCGTGAAGGTTGTAATAAAATTGCTCTTGGTCATAATGAAGATGATGCTTTAGAGACTTTGCTTATGAATTTATTTTTAACTGGCAATTTTTCTACTTTTTCTCCTACTTCTTACATGGACCGCTCTAAAATGACTGTTATAAGACCTTTAATTTATACTCCTGAAGTTGAAATTAGAAGATTTGTAAAGAGAGAAAATATACAAGTTATGAAAAAAACTTGCCCAATGGACGGTGTTTCAAAAAGAGAATATATGAAAGATTTATTAAAAAAGTTAAATACAGATATTCCAATGTGTCGTGCTAATTTATTAGGTGTTATTAAAAGAAATAAAATAAATGGTTGGCACGAATAAAAAAAAGATGCAAAAAAAAGAAGAGGGGTGTCCTTAAGCGTTCCGAAATGGAACAAAAAGGGGCGTCCCTCCTGTTTGGTTTAAATACTTTTTTCTACTTTTTCTAGTCTTTCCTTTGCATCTTGTAATGATGTGCCTTTTACTCCTATATAATATTTTATTTTTGGCTCTGTTCCAGATGGGCGAACTGCTACCCAGCCGTCTTCTTCTAATTCATAATAAAGTACATTTGAAACTGGCAGAGTTATTTTTTCGCTTTCGTTTGTTTTTAAATTTATTATGGTTTGTTTTTGGTAGTCTCTTATTTTTTTAACTGCATATCCACCTATTTCTTTTGGTGGATTTGTTCTTAAGTTTTCCATCGTAGTTTTTATTTTTTCTGCTCCGTCTATTCCTTCTAAGGTAATTTGTTTTACGCCTTCTTTATAGTATCCATATTTTTCATATAAGTTTATCATTTGCTCCCATAAAGAGATTCCTTTTTCTTTATAATATGCTGCCGCTTCGCATAGAAGTGCTACTGCTGCTACTCCGTCTTTATCTCTTGCATAGTCTCCTGCTAAACAACCATAACTTTCTTCATATCCAAAGATATAGTTGTATTTTTTGTTTTCTTCAAATTCTTTTATTTTTTCTCCAATATATTTGAATCCTGTTAATACTTCAAATAGTTCTACTTCATAGTGTTTTGCTATTGGCTCTGCCATAGTGGTAGAAACGATACTTTTTATAATTGCTCCATTTTTAGGAAGTGTATTTTTTTCTTTTCTTTGTGATAATATATATTCTAAAATAAGTAGTGCTGACATATTTCCTGTAAGTCCAATATATTCGTTTTCATATTTTACATATACTCCTAATCTGTCGCTGTCTGGGTCTGTAGCAAGCACTATTTCCGCATTTACTTTTTTGGCTAGTTCTAAAGCCAAGGTGAATGCTTTTTTGTCTTCTGGATTTGGATATTCTACTGTTGGAAAGTTTCCGTCTGGCTGTTCTTGCTCTTTTACAATATGAACATTATTAAACCCTATTTCTTTTAAAATTCTTTGTACTGGTATATTTCCTGCTCCATAAAGGGGCGTATATACTATACTTAAGTTTGCTTGTTTTTGTATTACTTCTTTATTTTGTAATTGCTTTTTTATTTCTTCAATATAACTATCTTCTATTTCTTTTCCTATTGTATTATATAGCCCTTTTTGCAATGCTTCTTCTTTTGAAATGTTTTTTATTTCTTCATAGTTTTGTATTTTCTTTACTTCGTCCATTATTTGTTTGTCTATTGGCGCTGTTATTTGTGCTCCGTCTTCAGCATATACTTTGTATCCATTATATTTTGGTGGATTGTGACTTGCTGTAATCATTATTCCTGCTATGCATTTTAATTTTCTTACACTATATGATAATTCTGGAACAGGTGCTATGTTTTCAAATAGATATGTTTTTATGCCATTTGCGTTTAGCACTAGGGCTGCTATTTCACTAAAGTATTTTGAATTATTGCGCGAGTCGTAACTAATTGCTACTCCTCTTTGCTCACCTTTTTCTTTTTTTATGAAGTTGGCTAGCCCTTGTGTTGCTTTTCCTACTGTGTATTTGTTCATTCGATTGGTTCCTGCTCCCATTATTCCTCTTAAGCCTGCTGTTCCAAATTCTAGTTCTTTATAGAAACGGTCTTCTATTTCTTTTTCATTTTCTTTTATTTTTTCTAATTCTTCTCTTGTTTGCTCATCAAAGAATAAATCTGTTGTCCATTTTTTATATTCTTCTTGGTAAGACATTTTCTTTTTTCCTCCTATTTTTTAATTATTTGATATATCTAATTTTTATATTAAAATGACAAATATTCATGAATTTTATTTATTTTCAAACTATTATTATTTTATGCTATTATTTTTGCTATTAAAGTCTTCATATAGTTTTCTTGCTGTTTCTGGGCTATCTTGTCCCTCTGCATTTTTTATTGGTGCAAATTCTTCTTCTCTTTTTACTCTTAAAATTGCCATATCTTCTAATTGCTCAAATGCATCAAAGATGAAGGCTTCAAATTTATAAGCATTTGGTTTTTCTGGCTTTTCTATTTTTCCTTCTTTATTTAAATATTCTATTTTTTTGTGTGCTACATGGTATGGTAGTTTGTCTTTACTAATTTCTTCTATGGCTTTTATATGAAATAAATTACAATTGATGTGTGACTCGCCATATACTAAGTTTCCCTCTTCGTCTACCATTTCTGCCATTTCCTTTGTTATTTCTGTATATTCAACAACACTTGGTCTTCCTTGTTTTTTGCAAAATACTCCTACTTTTTCTTCTGGATATGCTTTTATTAGACTTTTCCCTCCTGCTAATACTTTTTTATCTTCACATAGTCCTATGAAAATAGGATCGACCATTTTTACTAATACATTATCTACTGGTCCGAAAAATGCCCACTTTATTCCTCTTTTTTTCATGTCTTCTATAACATTATTTTTTCGCATGGCTGTAAAGATTCCTCCATGTCCGTCTGCTGCTTCATTTAAGTTTTTATCTTTATCTAATAGTAGCTTTCCTTGCTCGTCTAATACTGGCAATTCTCCTTGCTTGAAAAAGATTATATCTTCTTTTTTATAGCCAAAATAATTATTTTTTTCAAAGAATTTGGTTGTTTCTTGATTGTTTTGCTTACTTGTCATGATATACCAAGGTATTGATACTTCATATTTTTTGCATGCTTCTTTTAATGAGTCACAAAGCACTTCGAAAATAGTTTTATGGTTTTCTAGCCCAAAATCAAACGTCCCTTTTGGTCCATTGTGTCCTAGTCTTGTTCCGTTGACCTCCTGCCATTGTTACAACAGCGTATTTTCCTTCTTTTATGAGTGTTTCTCCTATTTTTTCATATTTGTTTTTTTCTTCTTCTGATAGTTTTTCTTTTTCTATTGCTAATATTGGATCTATTTCTTTTTTATTTTTTTCTTCTCCTTCTATTGCTTTTTTATATAGTTTTTTTAATTGGTCATAATTTACGCTCATTAATTGATTTATTAATTCTTCTGTGTATTTAATAGGATATTGTAATATTTGTTCTTGCTTTTCTTGTTTTAATTTTTCTTGTAGTTTTTTTAATTTTTCTTCCATTTTTTATAATTCCTCCCTTTGTAATTGTTTTTTTTATTTTTGGTTCTTTTATCATATCCTATTATTTCCCTTTCGTCAATTTCTATCTATTTTATTTTATAAATTTTAATAATATAAAAAAACACAACCCTTTTTATAAGTTGTGTTTTTTTTATTTTATTCTAGCCCAACAACTGCTTTTTCTTGGGCATAATTTGTTTTTTGAAAGTCTGGAAATATTTCTGCTATTTCTCTTTCTCCAGAAGTATTTAATACCTTATCATGCTCTTCTAAGACTTGTTCAATGCTACCATCAAAAGCCATTACTTCATAGCAATTAACAATCTTTATAGGGTGTGTGATAAGATGTGTTTCAAAATACCTTGCTAATTTCATATTCTGCTTTTCAATGAATTCTTTTGTTCCATTAATAAAAATAACAAGTTCTTGTTCTTCTTTTAGTTCATTAATTTTATACTTTATTTCATCTTTTTGTTCCCAACTTAAATTTAGAATTTTTTCCTTATTTTTTAAGTTCAACTTTTCTAATAATGTAACAACATTTTCTTTGATATCTTTTTCAAAAACTATGGCTATTTTTGCTTCTTCATTCACTTTTTCATTTAGATAAGGAAGTAACATTGTTACCAAATGCCACTCACTTACATAAAAACTACATAATTTTGTTAAATGATTTTTTTGAACCTTCATGGTTTTAGCCTCCTCTTTCGTTCTCTACTGGTAAATTTTACCATTTATTTTGAAATATGTCAATAATATTACAAATAAAGTTTTCGCTATATTTCGACATTTTCACGTTTTTATTCTGCTTTCTTATTAAAATTTTTTCCAAATATGTATATAATTTTTTTATTTGTAAATACTTAAATTAAAGAGAAAAGAAATACATTTTTGGAGGTTTTAATATGAAAACTTTACTATCTATTATATGCAATAAAAAAGTAAAAAATTCCTTAATTTTACTATTTTTATTATTTTTGTATGTTGGAATTTCTGCTTTTTCTTACGCAAATAGCGTTTCTAGCGATATTTCAGAGAGTGTTTTTCGTCTTCACGTTCTTGCTAATAGCGATTCTGTCGAAGACCAAAATTTGAAATATGAAGTAAGAGATGCTTTAATTGAATATATGAATGACCTTTGTGTAAATGCACAAAATAAAGAAGACGCTATGCAAATTGCTTCCTCTCATTTAGAAGATTTTAAACAAATTGCTGAAAACGTAATTTTGGAAAAAGGCTATTCTTACCCAGTTAGTGTTGAAATTGGAAACTTTTCTTTTCCAACAAAAAATTATGGAGATGTAAGCCTTCCTGCTGGTTATTATGATGCTCTTCGTGTAAAAATAGGTAAAGCTCAAGGGCAAAATTGGTGGTGTGTAATGTTTCCTCCTTTATGTTTTGTAAATGTGTCTTCTGGTATTGTTCCAGATGAATCTAAGGAAATGATGAAGGAAGAGTTAAATGATGAAGAATATTCTATTGTAACTAAAGAAGATAGTTCTCAAATTCATTTTAAAATAGGTTTAATTGAATGGTTTATGAATCATAATTTATTAACTGCAAAAAAATAGTTGTAAATTTCAAAAATGTGTGATATATAAAGAATAGAATATAGTATTATATTCTATTTTTTTAGCAATTTGAAAAAACTTATTCTATTTATAAATTAGCTTTTATACTAGATTACTTTGTAGGGGGTAGTTCTCTTGGATAAATTAGTCATTAAAGGTGGCTCTCGCTTAAAAGGCGAAGTATCAATTAGCGGTGCAAAAAATGCCGCTGTTGCTATTATTCCAGCCACACTTTTAATAAAAGGCATTTGTACTATTACAAATGTTCCAAATATTAGTGATGTAAAAATTTGCTGTAAAATTTTAGAAGAGTTAGGTGCTAAAATTACTTGGACTTCAGATAATGAAATTGTTGTAGATACTACTCATCTTTCTTCTACTACTGCACCTTTAGATATGACAAGTAAATTTCGCGCTTCTTATTATTTAATTGGCTCTTTACTTGGAAGATGCAAGGAAGCTACTGTAGGTCTTCCTGGTGGTTGTAACTTAGGTGCAAGGCCTATTGACCAACATATTAAAGGTTTTGAAGCTTTAGGTGCAACTGTAGAAGTGGCACAAGGAAAAATTTCTGCAAGCGCAAAAAGTTTAGTTGGCACTTCTATTTATATGGATATGGTTTCTGTTGGTGCTACAATTAATATTATGCTAGCTAGTGTTCTTGCAAAAGGCACTACTATTATTGAGAATGCGGCAAAAGAACCTCATATTGTAGATGTTGCTAATTTTTTAAATACTATGGGAGCTGATATTCGTGGTGCTGGAACTGATGTTATTAAAATAAATGGTGTTAAAAATTTACATGGAAATTCTACTTATTCGGTGGTTCCTGACCAAATTGAAACAGGTACCTTTATGCTTGCAGCAATTGCAACAAAGGGAGATTTAGTTATAAAAAATTGCATTCCTGAACATTTAGATTGTTTAACTGCTAAAATTTTAGAAATGGGTGCTAATGTAGAAACTGACGGTGATTCTATTCATGTTTGGACCACTAAAAGACCAAACAAGGCAAATATAAAAACACAACCATATCCTCGGTTTTCCAACTGATTTACAACCACAAATGGGTGTATGTTTAGCTTTGGCTAATGGTACAAGTATTATTAAAGAAGGAATTTGGGAATCTCGTTTTCAATATACTGCTGAATTAAATAAAATGGGAGCTCAAATTACTGACCAAGGAAAATCTGCTATTTTCGAAGGAGTAAAGGAATTATATGGTGCTCCTGTAGAGGCAACTGATTTGCGTGCAGGTGCTGCTTTAATTATTGCCGGCATTGCAGCAAAAGGAGAAACTTCTTTAACTAATTTGGTACATATTGACCGTGGTTATGAAAATATAGAAGAAAAGTTTAGAAAAATAGGTGCTAACATTCAAAGAGTGCGCGAAGATTTTTAATAACGCAATAGTAGTAATGCAAAATTTTTAACAAAAGATATTAAAAAATTTTTTATAAAAATGTAACGCAAGATTTCTAATAGCAAAGGAAGAAAAAAATGTTTCAATTTTGTAGTTTATATAGTGGTAGTAGTGGAAATTGTTCTTTCCTTCAAACAAATACTACCAAAATTTTAATTGATGCTGGCGAAAGTGCTAAGAAAATAGAAGAAGCATTAAAAAAAATTAATGTAGAACCTTCTAATATTGACGGTATTTTCATTACTCATGAACATTCAGACCACGTAAAGGGTTTAGGTATTTTTGCTAAAAAGTTTCAAATTCCGGTTTATGCCAATAAGGAAACTTGGAATGCTATGCCAAAACAAAAAGAAAAGTTAGAAGAAAATATGATTAACACTTTTACTTTTTCTCCTTTTTTTGTTGGAGATATTAAGGTAGAGCCTTTTTCTATTCCTCATGATGCTGCTAACCCTTGTGGTTTCAATTTTTACCATAAAGATAAGAAAATGAGCATTGCTACTGATATTGGACATATTAGTGAAAATGTTATTAAGCATTTAAGCAATAGTTCTTTCTTATTATTAGAAGCAAATTATGAACCTGAAATTTTAAAATGCTCACCTTATCCATATTTGTTGAAACAACGCATAAAAGGACCAAACGGGCATCTTTCTAATACAGAGGCTGGGCAAACTATTTCTTATTTAACAGATTATGGTTTAAAAAATGTTATGCTTGGCCATTTAAGTAAAGAAAATAATTTTCCAGAACTTGCTTATAAAACTGTGGTAGAAGAACTAATGGAGCATAATGTTTCAGAAAATTTAGTTCATTTATCTGTGGCATCACGTTATGAAATAAGCCCTATGATTGACGTGAGTTAGAAAGGATTTTTATGTTACATATTGATATTGTTTGTGTAGGTAAAATTCGCGAAACTTATTTAAAAGATGCTATTTTAGAGTATAGCAAAAGACTTTCTAAATATTGCATTCTATCTATTACAGAGTTTCCTGATGAAAAATTGCCTACAAAGTTAAATGATAGTTTAGAGCAAGAAATTAAGCAAAAAGAGAGTAAAGCGATTTTTTCTCATATAAAAAAGGATAGTTATGTTATTGCTTTAGATTTACATGGAAAGAGTTATTCTTCTGAAGATTTTTCTAATAAATTGCTGACTCTTTCTAATACTAATAGCCATATTACTTTTTTAATTGGCGGTACTTTAGGAATGAGCAAAGAACTTTTAAATAGTGCAAATGAACTTATTTGCTTCTCTAAGATGACTTTCCCACATCAACTGATTCGCGTATTTTTGTTAGAACAATTATTTCGTGCTTTTAAAATTGCTAGCAATGAAAGTTACCATCACTAATAATAATTTTTTTATATAACAACTTTCAATTTATGTATAAAAAATTATATAAACATGAATTATATATTTTTTACATAAATTTCACTATTTTTAGCATATTTTTCTTGCTATATAATAAATTTTATAATATATTATATTTTTGTAGAGGGATTAATTCAAATAAAAATAAATAGGGGCTTTATCTATATATTTTTAAACGGAGCTTGAAATATTCCTTTTTTTTGGGGGGGAGTTATGGAGAGGTTTATATCGCACTTCAATACTTTTTTATCCCTCTACAAAATTAAAAACTAATTTAATTAAAATTTTTCAAGTTATTTTTTATTCTTTTATTTTCTTTTTTATTTTTTTCGCCCAAAGAATAATTTGAATTCTTCGAACACAAAAATACAATAAAAAAAATAATAAAATTCGAATTAGCATTTTTTTCTACTTCCTTGATTTATTGTGTCTACATAATAACTCTACTTTTATTATTTGTCAAGAAAAACTTTACGACAAAAATCCCCAAATTACTACAGACGCTAGCATTCCCACTAAGTCTCCAAGCAATGCACACGCAAGTACAAAGCGAGTTTTCTTTATTCCTACGCAACTTGTATAAATAGCTATTGTATAAAAAGTTGTTTCTGTAGAGCCCATAATAGTAGATGCAATTAGTCCTATTTTTGAATCTACTCCAAAATTGGTCATAATATCTGTTGCAACTGCTGTAGAAGCACTTCCTGAAATTGGACGAAGAATGGCAAGTGGCATAATTTCGCTTGGAATATGTAATATATTAGTAATTGGTGCTATAAATTGAATTATACAATCTAAAACTCCAGAACTTCTTAACGCGCCTATAGCAATAAAAAGTCCTAATAGAGTAGGAAATAATTTTACTACTATTTCAATTCCGTCTTTTGCACCTTCAACAAATGTATCATAGACTTTATTTTTTTCTAATAGTCCATA
Organism: uncultured Clostridia bacterium; assembly: GCA_947599825.1. Classification (GTDB taxonomy): domain Bacteria; phylum Bacillota; class Clostridia; order TANB77; family CAG-508; genus UMGS1663. The sequence continues at coordinate 13,492 of CANQFS010000023.1, forward strand.
AATAACAATAATTGCAATAATTATAGGAATTGCACTAGAGGATAAAAATTGAATAAATTTCATATTGTTGTGTCCTTTCTTTTAAAGTCTTTTTTATATTTATTTTTTTCTTTTACTTATTGCAATACATAGTTTTGTGGCTGAAACTGCTGTAATAAATGCGGCAATAGTTGCACCCCACACTGGAAAAATAATTTGCGTTGGATTGCTAGAGGCAAGAGAAGCTCGTATAGCAATAACTGTTGTTGGAATTAATTGAAGTGATGCTGTATTTATTACAATAAACATTGCCATGGAATTAGAAACTGTGTCTTTTTTTTGGTTTTCTTTTTGCAAAGTTTTCATTGCTTTTAAGCCTAAAGGTGTGGCTGCATTTCCTAAACCTAAAATATTTGCAATCATATTCATAGAAATTTCTTCTTTGGCTTTTTCATTATGTTTAATTTCTGGAAATAAAAAATCTACTGCAGGTTTTAATATTTTTGTTAGTTTTTGCGTAAAACTTGTTTCTTGTGCTATTTTCATTATTCCATTCCATAAACAGAGTGTACCAAAGAAAGTAATTGTTAATTCTACTGCATTTTTTGCAGATTCAAAGATAGATTGGTTAATGTCATCTACGTTCCCTCTTAAAATTCCATAAAGAAAGGATATTAAAAGAAATGCTGGCCAAAGTATATTTAACATATTTCCTCTTTTCTAATCGCTTCTTTCGATTTAATTTATAAAATATTTATTTTGTTTTAAAAAATATATTTACTTATTCGTTAAATTATAGTATACTATTTTTAGATTACAAATATTGCCTTTTTCTTTTTCATTTTATTCTTAATAGCAATGCTTTATGCCTACTTAAAAAGGAAACATAATTTACAATAATTGGTATATTTTTTCAAAAAATTTTTCTGTTTTTTTATTGCGTTTTATTTTTTTTTGTGTTATTATGAATATAGGATTTTTTGTCGAAAAATGGCGAATAAAAGGAGGATTAGTATGAAATCAACTGGTATAGTAAGGAGAATGGATGAGTTAGGTAGAGTTGTTATACCTATTGAATTAAGAAATCAATTCCAAATTGCAGAAAAAGACCCTATAGAAATATTTGTAGATGGTTCTTCTATAGTATTAAAAAAATATGAGAAATCTTGTCTTTTCTGTGGTAATACAAAAAAATTAACAACTTATAAAGATAAATTAATTTGTAGTAAATGTATAAAACAAATAAAAACTGTTCCAGATGAAGACTAAAATATATTAAAGTTTAATATAGCAAGCCTAAGATTTTCTTAAAATTTCCATTTGTTAGAAAATCTTAGGCTCGCTTTTTTGTTAAATAAATTTTTGATAAATTTCATTTTTACTAACATTTCTGTCTTTTGCTATTTTTTTTATTATCTCATTTTTTGAAAAACCTTGTTTTTCATAGTATTTATAATGTTCTTCTAATGTCATTTCTTTTAAATCATTTGTTTCTTCTTTTTTCTTACTTGCTTCTATTAAAATGATATGTTCTCCTCTTGGTTCTTGATATTTTTGTATAATTTCACTGGTTGTCCCTCTTAAAAATTCTTCATGTATTTTTGTTAATTCTCTTGCTATTACAATTTGTCTATTTTCTAATATTTCTTCTAAGTCTTTTAATGTTTGCTTTATTTTATGTGGTGCTTCATATAAAATAATGGTTTTATTTTCTTTTCTTATTTTTTCTAATTGTTCTTTCCTTATTTTTTTATTTATTGATAAGAAGCCATAGAAAGTAAATTCTTTTGTATCTAAGCCAGATGCAATAAGTGCATTTATTAACGCACATGCTCCGGGGTATTGGAATTACTTTTATATTTTGTTTTAAAGCTTCTTTTACAATTACTTCTCCAGGGTCTGAAATAACTGGTGTTCCTGCGTCTGAAACCAAAGCAATATTATTTCCTTCTTTTAATTTTTCTATTAATATTTCTTGCCTTACTTCTTCATTATGCCTATGGTAGCTAATTAAAGGCTTGCTAATTTCATAATGATTTAATAATTTTAATGTTTGTCTTGTATCTTCTGCTGCAATGATATCTACTTCTTTTAAAATACGAATTGCACGAAAAGTAATATCTTCTAAATTTCCTATTGGGGTTGCTACTAAATATAAAATTCCGCTCATTGATTTTTTCTCCTTTTCGACATTTTGGTGATTCATTAAAGATGTTAGCTTTGCATAAATTATTTTTCTGCCTTACATATTCTTATTATAAATTTTTAAAATTTCTTTTGTATATTCTCCTTTTTCATTGTAAACAATAAGTGGCTTTTCTACTTTAAGAAATTCTTTTGCATTTTTTACTGCTTTTATTAATACTAATTTTGGTTCTTCTTCGTAAGTAGAATGCACAAGCCTAATTATTTTTGGCTCTAATTTATATTTTTTTAATGTAAAAATAATTTCTGCTAATCTTTCTGGTCTATGTACCATATAAAGGCTTCCTTTGTCTTTTAGTAAGTCAAAACTAACTTTTATAAAATCTTCTAATGTAGCTGTTACTTCGTGTCTTGATATGTATTTATTTTCTTTTTCGTTTATTTTTCCAGTGCTAATTTTTTTATATGGTGGATTTGTTACAATAGAATCAAAAGAATTTTTTTCAAATATTTCTCCTAATTCTTTTATATTTTTATGAAGTAATTCTATTTTATCTTCTAAATTGTTTAGTTTTACACTTCTTTTTGCCATTTCTATGACTTCTTCTTGCACATCAATACCATATATTTTTTGTAATTTTGTTTTTGCACTTAATAAAATACAAAGAATTCCTGTTCCTGTTCCTAAATCTAATACTTTACTATTATTTCGAATTTCTTTTGCAAAGTCTGAAAGTAATACACTATCTATTCCAAAACAAAAACCATTTTTATTTTGTATTATTTTTAATCCTTTATATTCTAAATCATCTATTCTTTCATTTTCTTTTATTTTTATTTCCATTTTATTTTTACCTTTTTTATATATTTCTATTTTTGATTTATTATACCATATTTTTTTTATTTTTTCATCTTATTATTTTTTTATTTTTATTTTTGAACTTTCTATATTTTTTTTCATATAATATTATTAAAAAAAATATAGAAATTTATAATTTTATTTTATATTTTTTTATTATATTTAATATTATTTTTTATTTTTGAATTTTTGTAGGTGAGTTTATGAAAATAAGTGGATATCAAAAAAGTAATTGTAATAATACATGCCATAATAACATTTATTATAGTAATAAAACTAAGCATTGTAATAACAATTTTCACTCTCCTATTGACTCTTTATTAGAAGTAGAAAGTTTTTTATGTAATCTAAAAAAGGTAACTAAATGTATAAATCTTTATAAGTTTTTTAAGTAGTTTTTTGATTTTGTCTTTTTGTAAATTTGTTTAGCTTTTGATGTCTTTTTCACAAAGTTATCTGTAATTAATTTTGGTATTATGTTGAGCATTTTTTGTTTTGTAAAAAAAGTTCTTTATACTTTTTATCCGTTAGGTTTTCATCGTTTTTATATTGCTTGTTTTTATCATTTTTTGTTTCAAATTTGAATTTCTTCGTCTTTATACTTTCTTTTTTTATTGCTTTTTTGTCAAATTATAAGTAGTATGTTTTTTCTACTATTTTCCTTCCTTTTTATATCTTTTTTCTTCATTATTTTTTGGTTTTCTTCTCTGTTTTATGTTATTTTTATCTTATGTTACATTTTCTTTTTGTTTTGATTCTATTATTTTTCTTGCTTTTTCAAATGTATTTTTTATATAATTTTTTTATAATAAAAAGTAGAATTAAATTTTATTTCAATTCTACTTTTTGTCTTTAAAATTCTCTATAGAATATTTGATTAAATTTTATTTTTCCATCTTCATATTCTTTATTTTCTTCTCCATTAATTTTTATTTTTATTCCATTTACTTCTGTTAATTCTGTTACTGTTTTTACAATTGATTGTATTGTTAATTTTTCTTGTTCTTCTCCTCCTACATGATTTGAAATAAATTCTTTGCTAAAATCTAAAACTAAAATTTCTCCTTCTTTTTCTATTTTTATTATTTTTGTTCCTTCTGGAATTGTTTTTTGTAAGTTTTCATTTTTTGGTCCCTCTATTAACATTGTTACTATTTTTTCATAAGGATTATTAATTAGTTCTTTTACATCTATAAGTCTTGCTTCTGGTATTAATCCATTATCATTTTTAAAATATAATGAAACAATAGTCTGCCTCATTTGTTCATCTGTTATTTCTTCTTGTGGAGTATATTCTGTTATTTGATTTTCAGCCTCTTTTCCTGCTATATAAAAATAAACTCCTACTAAAATAGCAACAATAATCGTAATAGCTATCCCTATAATTAAAACTCTTTTCTTATCTAACATGTTGATTCCTCCTCTTTTCTTTTTACATTCCTATGTTAGACAAGTTTATTTTAGAACAATACTATTAAAATTTTCAAAATAAAATTAAGTAATTTTTCTATTACTTAATTATTTTTTCACTTAGCAGTTTTGTATATTTAAATACTATGCTACTTTTTTAAATTTGTTTTTTATACACTTTTATCCATATATTAACTTTTTTATTTCTTTTATTTTTCCTTTCATCTCAATATATCCTAATTGATATAAATAATTTATTTTTGATTTATCAAGCAACGAAATATCTTTTGTCTTTATTTTTAATAAATAGTCTGCACCTTCTAATTCATAATTAGATAATTCATGACATAATAATTCTATTGAACCTGATATATCATCAAAAATATTTATTTTTTCTTTTTCAACTAATTCGTTTTCAAATACAATCGATATTACTTTATCTGCTCCATTTTCTTTTAATATTTTCCACGGAACATTTTCTCGGATTCCTCCGTCTATTAAATATTCATTTTTATATTGTGTTGGTTCAAAAATTCCGAGGGTAACTACAACTTGCTCTAACAGCTTTTCCTATATCCATATTATAATTATAGATAATTTTATCTGAATAAGTTGCTCTATTTTGATAAGAAGAAAAAATAATTATTTTTCCATTTAATAAATTAACACTTGGAATAAATAATTTTTTATTCATTTGATTAATATTATTTATTCCTTTTTTACTACATTCTTGTCTTACTAATTTTTCAATTTTCTCTCCTGTATTTAATCCTTTTATAATTATTTTTCTTTTTATAATCATTCCATAAATTAATTTTAAAATATTTTTTACTTCAAAATAATTTATTTTTTTACTATATTTTTTGAATATTTCATACATTTCATTTGGTGTAAAACCAATTGCATATAAAGTAGCAATTATACTTCCTGAAGAAGTTCCTGAAATAAAATCAAATTTAATATTTTCTTCTTCTAATGCTTTTAATACTCCAATATGAGCTGCACCTTTTATTCCTCCACCTGCAAAACAAATTCCTATTTTCAAAAAAATCACCCTATTTGATTTTATTATCTTTGGCATGATATTATTCTTTTCTTTCTGTATATTACTATTATTTCTTGTCTATTTTTTCATCAAAGTTTGATTATTTTGATTTTGTTAATTTGTCAATCTTTTCTTTTTTCGTAGTATTAATGCAATTCAAATATGTATTTTATGTTTACTTTTTGATAGATTTTTACATTCTCCTTATCTTCGTTTTATCCGTTAGGTTTTATCAACTTCTTTTGTTTAAAAATCTTTCCAATCTGCTTTCTATTTTTTTACTTTCTTTGATTTCTTATGTTTTCTTTTTGACAATTTTTTTATGCTTATGTTTTGTATTTGATAATTAACATAAATTAATTTAGTCTATAGTATTTATCACTATTGATTTGGTTCTAATTGTTCTCTGAATTTTCATTTTTTGTTACTTATTAAACATAATATTGCTTACCATTTTTTCATTCTTTTTTATATTTTTGCTTTATGTTTTTTTGATTATTTATAATTAGATTTTTTATTATTTTTTTATTGCTATTTTTATATTTCTTTTTTTGTTTTTAATTTTTTTATTTTCATTTTGTGTTTTTTATAATCTTTTACTTTTATATTTTGTCCTTTTTTATTTTTCCAAATTTCTATTTTTAATTTTATTTTATATTTTGTTTTTTATATTTTTATTTTATATTTTTTATTTTATATTTTTTATTTTATATTTTTGTTTTTTATTTTTTAAATTTTTAGTTTTTAATTTTTATATTTTTATATTTTTATATTTTTGTTTTTTTAATTTTGTTTTTTGAATTTTTTTAATTTTTATTTTTTGTTTTTAATTTTTTGATTTTTATATTTTATATTTTATATTTTTATATTTTTATTTTTCAAATTTTTAATTTTATTTTTATATTTATATTTATATTTATTTTTATATTTTTGTCTTTTTTATTTTTTAATTTTTTTGTTTCATTTTTTATTTTTATTTTTTGTCTTTTTTATTTTTTTTATTTTTTGGTTTTAATTTTTATTTTTTATTTTTATATTTTTGCCTTTTTCATTTTTAAATTTTTTGTTTTATTTTTATTTTTTATTTTTTGTTTATAATTTTTTTATTCTATATTTTTATTATTTTTTATTTTTCTAGATTTTTATTTTGGTTTATATTTTTTTATTTATATTTTATATTTTTACTTTTTTATTTTTAAAATTTTTAATTTTATTTTTATTTTTAACTTTTATATTTTATTATTCTTTTATAATTTATTATAAAGGATTATAAAATTTTATTTTATATTTTTATAATTATCTTTTCTTTTTTTATATTACTTTTTCATTTTCTTTTTAATTTTTTTATAGTCTTTCTTCTCTCCGTTTTCTTCTTTCGTTTAGTTATTAATAATACAATTCTATTTCTTTCTAATCCATTTGTAATTTTATCAGCTTTATATACTATCTTTTGTATTGCTATTTTGTCAAATTTACTATCTTATCTTATTCAATTATTTATTTATTTTTGGTTTTATGTTTACGTTTTATTCATTTTCTTCATCTTTTATTTTTTTCTTTTATCCGTTAGCTTTTTTAATACTTTTTTCTATTATAACCAATTAAATCTTTATATTATTTTATCTTTCTTTTCTTCTTTTTATATTTTCTTTTTGACAATTTTCTATATATAAAACGATATATCTATAATTCTAATTTTTTCTATCATATACATATATTTATTTTCTTCTTCTTTTTTGAGATTTTATAATTTTATATCTTTTTGGATATCTTATATCACTATTCCTTCATAATGTTCTTCTATTTTTATTATTAATAAAATAATATTTAACTTTTTTTGTATGTATTTTTTACTTTTTATTTATTACTTTATTTTGTATTTTTTCATAATTTTAATTTCATAATTTATTTATATTTTATTTCATATTTTTATTTCATATATTTTTATTTCATATATTTTTATTTCATATATTTTTATTTCATATTTTTATTTCATATTTTTATTTTATATTTTTATTTTATATTTTTATTTCATACTTTTATTTTATATTTTTATTTCATATTTTTATTTCATATTTTTATTTCATATTTTTATTTCATATATTTTATTTCACATTTTATTCCATATTTTTTTATATTTAATTTCATAATTTTGATTTCATAATTTATTTTACAATTTATTTCATAATTTTTATTTTAATATTTTTATTAATATTTTCTATTTTCTATTTTTATTTATATTTTTTATTTAATATCTTTATTTTATATTTTTTATTTCTTTGTTTCTTATAAAAAAAAATACAGTAATATATTTTTACTGTATTTTCTGGCGGAAGCGAGAGGATTTGAACCTCCGCGGCCCTTAACGAACCCTAACTGTTTAGCAAACAGTCCCCTTCAACCACTTGGGTACGCCTCCAAAAATAAAATATGGCGCAGAGGGTGGGATTCGAACCCACGGTACGCTATAAACGCACGCCAATTTTCAAGACTGGTGCCATAAACCAACTCGACCACCTCTGCACTTGGTTGTTGCTTATTTTTATTGCAACAATAATATATTAACATATTTTTAGCTATTCTGTCAATAGATATCTCTAGTATTTTTAATATGTTCTTATTTATTTTTTCTTTTTATCTGTAAAATAAAAATAGAAAAAGGCTTACCCTCTTCTATTTTGTTCATATTTCTTCTATTTTATCCCTTTTTTACTCTTTATTTATTGCTTTTTTTATTGCTTCTTTTTCTTCTTCTGATAGTGTGTAAGTAGATTCTCCGTTTTTTATTGGTTTTGCATAAATATTTGATGTTTCTCTTGAATATATGCCATTTAATACAATTCCATCATTTTCATTATTTAAAATTGCTAATGCAAAACTTAAATCACTACCTACATCTTTAAAAGCATTGTATCTTACTAAGCCTATTTTTTGAAAACATCTATCTACATTTTTATTTATCTGCTTGCTATTATTTATTAGATTTTGATTTTCTTGCTCAACTGTGTCCACTTTTTTTATATATTCTCTTAACATTTCGTCAATATTGCTGCCATTTCCAAGCCTTTTCATAAATTCTTTATAACTTTTTCTTATTTTAGATAACTTAATTGTGTTTGCTATATATAAGATGAATAGTATGAAAATAATAACAATTAAACTAATAAAAAAAGTATCTGTTTTTATAAAATTTAAAATCTCTTCCATATTAAAATTGCTTCCTTTCTTGCTTTACTTGAGAAGTCCTTCAGAATAATAGAAAAATATTTTTTATAAATTTTTACTTAATCTTTATTAATTAACTCTAAAATTCTTTCTAAGTCTTCATTAGATGAGTATTTTATGATTATTTTACCACTTTTTACTCCTGCATCTAACTTCACTTTTGTACCAAAAAATCCTTGAAAACGATTTTCAATGTCTTTATAAATTGCTTCATATTTTTTTCTATCTTCTTTTTTATTTTTATTTACATTTTTTTGATTTTTTAAATTTCTTTCTATATCTCTTACTGTTTGTCCTGTTTCAATAATTTTTAATGCCATTTTATATTGTATTTCTGGGTCTTCATAACCAAGAAGTGAACGGCAGTGTCCCTCTGTTAGTTTACCCTCTATTGCCAATTCTATAACTCTTGGGTCTAAATTTAATATACGTAAGCAATTTGTTACTGTACTTCTGTTCATTCCCATAATATCTGCTAATTCTTGCTGTTTTAATCCATATTCATCTATTAATTGCTTAAAACCTTTTGCTTTTTCAATTGGATTTAAATCTTCTCTTTGTATATTTTCTATTAATGCTATTTCTTTTGATCTTCTTTCGTCATCATTTCTAATTATACAAGGAATTTCTGTTAGCCCTGCTTTTTTTGCTGCTCTCCATCTTCTTTCTCCTGCTACGATTTCATAATATTTATCTTTTTTAGTTACTATAATTGGTTGGATTATTCCATAAATTTTTATTGATTCTGCTAGTTCTTCAATAGCCTCCATATCGAAATTTCTTCTTGGTTGATTACGATTTGGTTCTATATCAATGATTTTTATCTTTTCGATTTTTTCTCCATCTTGTTTTTCTTCTTTTATTTCATCTACTACGGAATTATCTGTAAATAAAGCGTTTAGACCTTTTCCTAAACCTGTTTTTTTTGCCATTTTATTGTTTCCTCCTTATCTATTCTTCATTTTTCTTTAGAAATTCTTTTACAAATTTATCGTAAGCCTTTGCTCCTTTTGATTTCGCATCATATACCGAAATTGGCATTCCATAACTTGGTGCTTCACTTAGTTTTACATTTCTAGGAATTACTGTTTTGTATACTTTATTTTCAAAATAACTATTTACTTCTTGTACTACTTGATTTGATAAATTTGTCCTAATGTCAAACATAGTAAGTAACGCACCTTCAATTTTTAATTCTTTATTCAAATGTTTTTTTACTAAATTGATAGTATTTAACAATTGTCCTAAGCCTTCTAATGCATAATATTCGCATTGTACAGGAATTAATACACTATCTGCAGCAGTAAATGCATTTAATGTAATTAGTCCTAATGATGGTGGACAGTCTATAATAATATAATCATATTTGTCTTTTTGATTATCTATTTTTTCTTTTAATCTTTGCTCTCTTGACATCATAGAAACTAATTCGACTTCTGCTCCTGCTAAATTGATATTAGATGGACATACTTCTAAATTTTTTATATTAGTTTGTTGAACTGTATTATCAATTTCTATGTCGTTTATAATGACATCATAAACAGAAAAATTGACGTTTTTATTTATTCCAAGCCCACTTGTTGCATTTCCTTGTGGGTCAGTATCAATCATTAATACTTTTTTTCCTTTTTTTGCTAAAATTGTACTTAAATTAACGGCTGTTGTTGTTTTTCCTACTCCACCTTTTTGATTGGCTATTGCTACTACTTTTCCCACGAAAATTACCTCCATCTTTTTTTCTTTCAGTATAAATATAATATAAAAATAATAAAAAAAAGTCAATAAATATTACAATATTTGTTGACTTTTTTTGTTATTTTATATAATTGGCTCTTTGCTTGGTGTTCCAGGCTTTCTTGGATATTTTAAAGGTGTTTGTTTTACCTTTTTTACTACAATAATATTTCTTTGTATATCACTATCTGGAAGATTTATATTTTCTATTTTTTCTATTTCTCCACCTAATATTTTTAATGCATTTTCTGCTTCTTTTATTTCGTCTATGCTTGAACCTTTCATGCAAATGCAATAGCCTCCTACTTTTACCAAAGGAAGTAAATATTCCAATAATATATTTAATGGCGCTACTGCTCTTGAAGTAGCAATATCATAACTTTCTCTTTCTTTTTTGTTTTTTGCAAATTCTTCTACTCTTGCATGTACTGTTTTTATATTTTTTAGTTGCAAAGAAGAAACTATTTCATTTAAAAAATTAATTCTTTTATTTAACGAGTCTAGTAATGTGATTTTTGTTTCATTTTTTATAATAGATATTGGAATTCCCGGAAATCCCGCACCTGTGCCTACATCAATTACTTTTTGTTCTTCTTTTATATATTTTTGAATAGTTAAAGAGTCAATAAAATGTTTTAAAATTATTTCTTTTGGCTCTGTAATTGCTGTTAAATTTATTTTTTCATTCCATTCTAATAATAAATTCATATATTTATAAAATTGCTCTACTTGTTTTTCTTCTAATATAATATCTATTTTTTTTGCTTTTTCTTTTAATTCTTGTGAAAATATAGTAAAATCCATGTTTTTAACTATTTTCCTTTCTTTTTTTATTTTGAAATGTTTCTAAATATATTAGTAACACTGATATGTCTGCTGGCGAAACACCAGATATACGAGATGCTTGTCCTACAGAATTTGGCTTAATTTTATTTAATTTTTGTCTTGCTTCAATACGAAGTCCTTTTATTTCTTCATAATTGATGTCTTTTGGTAATAATTTTTGCTCTAATTTTTTAAATTTTTCTACTTGTTGTGCTTGAAGTTTAATATATCCTTCATATTTTAGTTCAATTCCTACTTCTTTTGTTACTTGTTCTTCTAAGTTTGGTCTTAATGGATCTATTTTATTTAAGATTTCATAAGTTAATTCTGTTCTTTTTACTAAATCTGCTAAACTAATTCCTGTTGTAATTTCTGGCGAATTATTTTCTTTTAAAAATTCATTTACTTCTTTAGTTGGCTTGATAATTGTTTTTCTTACTCTTTCTATTTCTTCTTCAATTTGCTTCTTCTTTTTTAAGAATTTTTTGTATCTTTCTTCTGAAATTAATCCTACTTTGTATCCAATTTCTAATAATCTTAAATCTGCATTGTCCTGTCTTAATAAAAGTCTATATTCTGCACGAGATGTCATCATTCTGTATGGTTCATTTGTTCCTTTTGTAACAATATCATCAATTAAAACTCCAATATATGCTTGTGTTCTATCTAAAATGACAGGTTCTTTTCCTTTTAATTTTAAACTTGCATTAATTCCTGCCATTAACCCTTGGCAGGCTGCTTCTTCATATCCAGATGTTCCGTTTGTTTGTCCTGCAAAGAATAATCCTTCTATTTTTTTATATTCTAAAGAAAGTTTTAAATCTGCTGGATTTATGCAATCATATTCAATAGCATATGCAGGTCTTGTAAATTCTGCATTTTCAAGTCCTGGAATAGTTCTATACATTGCAATTTGTACGTCTTCTGGAAGAGAAGAACTCATTCCTTGAATATACATTTCGTCTGTATTTCTTCCAATTGGCTCTACAAAAAGTTGATGTCTTTCTTTATCTGCAAATCGAACTACTTTATCTTCAATTGATGGGCAATAACGTGGTCCTGTTCCTTTTATTTCTCCTCCATATAAAGGAGAACGATGCAAGTTAGCACGAATAATTTCGTGTGTTTTTTCATTTGTATATGTTAAATAGCAAGGTAATTGTTCTACATTTGGATCAATTTTGTCTTCAAATGAAAATGCTTCTGGATTTTTATCTCCTTCTTGTATTTCCATTTTTGAAAAATCAATACTCTTTTTATTGATTCTAGCAGGTGT
>CANQFS010000024.1 GCA_947599825.1 uncultured Clostridia bacterium
AATAAAACAGCAGATGTAGTAGTGTATGGGCATATTCATCATCAATATATGGATAAAATTTATAATAGAACTTTAATTAATGCTGGAAGTGTTGGAAATTCTTTTGATACCATAAGAAATGAGCAAAAAGATGGAGATGTATTAGAAACTACTTGTAGCAATTATGTAATATTAGAAGGAAACGAAAATGAAAAAGAAGAAAAAGGAGAAATCTATTATACATTTGCTAGAGTGCCATACAATATTGAAAAAGAGTTAGAAGATAAAGAAAAAAATATAGAAGAAGAGAGTTATGCATACGAACTTCAAAATGGCATGTATCGAAACATGCAAAATGTCAATAAAAACTTTGAAAGATTAGGAATTGATATTAATAAAATATAAAATATCTTGTACAAAATTGTATATAAAAAAGAAAGGAAAAATGTTTGTAAGAGAATATTGTGATTTAACAAGAGAATTATCTAAAGAGCAACAAGAGTTATTTGGACAGATGTACCGTGTGCAAAAACTAACAGAGGAAGAAATAAATATAGTAAAAAGTGAAATATTTCACATTTTTGATACGAAAAAAGTGAAAAGTTTCACTTTTTTCTGACTTGATGCTATATTATGAATTACATTTAATATAATACTTTGCAAAAATACAAGAAAAAGGTCGACGAAAAATAGTTGACTTTTTTTAAAGTTACTATATAATAGAAGAGAAATAAAATGTACCATTAGGGACGTTTCCAAAAGGTACATAAGAGCAAATTTAAAAAATAAAAGTTACCAAAAGGGATAGATGACGCAAGAGCATAACTTATGCAGAGGTTAACGTCCCTAAAGGTACCTAAACCAAAGAAAGGATGAAGTGTATGTCAGAAAATACAGAAGAAGAGCAAGCAAGAGTAAAGCAAATGATTGACGACTTAGTAGCAAAAGCAAGAATAGCATCAGAAGAATATAAAAAGTTAAATCAAGAGCAAGTAAATAACATTGTAAAGGCAATGTCTATGGCGGGGCTAGAGCACCATATGGAACTTGCAAAATTAGCAGTAGAAGAAACTAATCGTGGTATTTATGAAGATAAAATCACGAAGAATATGTTTGCTACTGAATATATTTATCATAGTATAAAATATGATAAAACAGTTGGTGTAATTAATGAAAATGAAGAAGAAGGCTATGAAGAAATAGCAGAGCCAATTGGTGTTATTGCAGGTGTAACTCCTGTTACAAACCCAACATCTACAACGATGTTTAAATCTATTATTGCGGCTAAAACAAGAAATGTAATTATTTTTGGTTTCCACCCATCAGCACAAAAATGTAGTGTAAAAGCAGCAGAAATTGTAAAAGAAGCGGCTATTAAAGCAGGTGCACCAGAAAACTGCATTTTATGGATTGAGGAACCATCAATCTTAGCAACTAGCACACTTATGAACCACCCAGGTGTAGATTTAATTCTAGCAACTGGTGGAACAGGTATGGTAAAAGCGGCATATTCATGTGGAAAGCCAGCTTTAGGTGTAGGTCCTGGAAATGTGCCTTGCTATATTGATAAAACAGCCAAATTGAAAACTTCAGTTAATGATTTAGTTTTATCTAAGTCATTTGATAACGGAATGATTTGTGCATCAGAGCAATCAGTTATTGTAGATAAAGAAATTCACGAAGAATTTGAAAAACTTATGAAAGAAGCAGGTTGCTATTTCTTAAGTGATGAAGAAACACAAAAATTAAGAAATAGTATGTTTATAGAAGAAAAGGGTTGTGCCCTAAATGCAGATATTGTAGGAAAAAGTCCATATCATATTGCAAAAGGAGCAGGAATTGAAGTTCCACAAGATACCAAAGTTTTAGTATTACATGAAAACGGAGTTGGAATTGAATATCCATTTTCAAAAGAAAAATTAAGTCCAGTTCTTGCATATTACATTGTAGAAAATGCAGATGAAGGAATTGAACTAGCAGAAAAATTAATTGAATTTGGAGGCTTAGGACATTCTGCCGTAATTCACTCAGAAGATAAAGAAACCATTGAAAAATTCTCAAGAACAGTAAAAGTAGGAAGAATTATTGTAAATTCTCCTTCAACACACGGAGCAATTGGAGATATTTACAACACCAATTTACCATCATTAACACTTGGATGTGGTACATTTGGCGGAAATTCCACAACTTCAAATGTGTCAAGTGCAAACTTAATAAATATTAAAAAAGTAGCGAAAAGGAGAGTTAATATGCAATGGTTCAAAGTACCAAATAAAATTTATTTTGAAGCAGGTTCAATTGCTTACTTAGAAAAAATGCCAAATATCTCAAGAGCATTTATTGTAACAGATAAATCTATGGTAGATTTTGGCTATGTAGATAAAATTTTATATCATTTAAGAAAAAGAAACGAATATGTACACTCTGAAATCTTTTCAGATGTAGAGTCAGACCCTTCTTTTGATACCATCAAAAGAGGTGTTGCAATGATGAATGAATTTAAGCCAGATGTTATTATTGCCCTTGGTGGTGGTAGCCCAATAGATGCTGCAAAAGGAATGTGGCTATTCTATGAACACCCAGAAGCAGATGTAGAAGGCTTAAAACTAAAATTCATGGACATTAGAAAACGTACTTATAAATTCCCAACACTTGGAGAAAAAGCAAAAATGGTAGCTATTCCAACTACATCAGGAACAGGTTCAGAAGTTACATCTTTTGCTGTAATTACAGATAAAACATTAAACAAAAAATATCCACTTGCAGACTATGAATTAACACCAGATGTAGCAATTATTGACCCAGACTTAGTTATGAGTCTTCCTCAAAAAATAACAGCAGACACTGGTATGGACGTTTTAACACACGCAATAGAAGCCTATGTTTCTAACATGGCATCAGACTATACAGATGGTTTAGCAGAAAAAGCAGTTGAATTAGTATTTAAAAATTTAAGAGAAGCATACAACAATGGAAGCAATCAATATGCACGTGAAAAAATGCACAATGCAAGTACAATAGCAGGTATGGCATTTACCAACGCATTTTTAGGAGTAAACCACTCTCTAGCTCATAAAATAGGAGGAGAGTTCCACCTTCCACATGGAAGAATAAACGCTATTTTACTTCCTTATGTAATAAAATATAATGCAAGTAAACCTACAAAATTTGTATCTTTCCCTAAATATGAATATTTTATTGCAGACCAAAAATATGCAGATTTAGCAAGAAGAATGAACTTCCCAGCATACACAAACGAAGAAGGAGTTAATTCTTTAATTGAAGAAATTAAGAAATTAAATGCAGATTTAGGAATTCCAAAATCTTTCCAAGAGCAAGGAGTAGATGAAAAAGAATTTTTAAGCAAAGTAGATATGCTTGCAGATAGAGCATTTGAAGACCAATGCACTACAGCAAACCCAAGACTTCCATTAGTAGAAGAATTAAAACAAATTTTAATAGATAGTTACTATGGAAATATGTAGATATATTACTACGAAAAAAATCAAGGTGCTAAATTTAGCACCTTGATTTTTTTACTTATTTTGTTTTAATAAGCGATACTTTTCTTTTGTAGCCATTCCACCCCGTATTGCTCTTTCTTCCATATTTTTATCCAGTACTTTCCGTACTTTTACGGCAAGAGCAGGAGAAATATGCCATAGTTGTTCTGTTACATTGTAATGAACAGTTGATTTTGGAGTGCCACAATATTTGGCTGTAGCCCGGATAGTAGCAGCATAATCCACGATGAAATGTGCTTCTTTCAAAATTTCTGCTTTATTTGATTTTGTATACATGGCTTCTACCTCCATTTATAAAATTTTAGATAATATTATTATAATAATATTATGTATATTTGTCAAGAAATAACCTAAAATTAAAAAATTTCATAAAACGCTTGCATTTTTAAGGTTTTTGTGGTATGATAAAAAGCGTTAAAAATACACACACTTTCTGTAATTAAAAAAGTGTGCTTAAATATTAAAAATTTAAGTCTTTTTCAATGCTAGAAAGAAAGTGGAGGAATAACAAAAAGGAGGAATAAAAAATGGCAGTAGTTGCAATGAAACAATTACTAGAAGCTGGTGTTCACTTTGGACATCAAACAAGAAGATGGGATCCAAAAATGGCAGAATATATTTTCCAAGCAAGAAATGGAATTCACATTATTGATCTACAAAAAACATCAAAAAAATTAGATGAAGCTTATAACTTCATGAAAGAACAAGCAGAAGAGGGAAAAACAGTTCTATTTGTAGGAACTAAAAAGCAAGCCCAAGAATGTATGAAAGAAGCAGCAGAAAAAAGTGGTATGTACTACATTAACCAAAGATGGTTAGGTGGAATGCTTACAAACTTTGGAACAATTCGTAAAAGAGTAGAAAGACTTAAAGAATTAGAAAACATGCAAGAAGATGGTACATTTGATGTACTACCTAAAAAAGAAGTAATTCTTCTAAGAAAAGAAATGGAAAAACTAGAGAAAAACTTAGGTGGAATTAAAGAAATGACTGAAATTCCAGGAGTAATTTTCGTAGTAGATCCTAAAAAAGAAAGAATTGCAATTTTAGAAGCAAAAAAATTAGGAATTCCAGTAGTTGGTTTAATTGATACCAACTGCAATCCAGAAGATTTAGATTACCCAATTCCAGGAAATGATGATGCAATTCGTGCAGTAAAACTAATTGCTGACACAATGGCAAATGCAATAATTGAAGGAAGACAAGGAGAATCTATGGATACTGATATGGCAGAAGAAGTAGTAAAACAAGAAGTAGAAAGTATCGAAGAAGTAGTAGAAGAAGCTGAAGCTACAGAAGAATAGAAAATTTAAAGGGTAGAGCCTTTATCTGCTCTACTCTTTTTTCTGTAATAGAAAGTCATTTATAAAAAGTTATTTTATAAATGCTAGTAAATAGACTATTTTAAGTCAACGAAAAATATAGTACCAAGGAACATTGGTAAAAAGTAAAAATGAAAAAATAGGAACATATCTTGTAAAATGTTCCATGTATAGAAAAAAGGGAGGAATAAAAATGATTACAGCAAGCCAAGTTAAAGAATTAAGAGAAAAAACAGGTGCAGGTATGATGGACTGCAAAAAAGTATTAACAGAAACAGATGGAGACGAAGAAAAAGCAATTGAATTATTGCGTGAAAGAGGACTTTCAAAAGCTGCTAAAAAATCAGGAAGAATTGCAGCAGAAGGACTAGCTGCAGCATATATTACAGACAACAAAAAAGTAGGTGTTGTAGTAGAAGTTAATGCAGAAACAGACTTCGTTGCTAAAAATGAAGAATTCAAAACATTTGTAGCAGACGTTGCAAAGCAAATCGCTGAAAAGAATCCAGCAAATGTAGAAGAACTATTAGCACAAGAATCAATAGTAGAAGCAGGAAAAACTGTAGGAGATGTATTAACATCTAAAATTGCAACTATTGGAGAAAATATGACAATTCGTCGTTTTGAAAGATTTGAAACACAAAATGGAATGGTAGCAACATATATCCATGGTGATGGAAAAATTGCTGTATTAGTAGAAATGGAAAATGCAGACGAAGCACTTGCAAAAGATGTATGTATGCAAATTGCAGCTGCAAGACCAGAATATTTAGACAGAAACTCTGTACCACAAGATAGAGTAGAAAAAGAAATGGAAATTTTAAAAGCACAAGCTATGAATGAAGGAAAAACAGCTGAAATAGCAGAAAAAATGGTACAAGGAAGAATTGGAAAATTCTATGGAGAAATTTGTCTAGTAGAGCAAGCTTTTGTAAAAAATCCAGATGAAAAAGTAGGCAAAATGGTAGAATCAAAAGGAGCAAAAATTATAAGATTTGCTAGAATTGAAAAAGGTGAAGGCTTAGAAAAAAGAGAAGAAAACTTTGCCGAGGAAGTAGCAAAACAAATTAATGGATAAAATTGGAAAAATTTTTCAAAAAATCTATTGACATTGTTACAAAATTAGAGTAATATATAAGTATAAAAATCTTTATGATTAGTCTATAAAGGACTAGAAAAACCACGAGCTTAGACCTCGTGGTTTTTCATTCTCTTTGCACTATGTATTATAATTCAGTCAAAACATTTTAGTATGAGATAAATTAACAATAGTGCAAATATCTTTATGATTTTACCCATAAAGAACTACCTCCTTTCCTAAGAAACTCTCTTAAAAATAAGAGGTAAGCATATTATATTATGTAAATGTATAAAAAGCAAGAAAAATCGTAAGACAAAAATAAGCAGAAAACGACAAAAAAATAAATGAATATATTTAAATGAAATACCTTGCACTTAGCAAGGTATTTATTATATAATACAAGCAATAAAAAAATTATATATAATAATAAAAACATTACAAAAAAAATTATATATAATAATAAAAATATTGCAAAAAATTATACATAATAATAAAAACATTACAAAAAAATTATATATAATAATAAAACATTGCAAAAAAATTATATATAATAATAAAAACATTGCAAAAAATCATAAAAAATAACTAAAACATAAAAAAATATAATAATTAAAGCATTAGAAGAAACTCAGTGCCTTAAGAAAGGAAGAAACTCAATGAATATAGAAGAGAAAAAAAAGCACACAAAATTTCACATATTGGCTATTATATGTATTATTTTACTTAGTTTTGCAATTACACCAGTTACATTGCAAAATGACACATTTTACACTATAAGAATAGGAGAACACATTGTAAACCAAGGAATTGATATGAAAGATCCATTCTCTTGGCATGAAGATTTACCATATACATATCCGCACTGGGCCTATGATACAG
The DNA here is from genome assembly GCA_947599825.1 of uncultured Clostridia bacterium. Lineage (GTDB taxonomy): Bacteria > Bacillota > Clostridia > TANB77 > CAG-508 > UMGS1663. The sequence goes on from CANQFS010000024.1 coordinate 6,786, forward strand.
GAATTTATTTAATTTATCATCTAGGGGAAATGACAGGACTAGAAGAAGGAGGAATGCTATTTATATATATTTCTACACTTATTTTATCTAGTTTATTAGGACTTGTTATCTACCTTACAATTAATAAAGTAAGCAAAAATCCACTTATTTCATTTTTCCTTACAATGATATCAATATATCTATTAAAAGACTTTGTTGCTGCACGTGCACAGCTCGTAACATTTATTTTATTTATACTAACAATTTTTATGATAGAAAGCTTCTTAGAAACGAAAAAGAAAAGATATGCACTAGGAATAATACTAATTTCTATTGCAATAGCTAACTTACATGTTGCTGTATGGCCATTCTTCTTTGTTTTATTCTTACCATATATAGTAGAATATGTAATTAGTAGCATATTAGAAGCTAATCTAATTTTAAGATGCATTGATTTTAACTACAGTCATAAAATAAAAAAATTAGAGAAAAAGTTAGAAAAAGAACAACAACCAGAAAAGAGAAAAATTTTAGAAAAAAAATTAGAAACTAAAAAACAAAATTATACATTGCAAAAACAAAGAGAAGAAAAAATAGTAGAAGAGAAAAAAGAAAAAAGAGCTAATCCATTCAAACTAAAAATAGAAAAAAATAAAGCAGTAAAATGGCTTATACTTATCATGATAATATGTGCATTTACAGGATTATTAACACCGCTAAAAGATGCACCATATACATATTTAGTAAAAACAATGCAAGGAAACACTACAAAAAGCATTAGTGAGCACTTACCACTTACACTATATAATGATAAAGAAATGATGATTGCACTTGCTATCGTTTTAGCAGTTCTAATTTTTAGCAAAGTAAAAATTCAACTACATGATTTATTTATGATTGCAGGTCTTATCTATTTAAGTTTCATGACAAGAAGGCAAGTATCACTATTCTTCCTTATAGGAATGCCAATATTTGCAAAATGGATAGAATATCTATTTAACAAATATGATGAAGAAGGAAGCGAAATCTTCATAGGGCTTATGACTACAATTTTAGGAAAAATTTTTACACTCACAATCGTCATACTAATTTGCATAATAATAATAAAACCAAAATTAAAAGAAAAATTTGTAAGTCCAACAAAATATCCAATAGATGCATCTACATGGATACTAGAAAACCTAGATGTAGAAAACATGCACTTATATAATGAGTACAACTATGGAAGTTATTTATTATTTAGAGGAATTCCAGTATTTATTGACTCAAGAGCAGATTTATATGCGCCAGAATTTAATAAAACAGCGGAACAAGAAGGAAGAGACATCTTTTCAGATTACATCAATATTTCTTCTATTTCTACTTATTATGAAACTAAATTTGAAAAATATGATGTTACACACGTAATAGTTGTAAATAATTCAAAATTAAACATGTTTTTATCAAGAGATAAAAATTATAAACAACTATATAAAGATGATAACTTCACTATTTATGAAAGAGATGTATAAACTAAATATACATGATAGAAATAATAGTATAATATAGCACAAATATACAGGAAAAAATAATAACCTAATATAGCACAAATATACAGGAAAAAAATAATAACTTAATATAGCACAAATATACAGGAAAAAAATAATAACCTAATATAGCACAAATATACAGGAAAAAAATAATAACCTAATATAGCATAAATACGAAAAAAAGTACATAACCTAAAATTTGGAGGAAATTAAATTGATAAAAGAAATCATTGCAGTAGAAGAAAAAGTGAGACTAGATGCTTATCTTGCAAAACAAAATATAGGTTTATCAAGAAGCATGATACAAAAATTATTAGAAGACAAAAAAATAACAGTAAATGGAAAAATAGAAAAAACATCATATAAAGTACAAATAGGAGATAAAATACAAATAGAAATAGAACCTCCAAAAGAAGTCAAATTAGAACCACAAGAAATTCCACTAGACATAGTATATGAAGATGAAGATTTAATTGTAGTAAATAAGCAAAAAGGCTTAGTGGTTCACCCTGGAAATGGCAATATTGACGGAACTCTTGCAAATGCTGTTATGGCGCATTGCAAAGAAAGTTTATCAGGAATTGGTGGTAAGTTAAGGCCGGGAATTGTGCACCGCTTAGATAAGGACACCTCAGGTCTTCTTATGATTGCAAAAAATGATAAAACTCATATTGCACTATCAGAGCAAATAAAGAATAGAAAAGTAAAAAAAACGTATATTGCGCTAGTAAGAGGAACCATTGCAGAAAATGAAGCAACTATAAACATGCCAATAGGAAGAAGCACCAAAGATAGAAAAAAGATGGCAGTTACTAAAACTGGAAAAGAAGCCATTACGCACTTTAAAGTAATAAATCGCTATACCACGCAAAAAGCAAGTTATACTCTATTAGAAGTAAAAATAGACACTGGAAGAACTCATCAAATAAGAGTACACATGGCGGAAATAGGGCACCCTGTTATAGGAGATATGGTATATTCAAATGGAAAAAACGAATTTGGAATAGAAGGGCAATGCCTTCATGCACAAAAATTACAGTTTATACACCCTACTACAGGAAAAGAAATGAACCTAGAAGCCAACATTCCACAGTATTTTCAAAAAACTATAGAAGAGTTAGAAAATTTGCAAAATAATTAAAAAAGTTAGAAAATTTTCAAAATAATTAAAAAAGTTAGAAAATTTTCAAAATAATTAAAAGAGTTAGAAAATTTGCAAAATAATTAAAAAAGTTAAAAAATTTACAAAATAATTAATTTAGTTTGACTATTTTGATTTATTTAGATATTTATGAAATAAATAATTTAATATAATGCATCAAGTATTTTTAATATGAAATTATTGAACAAATTTTGTGCTTTGGAAAGGAATGATTAGCAAAAATGGAAGAACTAGAACGTTTGCAAAAATACCTAGCAAACCAAGGAATTGCTTCAAGAAGAAAAGCAGAAGAATATATTCTTCAAGGAAAGGTAAAAGTAAATGGCAAAGTAGTATTAGAACTTGGCACAAAAATTAATCCCCAAAAAGATAAAATTGAATTTGAAGGAAGAGAAGTAAAAAAGCAAGAAAAAAAGACCTATGTACTATTAAATAAGCCTATTGACTATGTTACAACAGTAAAAGACCAGTTTCAACGTAATACAGTGGTAGATTTAGTAAAAAATGCTGGCGAAAACTTATTGCCAGTAGGAAGATTAGACATGTATACTTCTGGGGCATTAATACTAACAAATGATGGAAATTTCATTTACCATATAACACACCCAAAGCATGAAGTAGAAAAAACATATACAGTTACATTAAGAGGAAAAGTAACTAATGAAGAAGTAGAAAAGTTAAAGCAAGGTGTTATAATAGAAGAAAGTTACCGTACAAAACCTGCGAAAGTTAAAATTCTAAAAATAGACGAAGAAAAGAATATTTCTCGTTTAGAAATTATAATTCATGAAGGAAAAAATAGGCAAGTAAGAAAAATGTGTGAAGCGGTAGGTAAAAAAGTAGTTGCATTGCATCGCTCAAAAATAGGAAATATTAGTGTAAAAGATTTAAAAATAGGACAGTGGCGTTATTTAAGTAAAGAAGAAGTAAAAGGGTTAATGCACGAATAATTTAAAAATAAAAAATCTAACTCATGAATGATTTAAAAAGAAAAAATAAAAAATCTAACCCATAAATGATTAAAAAAAAATAAAAAAATTAGTACGCGAATAATTTTAAGTGAAAAATACGCGAATAATTTTAAGTGAAAAATATTTACAACAAAATAAATTATTTATATAATCAAAAAAGAAAAAACTTGCAAATACAAATTAGATATACATAGGAAAAGGAATGAGAAAAAAGTGGAATATAAAATTAAGGTAAATGGTATAAAACCAGAAGATATTCATACTTTAGAGAGAAAAACAAAAGAAATAGAAAAATTACAAGAAGGGCAAATAGTAGAAGGAGTTGTAACTGGAATTCAGCCATATGGCGCTTTTGTAAAGTTTGGAGAGCACTTATCTGGATTAGTACATATTGAAGATATGTCAGTTGCAAGAATAAAATCCCCTTCAGAAAGACTAAAAATTGGACAAAAAGCAAAATTTATGGTAAAATTAATAGATAGAGGGGCAAATAGAGTCCTTCTATCTTATAAAGAGTTACTAGGTTCTTGGGAAGAAAATGCAAAGAAATTTGAAGAAGGCTCCACTGTAGTAGGCATTGCAAGAGAAACAGAAAAATCAAAAAATGGAATCTTTGTAGAGCTTACGCCAAACTTAGTAGGACTTGCCGAATATAAAGACGGCATAGAATATGGACAAAATGTGAATGTCTATATTAAAAAAATTATACCTGATAAAAAGAAGGTAAAATTAATTATTGTTTAAAACAAATTTTAAAATTCTTTTGCCGTTAAAATTTGTTTTATAGTTGTATTTTAATTTAAGATAATTATCTTATAAGGAGGAAAAATTATGGTAGAAGATAACGAAATTAAAGCGCAAATTTCACCATTTGCAATTCGAGAAGGAGAAATAAAAACATTTGATGGAAAAGATGGATATGTATCAATGAATCAAATCATACACAAAATCAACATTGGTCACATTGGAGACATTCACTTTGCTATCATAGAACTAATGAACGAATTTGAATTTATGACATCAAGACAAATATTCCAATTATTACAATGGAAAGGAATAGATGTAAAGTCACAGGACAAATTAAATAATAAACTAGAGCAATTAGTAAAAACAAAAATTCTAACAAGATACTATTTTAGTTCAGAAGAAGGAAAAGGAATATATCGTATTTATTGTTTAGAAAAAATGGGAAAATACCTATTAAATTCAAGAGGAATTGATTGTAAATGGCAACCAACAGACAACACAAAACCAGTTGCTATGATTAAGAAAAGATTAGCAGGAAATCAAACAATTATTTCTTATTTAAGAAAAGTAAAAGCATTCGATTCTTATGTACCAAAGCCTGCAATTAACGCTAAAATGGCAGGAAAAATATTTAAAGCAACAGGCGGTTCAGTAAAACTTACTAAAAACGGAAAAGCATTACAATTTGTATTTGAAGTAGTAAGACGTGAAGAAGAATGGGAGAAAAAGTTAGTAGATAAAATGAGATTATATCAAGACTTTTATCAAAACTTTGTACCAGGAGATTCTGGATTTTCTTCTATGCCACAATTAATTTTTATTTGTGAAGATGAAAAACATATGGCAGAAACATTTAAAACAATAATAGTAAATCAAGTAGAAATACCACAAATTAAATTGTATTTTTCAACAGATTTAAGACAAAACGAAGAAACATTAGCCAAAACATTAGTAGAATTCAAACAAGATCCAGAAACGAAAAAATACAAAATGGAAGATGTAGAAGTTAAGTTGCTAGGAATTTAACGAAAAAACATATCTATTAGAATTTAATAGATATGTTTTTTTTATCCGTTTGGATTTCCTTTTTTTAAATCAAATACAATTCCGTCTTCGTTGTCAAATAAAAAGTTAGTATCAGCTTTATCTGTTTGAATTGGGTTTATATCTCCATTATCATCTTCACTAAAGTTAGCTTCTGCTTTCCAACTCTTAGATGTTTTCTTTTTAGGCTCTGGATCTTCTGCAATGCCATTGGTAAATTTCTCAAAGTCATATTTTTTATCTGGTTGTACTTCTTTATATTTCGAATCCATAAAATCCATTTTTCCATCTACTACTTCAATACCACCTTTGTTATTTTTATATTTAAATAAACAAGATTTAAAGGTAGTAGCTCTTACTTTATCAGCTGCAAATTTTGGTTTCCAATCCCATGCAATGTTTGATAATTTTGGATCATATTCACCTTTTGCAGTATCATAAGTATTTGAAAATTTCCATTGGCGAACATTTCCGAATTCTTTTTCCCACCATGCATTTTCTTCAATAGTGTTATTTCCAAATACAAGTTTATTAATACAATTTGATAAAATGGTTTGTTTATATTTCTCACTAACATTTCCAAGTTGTGCAAGTGTTTGTGAAGAAATAGTAGTACCAACTTTGTATTTTCTATATAGTGTAAAGATTGGTTCTGTAACTTTGGAAATAAATTCAGGAAATTCATCAATATATAAGAAATGAGGAATTCTTGTATTTTCATTTCCAGGTCTTCTTAGTACAGCATTTTGCATTAGAAGTATAAAGAATAGTCCGAAAGTTTTATGAACGCTTGGTCCTAAATCGCCCCTTCTAGTACATAAGAAAACAACTTCACCTTTTTCTAATACGTTCTCGTAATTAATATTATTATTTCTATTACAAATAATATTTTTAACACCCGGATAACGAAGTAACTTTTCGAAAATAGAAGAAGCATATTGCAAAGCTTTTTCTGTTTGTAATCTTCGTGGAGAGTCATGGTAAAAATATTTTTTAAAATACTGTAATTGAAATGAATATTCTTCTGATATTTCAGGTATATTTTCTAATTTTTTACATAAGTCTTCTACAGCATCAATATTTCTAAATAATTTCAAAACATCTTCCAAAGTTGGTAAATAATCTTTATCTTTATAAATAATTGGATAAGATGCTTTTAATATAGTACAAGTATTTTCTAATGCCTCAATGGCATCATTTTCTAAATTAACCTTATCTATATTATCTAACGTTCCTTGATACATTGCCTTTAATACATAACCAAATACACCAGCAGCTTTTAAAGGATTGTCATATACAAAAGGATTTAAACCAATTGAATTCCTATCATTTGGATCAACAATATAATAAGGAACGTGGAAGTTTTCAGCTACTTCCATCATGTGAGAAATTGATTCATAATCAGGAGAAATAGAAGTAAGACCTAAAGTACGGTAAATATATTTACCACCAGATTCTCCTAAAATCATTTTCTTCATATAAGTTTTATATAAACTTTCTTTTCCTTGAGTAGGAACTAACATATTTAAATTGAAATGTTCATTAATATAATCGTTAGTGTAAGGACAATTTAAAGTTGCAATTCCAGTTTTTAAAGCAGTATATCCCATTTCTTTTGAAGTAGAATAGAAGAAATATTTTTTCTCAATATCTCTTGCTACCATTGGTTCAAATACAAGAGAAGTTTTTCCTGTTCCAGAAGGACCTACTACTAAGAATTGATTAAAACGGCTACTTTCCGGAATGATTTCTTTATTTCCAGTTTCTTTATTCATACAAATAAACATTTCACAAGAATATGCTCCTGTACCATCTGTAACATTAGTTAATTTTATTCCACCATAGTCCCAAATAGATTCTTGTAATAAACGTGTGTCATAAACTTTCTTATATAAGAAATTAAATAATGCAGGTGCTGTTGTTAATGGTAAATAAAGTGCAATAGATGATAAAGCAGGTCTAAATAATTCTGAAAACTCTGTAGCAAGTACTGGGTAGCCAGGTAGAGAAAGAAGACCATACCAAATCATACGGTTAATTCCTTGCACAAACATAGAAATGGTAATTGTATATAAACAAATAACGTATAAATTAAACAATGTAGATTTCATCTTGTTAGAACTTGCAAATTTGGAAGCAAAACCAAATAAGAAAGCAAACACTGGACAAGCAATAGCAAATGTGTAGAATAGTGGTCCCCAATAAGAAGAACCAACCCCAGTGAAGATGATAAGTAACATTTCAACAATTCTATCTATCATGAAGTAAATAGATAGAAGGGTTAATATATAGGTTACAAAGGTATTTCTATCAGTCTTTAAAAATTTCAAGAATTTATCTATATACTTCAAGTTTTTCACCACTTTCTAAAAATTAAAATATTCTACTATATTATCCTACAAAATGGGCAAAAAATCAAGTACTTTAGAGAAAATTTTGAAATTTTGACATTAAAATTTACATAAAAACTATTTACAAACAAAAAATAACGTGATATAACTTATTAAAAGTACTAGAATATTGCACGAAAACAGTAACAGTAGCAGAAGAACATAGAGAATATGAAGTAGAAAAAGAATTAGAAGAAATATATGCAGATGAAGAACTAAAAGCGCTACTAGACTATAGACAAAGTGCAGATTTAGACAGAGATTCAGCATTATATAATGCAGAGCAAAAAGGAATAAAAAAACGGAAAAAAAGAACGGATTAAAAGAAGCAACCATAGAAATTGCAAAAAAATTGAAGCAAGAAAATATATCAATTGAAAAAATAGTAAAAATAACAGGATTAACCAAAGAACAAATAGAAAAACTATAAATTTGTAAAAAGGTGTGTTTTAAGTGTAAGGCACATCTTTTTTCTATTAAAGCAAATTTGAATATCATAAAACACAATTTTATACTAAAATAAACATTATTATAGAATAAAATAATTATTTTTATAAGTTAATAAAACTGAAAAAATAGTAGAAAGAAATTATGTAAAAAAGTTATTAGCTAAAAAGTTCTAATTTATTGTGCTTAACCGAATTCAAATATATAATGAAAAAATAAGAAGAAGCAAGAAATGAAGGAGGAAGCCAATGAAAATGGTAGATAAAAAAATAAACAATTCTTTATATATAAACCCACGTGGAGTTACATTAGTTTCACTAGTAGTAACAATTATAGTTTTAATAATTTTAGCAGGAATAAGCCTAAACTTAACAATAGGTGAAAATGGCCTATTTACAATGGCTAAGAAAGCCAAAGAGAATATAGAATTAGCACAAATAGAAGAACAAACAAGAATGAATGAACTGTATACTCAAATGGAACAAGAAGATAATTTTAATTATCCAGCAATAGGTGAACTACAAGATACAATAGATGAATTGACAAAGAATATAGAAGATTTGCAAACACAGTTGCAAAGTACAGAACAACAAAAACAAGACTTAGAGTCTCAAATAGAAGATTTACAAGGACAAGTAGGTACATTACAAGAAGAAGTTAAACAGGGAAAATCACAAATACAAGAAAAACAAGGAAAAATAAATGAACTAACAGAGCAAGTAGCTGAAAAACAAGCAGATATACAAAATAAACAAAAGCAAATAAATGATTTACAAAGTAATATAAGTGACTTGCAAGGGCAAGTAACTCAAGCAAATGCACAAATACAAGAAAAAGAAGATGAAATAGCTGAATTAACACAACAAGTTGCACAAGACCAGGCAGATATAAAGAGTAAACAAGACAAAATAACAAGTTTGCAAAGCCAAGTAAATTCATTAAATACACAAGTAGCAGAAAAAGAAGGAAATATAAAAGCAAAAGATGAGCAAATAAGCGATTTAAATGACAAATTAAAATCAAAAGAAACAGAATTGGCTAGTAGTAATGAAAAAATAAAAAGTTTAGAAGAAAGTAAAACTGCATTAGATAGTCAAGTAAAAAACTTAACTACTCAAGTAGCAAATTTAAAAACACAGCTACAACAAGCACAAACAAACTTAAATAGTGAAAAAACAAAAAACACGCAATTAACAAGTGCATTAGATGAATCTACAAAAAAGTTTGACACCTTGATAAATAGTTTTAAGTACTCTAATTTTGGAAAAAATTTTAGCAAAAATATAAAACTTAATAATGAAGTTATTTTTTATACTTATACTGCAAGTGAAGATACCTTAGTTAGTGCATCTACTTGGTGCAATATTAAAGAAACAGATTTAAATAAGCTTATTGTAATTGCTTTAAAAGATGAGACTTGGAATCAATACATTGGTTATAATGGAAATTATACTAAAGAATATGGATATCCATCACTTCAAATGACTTTTAAGGCTGAAAAACGGACATACTTATAATATTATAGTCGTAGCTAATTTTTCACAAGATAAATTAGCAAATGTCTCTCTTTTATCAAATGTAACTTGGAACACTGTAAATTAAATCTAAATGCTACATAACGTTGAATTTATGTATTATTGTATAAGTTTTTATTGTGTGCTTTTAAACATATAAAATGTAATGTTTGGACATTAAGTACTCAATAGATTCTCATCAATATCGAATACAAGCTCAAGCTAATTTTGCTGATCCTACTTTAACAGCTGTTGATATTAAATCAAGTGTTACTTGGGTGAAGAATGGATTTTAGAATTTGTAGCTATTAACTGTCCACGTGTGGAAAAGAACAGCATAAAAATAAAACAAAAAAGCATAGAGAATAGTACAAAAAACTATTTTTCTATGTTTTTTTATATTATATTGAAAGCATTATTTTAATAATTTTTTATAAGAAATCAAAAAATACTTGAATAATATTTATTTTATGCATATAATCTGTAATAAGGTTATGAAAAAACGAAAAATAGGATAGGAGACAAAAAGAAAAGACAATGTTAGGAATTAAGAAAAAAGAAAGAAAAAAAGTAAAAGGGGAAAGTTTTATGCAAGGGGTTATGGCACTAATGTTTTCACAAGTGCTAATAAAACTTCTTGGTTTAGTATATAAATGGTATTTAACCAACCGCGAAGGTTTTGGAGATGAAGGAAATGCAATCTATAGTGCAGGATTTTCTATTTATGCTTTGCTTTTGACCATTTCATCTACAGGTGTGCCAAATGCAGTAGCAAGGCTAGTATCACAGCACGTAGCAAAGGAAGATTATAGAGGAGCTCATAGAGTATTTAAAATTGCATTTGGAACCTTTGCTATAATTGGTTTAATTGGTACTATGCTACTATTCTTTGGAGCACATTATATTGCTAATAATTGGCTTGCAATACCAGAAGCAGAATTAACATTAGTAGCATTATCACCTGCTATATTCTTTGTATCTATTATAAGTGTATTTCGTGGATATTTTAATGGTAGAGAAAACATGAAGGCAACAGCTAATTCTCAAACCGTTGAGCAATTGTTTAAAACTGTGTTAACAGTTTTAGTAGTAGAAATTGTTGCTATTTGTTCAGGTGTTAATACTAATTTAATGGCAGCAGGAGCAAATTTAGCTACTACATTAGCAACAGTGGCAAGCTTTTTCTATTTATACATATTCTATAAAATGAGAAGAGAAGATTTAGCTAAAGAAATTGTATCTTCAAAGAACTATGAAACAAAAAGTATTTGGAAAACAGTAAAAAATATTTTATCAGTATCAATTCCTATGTCATTAAGTGCAATATTAACATCTATAAATAGAAACATTGACTCTACTACTGTAAAAAGAGGTCTGCAAAGCTTTTTAACAGAAGGGGAAGCACTAAAGCAATATGGAATTTTAAGTGGAAAAGTAGATACCTTAACATCTTTACCATTATCGTTTAATATAGCTTTTGCAACTGCATTAGTACCAGCAATTACCAAAGCAAGAGAGCAAAAAGATGAAAAAACAGCAACAAAAAGAGTTTCTTTTTCTTTGTTAGTTACTATGTTAATAGGACTTCCTTGTATGGTAGGAATGATTATTTTTGCCGGGCCAATTTTAAACTTATTATTCCCTAATGCACCAGATGGCGATTTTATTTTGCAAGTAAGCTCTTTAGCTATTATATTTACAGTTCTAGAGCAAACAGTAAATGGAGCTTTGCAAGGAATTGGTAAAATTACAACACCTGCTATTGCACTATTAATAGGAGTTGCTTTAAAATGTATATTAAACCTAGTTCTAGTACCAATTCCAGAAATCGGAGCAGCAGGGGCAGCCTTTGCAACAGTAGTTTGCCATGCAGTTGCATTCTTTATTGGATTTAATGTATTAAGAGCAAATATGAAGTTAGACTTAAGTTTTTCTAAATTTGTTGTAAAACCTGTATTAGCAACTACTGCTATGGGAATATGTTCTTATGCTGTATATTTCTTACTTGGCGGTATAAATGCAGGAAAAATGGCAACAATAATTGCAATGTTAGTCGCTGTTGTAATATATGGATTAGCCATTATTGCATTCAAAATTTTTACAAAAGAAGAAATCTTCATGATTCCTTACGGACAAAAGTTATACAAAATACTAGAAAAATTTGGATTATACAAAGAAGCTTAAAAAGCAGTAAAATAGCCAATTTCAAGAATTGAGAAACACAAAAACATACGGCGGTAAAGGTTTGAAAAAAGAAAAAGTGAAAAAAAAGAAGGATTTTGAAAAACATTGGCGAATAATGTTAGTAGTAGATAAAAAACATATATCTACATAGTTCTTATAGGAGGTAATTTAAATGAACAAATCTGATTTAATCGCAGCTATCGCAGCTAAAACAGGAGACACAAAGAAAGGTGCTGAAGCAGCATTAAACGCTTTCGTTGAAGCAGTAACAGAAACATTAGCAAAAGGAGACAAAGTTCAACTTGTTGGATTTGGTTCTTTCGAAGTAAGAAAAAGAGCAGCTAGAAAAGGAAGAAACCCACAAACTAAAGAAGAAATCAAAATACCAGCTTCTAAAGCTCCAGTTTTCAAAGCAGGAAAAGCTTTAAAAGATTTAGTAAACAAAAAATAAGAATGATTTCAATATAAATATGAATTCATAGAAAGAACAAGGCAAAAACCTTGTTCTTTTTTTGAGCAATACTGAATATAAATTATATTGCGAGGTGGAAGTATTGGTTTTAAAAGCAGTAAAAATAAAAAAGCAATATATCATTATAGGAATTGTAAGCCTACTTTTTATATGTGGAATCTCTTTCTTTTTTATTACTTCAATTGTTTTAGCTAGTGGAGAAAAAGAGGGGGAAGAGGAGAAGAAAACATATATAAAATGGGTAGATTATAATGTACCTTTAGAACTAATGGAAAAAACTGCAAAATTAGATATAGATTCCCACACAAAAAAACAAGAAATAAAACTTAACTGGATTGAACTACTTTCCTATTTAGCAAGCAAATATGGTGGAAACTTTGAATCTTTTAAACAAAAAGATTTAGATAATGTAGTAGAAAGATTAAAGGCAGGAGAAACCATGGAAGAAATCACAAAAGATATGAAATTATATTCTTATTACATAGAAGCGTATAATGCAGTTTTATGCCAATTTATTGGAAACTATCAAATTGAAACATTACAAGAAGATGGCACAAAAATTTGGAAAGAAAAATATGGTATAAAAGCCTTTTTGCCAATAGCAAAAAATTATGGCTTTAGCCATTATGATGATTTTGGAAATAGTAGAACGTATGGATACAAGCGCGTGCATTTAGGAAATGACCTAATGGGTTCGATTGGAACTCCTATTATTGCAGTGGAATCTGGTATTGTAGAGGCTTGTGGTTGGAATCAATACGGAGGTTGGCGTGTTGGCATTCGTAGTTTCGATGGAAAAAGATATTACTATTATGCGCATCTAAGAAAAAATCACCCTTATGCAAAAGATATGGAAGAAGGAAAAGTTGTGCAAGCAGGAGATGTTATTGGATATTTAGGTATGACAGGCTATAGCACAAAAGAAAATGTAAATAATATCAATGTTCCACATTTGCATTTTGGAATGCAACTTATTTTTGATGAATCACAAAAAGATGGCGTTAATCAAATATGGATTGATGTATATCAAATTATCAATTTTTTAAAGAAAAATAAATCAGAAGTTTATAAAGCTTATGAAGATACGAAAGATTATGAAAGAAAATATCAAATAATAGATCCAATTGCACAGAATAATAAGCCAATAAGAGATAATAATTAACTTCTTATTGGCTTATCTGTAGTTTTATAAAATTTTCCTTGCCATAAATCTTCTTCTTTTAACATTCTATCTAATTCATTTAAAACCCATTTTTTATGGCTATTCCAAGAAGGAGCAAGCAAAATATCTTTTGGGGCGTCACTAGAACCCTTTAAGCTACAATAAATACAGCCACCATGTGATTATATCTTTGTTTTTTATCCATAACAATATGATTATAGCAATAAATAGTAAAAAATGCAAAAAAGAAGTTCTTAAAGTAGAAACTCTAAAAACTTCTTAGTTACATTAACAAACATTTTGCACGTTTGTAAAAAGTATGCGATGGCAATAGCCATCATCTGATAAAATATCAACGGAAGTTTCTTTAATAAAAGAAATTTTTCCTTGCTTGATAGAACCATTTGTAAGGTGAATTTCAATAGTACTCTCTAATGGAAATCTCACACCATTTACTTCAATTGAATGAAATGTTATGACATCTCCCCAACCATAGTGATCTTCAAACCAATCTGTAGCTCTTATCATACGGTAACCTCCTCTTTATTGTAGTAAATGGTTTTATATGAAAAACTAAAAGTAGAGTAATACCTCACACTAATTAATAAAAAAATAAATTGATACAATATTATTATACTATAAATCAACATAATATTCAACATTTTTTATAAATTTTGAAAAAACAATTAAGAATTTTATATCTTAATCAGTTTAAGTCAAGTATAAGTCTTTAGGCAAATGATACAAATATCAATCAATTTCATTTATAAGATCTTTTTAATTTTATGCCATAACAATCAAAATAATCTATATATTTCTGTATATTCTCATTTCCATTTATATATTTATGCTCATGACCTTCTAATCTATATGTTGGAATAAATATCGTAAACAATAAATAAATAGTAATTATAGCAATAATTGATTTTACACTAATTTTTATTCTTTTATTGAATAAGATTATTAATAAGAAAACATTAATAATTATATTTATCCAAAAATAAATTGTAATTTCTCCATATTTACTTCCTCCGGGAAAAATAAATCTACAAAAGCAAATAATAGCTATATTAATTATTACTATATATAAAAAAGCTCTATTTTGTTTTGTTTCTAATTTTTTTGTATTAAATATTATTATTCCTATTATTAAAATAATTATTGGTATTAAAAAAAATGCCATTCTATTATCAACTACTTTCTATAAAACTATTATTATTTATAAATATAACATATAAACAAAATAAAAATCAACTTATTTTATTTATATAAATAATATCAAATTATTTTAAATTTTTGAAACTGTTTTTTTTATTTTTATCAATATTAATAAACTACAAAAAAAGAGAAGCCCTACATTCAATAGGGCTTCTCTTTTTGTAGCTTAAAACATGCGTTCTTTGCTAACATAAGCCAACGAAATCCGCTTGGTATTAGTGATTACTGTCATTGAAAAGTCAATCGTTGAACATTTGATAGGAATTATAGTCAATGGTGAATAGTCTCCGGGATACCTTTCTCTGTCAGATAATGTCCACGCATTGTGATACATTTCTATAGTCAGATTAGGCTTTTCTGGGCAACACTTTGCAAATCCACCATATGGCTTATCTCGAAGTTCATCAAATGCTTTGATAATTGTATCAGCAAGTTTTGAAATATCTTCAAGAGTTACCATATCTTTGTTGTGTTCAGAAAAATGCTTTTCAAGTTGAGCAACTACTTCATCCCGTGTGGGTGGAGTGAGAGAACTAACAAGTGGGTTATTGTTCTCCGGTTCAGTGGTCGATGTCCGCGTATACGTGTAAACTCTTGCCATAATGAAACCTCCTAATGTTTTAATATACTATAATTATACCATAAAATTGATTATATTTCAAGCATTTCACATCATTGACACAAAACAAGGACAATTTCTAATATTTATCTTTTTTTGCAGTATCAATGTTATTATAAAATTTTCCAATAACCTGATTTGTTTGAACCCACTCTTTGAATTATTTGTTTATCTTGTAATTGTTTTAGATATCTTGAAACAGTTGCAGTAGATATTTTAGTAATTGCACTAATTTTTGGTATTGTTGCATTTTGATTATCAATTAACACATCTAAAATCTGTTTTTCTTTATCATTTATCTTATCATTTATCTTATCATTTTTTGTTTTATCATTATCATATTCAAAAGGATTCTCTCTATATTTAAACGAAACTCTTAAAAAATGATCCATAAATTTAAAACAATTTTTATCATAAGCATCTAAAATTCTTAATACACCAGAGCCGATATTTTCAATTAAATCAACATCTTTAAATACTCTAATAAGTTCTTTATTTCTAGGAGCTGTTACACCTTCTAAAAATTCTTCTTGCGATAATTCTTGAGGAAGTCCACCAGCAGAAGTAATTTCAACTCTATCTGAATATAATTCTATAATAGGGGAATTACCATAAGAATAATCATTATGTACGATTGCATTTATAACAGCTTCTTTTAAAGCTTTACTATCAATTTTTTCTTGTTCTTTTCTACCAAAATATTCTATTTTTGCATATGTAGTATTTTCAACATCAAGTCTATCTAATATTCTTTGGGTAGCAGTAATTAAGCATCTATTTCCATATTCTAAGTTTTCTAATAATTCAAGTTTATTCGTTCCTAAATATCTAACAAGTTTTATAGATATGGTATTTTCATCTGCTAATAAAAAGGCATTATAATTGTATTTTCCTTCACTTGTTAGTAAATCAAGATTTTGCAAAAAATTATCATTTAATTTTAAACCATGTTCTTCGTAATAAATTTTTAATTGATTAAATGTTAATTCTTGTCTAGGAGAATCTATTTCCTTTAGATTAGCCTTTATTCTTTTAGCATACATATCATCAATCATTCTTTCCGTCATTTGTTCTTTGCTGCTACCAACTCTTATATAACAACCTTCAGGAGTTCTACCTTTTTTTCTTAAATAATAAGGCTTTTCAGTTCCACTAGATATTACAACTTTTATTACTTCTTTATCATCTATTGTTTCCACAGTTACATCAAATAATCCCAAAGTTGATGGACCTATATTGTTTTTTATTCTGTCTTTTATTTGTAATTGCGTTAAATCTATATTGTCAATTCCAACAGCTTGTCCTTCTTTATTGATTCCAACATAAATTATTCCACCTTCTTTGTAATTAAGAAAGGCAATAACTTCTTGTTCAAAATCATTAGTTAATTGTTGTTTATATTCAATTCTGTTTGTTTCAGTATTTTGCATATTTTTCACTCCTTTTCAGATAATACTTGTATTTTAGGTGTTTCATATTCTATTGTGTCATCTGAGGATTTTTTTAATATTTTACTATAAGATATATTCATTTTGTTTTTTATTATATCTATGTATTTTTCAAAAAAATTTTTATCAGTACATGGAGACAATATATTAAAAATATTTTTTCCTACTTCCGTAAGTGGATATGCTGATAATTCTATTTTGATATTTTCATTTTTTTCACAAAAAATAATAATATCATTATATATTAAATAGTTTTCTTTGTTATTTTCATTAAAAGTCAAAAGAGCATTAACTTGTGAAGATGAGTTTATAAGTTGTGCCTCATCTAATTTTAATATTTCTCCATAATTTATATTTGCAATTTCTAGAAGTTCTTCTTCATTTGGTAAATAGCAAACATTTTGATATTGTATAATGTAATTAGATACCTTCTTAAATATTTCTGCTTCATTTTTACTTATATTTCTTAAACTTTCTAATGTTCTAATTGAACATTTTCCTGGTTCCTTTATCTCTTCTGATAAAATTCTACTCCAAATAGTTTTTAGTTCATCACTACTTACTTCACCAACAACATTAAAAAATCTATTAATCCATTCTTCTTGTAATGGTTCTTCTGATACATTTTGCTCGGTTTCTAAATTTTCATATGCACCTGCGATTATATCTTCAATATTTTTCTGCTTTTTTGCTTCAAGAAATAACATTCTTCTTTCTGTTTTCTCCATAAATTCTTTGGCAGATGTATCTATTCCTACTGTACCATTAGAGTATTGAATTGGTAAATTTGAATCATTTATTGCTAATGTAATAGTTTCTATTTCCTTTGCTCTAGCTTTTGCCATTCTTTTTATGTGTATAGGCTCATATAAAGTTCCTATACCTTGTGATGCAACTTCAACTAATTTTGTTAAAGGCTGGCTTAACCCTGCTAAATCTTTTATTTCCATTATTATTACCTCGATTTCTATTTGTTATTTACTAACCACTCATATACTTCATCTTCTGTTAAAAATCCATGTTTCAATTTATTAACTTTATCTTTAGCATCTTTTTTCCACTTATCAAAATCTTTCTTCATCTGTTTATTATCTTTATTTCTACCAACAGCCATAGACTTTAATTGATATAATCTTCTGTATTCTGCTAATGCCTTATTTTGTTTTAATCTTTCGTTATAAGCTTGTATTGCTCCTTGTTCTCTACAAGTCTTTCCATTTTCTTTTGGGTAATCACAATAAATTTCATCAAGTCTTGAATTTGGAATAAAGTACATACCACAATTTTGACATTTCTTAATTGGATTATTTGTTGTTTTTACAAGTTCTTCTAATACTGCATAACA
>CANQFS010000025.1 GCA_947599825.1 uncultured Clostridia bacterium
TTAATAAAGGTAGATTTACCGGTTCTAACAGGTCCTACTACTCCAACATAAATATCGCCATCGGTACGTTTTGCTATATCTTGATATACTGATAAATTTTCTTCCATGAAAATAGATACCTCCTTAAAATGTTTGTACTAATAAACTTTAATAAATGTATATTTGAGCAAATCCAAAGTTATGACTAAAAGATAAAAATATTTGAACAATTTTAAGGAATATGGTAATATGATATAGTACGTAATAAACATTTGCATTAAAAAATATGATAAAAATTCGGTAAGTAAGAAAGAAATATAGATTTGTCAAAACTAAGTAAACGCAATAGGAAGTCGAATAGAGAGTGTTAAAGTTAGTTTGAAACTAGGCTAGAGAAAGGGATAATGCTAAAATGAATAAATATGAAGAGGTAGCCAAATTATTAAAAAAATACAAGCAAGAAGAAGTGTTAGAAGAATTAGAAAAAAGTAAAAATGAAGAGTTAATAGAACAAATATTAAAACTTGATTTTGAAAAAATAGAAAAAGCAAAACGAAAGATAGATGAAAAAGAAAATTTTCAAGAAGATAAAATAGAAAGCATTCCTTATGTGGATAGTAATAAACTTACCAAGGAAGAAAAAGAAGAATATGAAAAAATAGGAAATAGTATTATAAGGGAAGGAAAATATGCAGTAGTTACTATGGCAGGCGGCCAGCGGAACAAGGCTAGGTCATATACGGACCAAAAGGAACGTTTATGATGCAAGTAAAGCCAAAAGCTAAATCTTTATTTGAAATTTTAGCAGATACATTAAAAAGAGCAAATGAAAAATATGAAGTTACTATTCCGTGGTATATAATGGTAAGTAAAGATAATAGAACTCAAACCATTACATTTTTTAAGGAAAATAACTATTTTGAATATCCAAAACAGCAAATTGTTTTCTTTGAGCAAGGAGAAATGCCTTTACTTGGGGAAAATAAACAATTTTTATTTAATAAAGAAGGAAAAATTATGATGGCTTCTGATGGAAATGGAAGCATTTATCATTCTATGAAAGAAAAAGGCATTTTGCAAGATATGAAACAAAAAGGTGTTGAATGGATTTTTATTGGTTCTGTAGATAATGTGTTACTTAAAATGATAGAGCCAGTTTTACTTGGGCTAACTATAAAACAAAACAATCAAATAGCTTCTAAAACCATTGTAAAGATAGGTCCAGAGGAAAAGGTAGGGGTATTTTGTAAGAAAAATGGAAAGCCATCTGTAATAGAATATACAGAACTTCCAAAAGAACTTGCAGAATTAAGAGATGAAAATGGAGAACTTACTTATGGAGAATCTCATATTATGTGCAATTTATTTTCTTTTTCTGCCTTAGAAAAAATAGCAGAAGAAACATTACCATATCATATTGCAATAAAGAAAATTAACTACTATAAAGAAGGAAAATTAGTAGAAGCAAAAGAGCCAAATTGCTATAAATTTGAACAATTTATTTTTGATAGTTTTCCGTTCTTTGAAAACATCACTTTACTTCGTGGCAAAAGGGAAGAAGACTTTGCACCTGTAAAAAATAAAGAAGGAAACGATAGCCCAGAAACTGCAAGAAAGTTGTATGAGGAGTATTGGAAGATATGATTTGGCGGTTTTTTTGAAGATGAGTTAGACTACTTAGAAAAACAAATAAAGGAAATTAAATAAAAGAAAAGCTTGAAAAAAGAAAAGAAGAAATCAAAAATTCTTCTTTTCTTTTTGTGTTACTACATTTGTTGTTCGCCAGGTAAAAAGTAGTCAACAACACCATAAATGATAGCACCTATAATAGCAGCCATCCAAGAAATTGTATATCCTGCTACGAAATATTGTGTTACGTATAAAACAACAGCAGAAAGTACAAATCCTACAAAACCTTTTCCAAAAGGACTAGCATGAAGACCAGTAAATTTTACAATTAGGTAATCTATAACGGTAAGAACAATAGCAGCAGCTGCTAATGCCCAAATATTACTAATTTGAAATCCTGGTGTAAAAAATGCAGTAATGGCAAGAACGATAGCAGCTGTTACCAATCTACCAACAATTTGCCATACGGTGCTAGCACCACTTTGAGATTGACTTTGAGTTTGATTCTCTGACATAACTAAAACCTCCTTATTTGAAAATTTACAAATATATTGCAATTTACATGGTTTTATAATGTTATTATTCACATCTTTTTTTAAAATATACAAAAAGTGAATAAATCATAAAAAAATGTGAAAAATAAAATAAACTTGCATTAAAAAATTAAAAAATATAGACAATGCATTTTGAAATAAAAAATGAAAAAGGAGAAATGTATGTTATTAATATTTGTAAGAACTATAATTTTATACATACTTGTTTTAGTTGTTATGCGTTTTATGGGAAAGCGTGAAATAGGGCAGTTGCAACCATTTGAACTTGCTATTTCCATTATGATTGCAGACTTAGCAACTATTCCTATGACAGAACCTCGGCATTCCAATTAGCAATGGAATTATACCAATTTTAGGACTACTTGTTATGCATTTAACAATTTCTGTTATCAATTTAAGAAGTGTACGCATGAGAGAAATTCTATGTGGAAAACCATCTATTTTAATATATAGAGGTAAAATTGTAGAAAAGAATATGAAAAAAGAACGTTTTACCATTAACGAATTGCAAGAAAGACTACGCGGTAACAATATATTTGATATGGGAGATGTCGAATATGCAATTTTAGAAACCAGTGGGCAAGTAACAGTAATTCCAAAGCCAAATAAAAGAAATACTACACCAGAAGATTTCAATATTATGCCAGAATATGAAGGAATTTCTTACGATTTAGTAGTAGACGGAAAAATTATGAAAGAAAATTTAGAAAAATTAGGAAAAGATTATAATTGGCTTTTAAAACAGGTAGATCAATTTGGAATAAAACCAGAAGAAGCGTTAATTGCAACAATTGATGGAAAAGGAAATTTCTTTTGCCAAGCAAAAGAAGGGAGAAAGAAAAATGCGTAAAGAGTTTATCATTTGTGCCATTGTAATTGTTTTGGTAGTAGGGTTTAATATAATAACACAAAATTACACTACTAAATCGGTAGAAACAATCAATCAAAAATTAGAAGAACTAAAGGGAAGGCTAGAGCAAGAAGAAATAGAAAAAGAAGAAGTAGAAGGAAGAATGGAAGAAATTCAAAATACATGGAAAGAAAAATATAATAAACTTGCCTTTTTCATTGAACATGACGAATTAGAAAAGGTAGAAACAGAACTTACCTCTTTAAGTGCTCATATTGAGATAGAAGAATATCAAGAAGCAATTCCAGAATTAGAAAAAGGTGTTTTTATTCTGCACCACATCGATGACAAGTTTAAATTAGATATAAAGAATATATTTTAAAAAAAGAAGTGGAAAGATTTGGGACGCGTCCATTTCTTTCCTTCTATCTTTGAATTAAGAAAATACCTAGCACAACTAAAAATATTCCTAATATTTGTTTTATCGTAGGTTTTTTCTCTTTCTCTTTAAAGAACATAGATATAACAACGACTGCTATAATAGAAGTTGGTCTTACATAAGAACTTAAAGTAACCGAATTACTTGCCAAATAGTTACTTAAATATAAAGAACAGAAGCCAAATGCCTGTTGAACAAATACCCATTTAATCATTGTTTTATGCTCTTGATGGTAAGAAATGTGATATCCTTTTGAAAATAGAATGGTCAAAAATAAATTTAAAACAAAAAGAAAAACAGCATTAGACCAATATTGTAATATAAAGTGTGTAGCATAACTCATTAGCAAAGATGTAGAAATACGTACTAATAAATCTTTTTGAAGATTTTTTATTTTAATTTTAGAATTTGCTATAGTAAATACGCCAACTATGGTAAGGACAATAGATAAAATGGAAATGATACCTAAATTTTCTATTCCTAGTATAGCATCAATAATAAATGCAATCACAATACTTAATGATAGATAAGCAGAATCTTCATAAGGATTTATATAGGTAAGACAACCTACTATTGTATGTTGTTTTTTATATCTTAAAAACATAGCAACTAACAATAGTAAAATAGGAATCCATCCTAATTCAAATTTTAATTGATTTGTAAAATATTCTATAATCATCATAATCATAGAAAATGGAATCATACTAAGACACATATAATAAAAATAGTCATTTCTGCTAATTCCTATATTCACTAAATGTTTGTCCACGTATTGTCCAATTGCTCCAAATATTCCTGCTAAAATTACGACATATATTAGTACCAAGTTATTTTTCCTCCAATTTGTATTCTTTTATTCGTTCCATATTTTGATTATAAATCCATATATAATCTCTCTAAATTTCTTTATAACAAATCTTCCATAGTATAAAAACCATTTGGTTTGCCTATTAAAAACTGGGCAGCTTTAATAGCACCATCTGCAAAAATAGAACGAGAATAAGCCTTATGAGTAATTTCAAATGTTTCATTTTCGCCAATAAATTCTACGGTATGCTCACCTACAATATTACCACCACGAATTGAAGAAAAACCAATTTCATTTTTAGAACGTTTTTCTTTTTTTGTGTGCCTATCAAATTCATAATGCATGCTATTATCTAGGGCTTTGTTAATACTATCAGCAAGTAAAAGAGCAGTACCACTAGGACTATCAATTTTTCTATTGTGATGAGATTCAATAATTTCAATATCAGTATTAGGAAGTGCTTTTGCAACTTCTTGTAATATTCTAGTCATTAAATTAATATCAAATGACATATTGGCAGATTTAAAAATAGGTAAATCTTTAGAAAATTTCATAATTTGCTCGTTTTCTTCTTTACTAAAGCCAGTGGTAGCAATAACGACAGGAATATGTTCTTTTTTGGCATAAGTAAGCATTGCAAGAGTAGCCTTTGGAATTGAAAAATCAATGATAACATCTGGCTTTTCTGCAATATCTTCATAACTAGTATAAACAGGAAAAGCAAATTTTCCTGTATTTTCTTTGTCAAAACCTCCAACTAAAATACAATCTTCGTAAGCATCTAATTGCTTTTGCACTTCTTGTCCCATTTTTCCATTAACACCATGTATTAAAACTTTCATCATATAAAAAACCTCCTAAGAAAATGGAAAGATTTGGGACGTGTCCATTTCTTTCCAAATCATTAAAAAATAAAAAAAGATGGAAAGAAATGGACACGTCCCAAATCTTTCCATAATCCAAAATTAAACTAAAATTAATAAACAAAGAAATATATAAGCATATTTATATAATTTTTTCTTTTGCAAGAAAGAGTTATAGAACATAAATGATTCTTGTAAGGTACTATATTTATCAACAAAAGTAACAATAAAAGATTCTGGATATCTTGGAAGGCGAAGTGTAACTGGCCACATATGTTTTACAATAATATCCTTTTCTTTTTTACTTAAGTCAAATAATTTTGATGCATTTTCTAGAGCAATTTGTGGGTGTATGAATGCATGCTTACGCTCTAAATTTAAAAGCTTACTACTTTTTCTCCAATCATATAGAAATAAGTCGTGAAGCATACCAGCACGCGCTACTGCTCTATAATCTAACCCTAATTTCTTACATATTTTATAACTAATGTAAGAAACATGAAAACAATGTTCAAAAGTATTTGTATCATAGTGTTGTCTAAAATCTTTCATATGTTGTACTGTTTTATTTGAAATGATATCTTGCACAAGTGTATAAAACTCAGCATATTCATTGATATCTTTTTTTATGATTTCTTTATTAATATCTTTTTTAATAAGTGACATACTCATTGTATTTAAAATTCCCCTTTTTCTTTCTTTTGTATATTTTCTATTTTCATATTTTTAATCATTCTAACTTTTATTATAGCATAATCAAATGAAAAAGCAAATACATTTAGAAAATATTAAGATATTAAGAAATTGCATTATGATATTGTGCCAAATTCTTTCATAGCTTTTTCTAATTTTTGCTTGCTAGCTACGCTAATAGGAATTAAAGGAAGGCGAGGCAAACCGTAGTTATAGCCAGCTAAATTTAATGCTTCTTTTACTGGAATTGGGTTTACTTCGCAAAACAACGCTTCTACTAATGGCAAACATTTTAATTGAGCTTGCATTGCTTTTTCAAATCTTCCTTCTAGATAATCTATTACCATATTATGAGTAAATTTTGGTTCTATATTAGATAATACAGATATAACACCAAGGCCTCCTAAAGAAAGAATAGGAACAATTTGGTCGTCATTGCCAGAATAAATATGTAAGTTATCTTGGCATAAAGACGCAATTTTTGCAATTTGTGAAATATTGCCAGAAGCTTCTTTTATAGCAACAATATTTTCTATTTTTGATAATTCTAAACAAGTTTCTGGGTTAATGTTTACGCCGGTTCTACTAGGAACGCTGTATAGAATAATAGGAAGGCTTACTTCTTTTGCAATAGCAGTATAATGTGCTACAAGCCCTGCTTGCGTGGTTTTGTTATAGTATGGAGTAACAATTAAAAGTCCATTTGCTCCAACACTTTCAGCATATTTTGACATAGAAATAACTGCTTTAGTGTTATTTCCGCCTGTACCTGCAATAATAGGAACACGCTTATTTGCTTTGTCAATAGCAAATTTAATTGTTTGCTTTTTTTCTTCTTCTGTCATAGTAGAACTTTCACCTGTTGTACCACAAACAATAATGGCGTCAACACCATTTTGAATTTGGTCTTCTATTAGTTTTCCAAATTCTTCAAAGTTAATACCATCTTCGGTAAATGGAGTGGCGATGGCAGTTCCACAACCTTTAAATAAAATTTTTTTCATATTTTTTCGTCCTTTCGTAAAGGCAATATAGAGCAAGAAATATAATTATATTTCAAACTATTTGTATTATATGATAAAGCCTTTAAAAAATAAATAGTTTTTAAAAAAGTTATAAAAATAAATAATAATTAAATGTTATCAAAATCAATTAATTTTTCTACAATTTGAATGGCGTTGCTTGCAGCACCTTTTCGAATATTGTCAGCAACCACCCAAAGATTTACGCCAGATTTTACACTTTCATCTTTTCTTATTCTTCCAACAAATACTTCGTCATGCCCTGTAGCTTTGGTAGCAAGAGGGTAAATGCTATTTTTTATACTATCTTGAACAATTACATTAGGAGCATTTTTTAATGCTAAAACTAATTCTTCTAAGTCAAAATCTTTTTCAAATTCTACGTTAATAGATTCACTATGTGAATTAAAAACAGGCACGCGAACGGTTGTGGCTGTAATTTTTAAATCTGGTCTGTTTAAAATTTTTCTAGTTTCATTTATCATTTTTTCTTCTTCTTTTGTATAACCGTTTTCTAAAAATACGTCAATATGTGGCAAGCAGTTGTTGAAAATAGGGTAGGGAAACTTTTGAAGCTCATAATTTTGTTCATTATTTTTCGTACATTCTTGTTTGCTTTCAAAATTATGAATCCCATTTTCTAAATCGTAAATTCCTTTTGAACCTGCACCTGAAACAGCTTGATAAGTAGAATATACAATTCTTTTTATATGATATTTTGTATCTAGTGGTTTTAAAGCAACTACTGCTTGAATAGTAGAACAATTTGGATTTGCAATAATTCCTCTATGATTTTTTATTTCTTCTGGATTTACTTCTGGAACAACTAAAGGAACATCTTTTTCCATGCGGAAGGCACTACTATTATCTACTACAATACAGCCTTTGGATACGGCAATAGGAGCAAATTTTTTAGCAGTATCTCCACCTGCTGAAAAAATAGCAAAATCAAAGCCTTCGTCAAAAGAATTTTCTGTTAATTCTTGAACTTCATAGTCTTTTCCCATAAAATGCAATTTTGTACCGCAAGAACGTTTTGAAGCAAAAAGTACATATTCGGAAATTGGTAATTTCTTTTCTTCTAATACTTTTAGAGCGGTTCTTCCAACCACGCCAGTAGCACCAACAATGGCTAACTTATATGATTTCATATTTATTATCAATCCTTTCTTTAAGCATATATTAATAAATGTAAATTATGCTTACTTATTATATGAGAGAATGTTAAAATATGTGATAAAAGGAAAAATTAAATAACGAAAAAATATTAGCAAAAATAAAATAATTAATGCTATAATAAAACCAACAAAATTATAGTTAAATATCGTCTAAAAAATAGAAAGTCAAATTGCAAAACTAAAATATAATACTATACTTTACCTAATAAAAGTCAATACAAGAAAAAATTTGCTATGTGTACCTTCAAAGCAAAAAAAGAAAGGGAAGTGATGTAAAATGAATAAAAAGAAAATAATAATCATTTTAGTAATAATGCTTGTGTTAGCAATTGCGTTTAGCATTATTACATTCACAGGAATAGGCGCAGAAATGAGAAGCTATTTAAAATATAAAATAATGGTGCCAAAAGAAACAGTTTCTTTTGAAGAAAAAGAGCATATTACAATAACATATACATATCCATTGCAAAATGAAAAATTCGACATAGATGTAACAGATGAAGAAATAATAAAAATAATCAAAGATAACATCAACAATAAGAAACTAGAAAACTATTCGGGACTAATTGGATTAGAAATAATGGGAACCTACAAAGTAGAATTAGATGAAAAAACAAGCTTTGCATTTGATTATGAAGATGACGATGGCTATGTTATGATGCATGATAATGAAAAACAATTTCTTACAAAAATAGAACCCAAAATATTAAGTAAAATAGTAGCAATTATAGATGAAAGACTAACAGAAAATATTCAAATGTTTAAAACAGAAAAAATAACAATTACAAATAAAGAAGGAAAACAGATAGAAATAAATAGAAAAACAGCAATCGATTATTTATTAGAACAGTGTAAAGATATTACATCAGAAGAAATAATAGATGAACTAAATATAGTAGCACCAGACTATAGAATAAAATTTAATGATGAAGTAGAGATTTTTAAATATAACCAAAGTGGGCAAGGATTTCTATTGAAAAATGGAAATTTAAATAGAGCTTATGGATTAGAAGGTTTTAATACTTTTTTAGAAAATGCTTTTGAAAATTTAGAAGAGAAGGAAAAAATGTTTACAACAGATGAACTTATTATTACAAGCAAAGAAAAAACTGTTGAAATAACAGATAAAAACATCATAGAAAAAATAACAACTCCTTTAATCTATTCTGACATACAAGAGCGAGATTGGCTTGAAAACTATGATATTACAGAAGAATATGAAAATGGCATAAAAATAAAAATCAATACTTGTGAATTTTTGATTCCGGGGAAAATAGGATATGTTACAATAGGTAACAGATATATTATTACAGAAGATAAAAAAATAAAATTATGCTTTCCATTACAAGACATAGAAAAATATGTAAATGAATTACTAGGAAACAAACAAGAAAAAACAACAGGACCGGTTAGCATTGCTATATAAATATTGGTAAGCGAGTAAAGCAAAAACGAAATATTTTAAAATTAAATTGATAAATAAGAAAGAAGTGAGGTAAATATGGAAAAAAATATCAAAATAAGTGGAAAAATAATTATTTTCATAGTAGCAATTTGCATAATAGTTATACTTGCAACAATGATTTATGCGCTTACAAAGCCAAAATACAATATATCAGAAGATAAAAAACAAAGTGGAGAAGGTAGCACGCAAGATATTGAAATAATTAACTATGAAGGAACATTTAAGGCAAAAGGAGTTGTGGTTCGAGCAGAAGGCAATATCTTTACTCTTATGCCAATTATAGCAAACGAAGAATATAGAAATGAAGAAAACTTTTATATTGAAAATAGCCAAGTACAAAATTTAAAACAAGGGCAAGAAGTAATAGTCACTTTCCACTATCGTAAATCTTCTAATGAAAATTTTACTTATGAGCCAATAGTAGAAAAAGTGGAAATTCTAAAAGAAAAAAGTGATATTCAAATTCCAATAGATGTATTAGTAAAGGCTTATAGTACAAAAGAAAATGTTACAATTACAATCGACAAAAAGAAAAGTAATAACAAACAAATTGTATTTACTATAACAGATAAAAATGAATTAAAATATGATTATTCTACTATGAAATATAATGTATATAAGTACAATGCACCACCGGAAAAACAAGAAGTAATATATACTGAAAATGGAGCATCTACAGCTGGATATAATCCATGGCCAGAAATTACAAAGATAGCAAAGATTTCAAATGAAGCAAATTATACTTTAAATGAAAATGAGCAAATAGAGGTAATAATTGATTGGTCTAAAATGTATGGAGAATTAAAAGAAGGAAAATATCGTTTCAGCCTTTCTACAGTAAATAATTTAAGACAGAGCATTTCCAACCCAAATATGCAAGAATATCCTTATGATGGCGTTAATATAGAAATTAACTTTAATATAGATGCCAATGGAAAAGTAGAGTTTGGAGATATAGAGGTACGCTAGAAATATAGTAGCAACATAGTAAGCTCGAAAAATATAAATTTTTCACAATTTAAATTGTAAATGAACAAGTCAAAGCTTGTTCATTTTTTTATTTTATGATATAGTCATAATATAAAAGATAAAGGAGAAAAGATACGATGAAAAAAATCATCATAGCTATAATAATTATTTTATTAATCCTAATGTTTATTTTTGCCATTCCCATTACAAATAATATAATGGCAAAAGAAATAGAAACAAAGTTAAAAACTACAAAACTACCACCACAAACCCAAATAATAGATTCTATTTCCATTGCTGGAAAATTAGTAGGTAATGGAAATGGTATGCAATATTTTGGTGCCATTTTGGTTAAAACGGAATTATCAAAAGAAGAATTAAAAGAATATTATCGAGAAAAAGCAGAAAATGAATGGGAGTATTTAATAGAAAAGCAGACATCAAATAAAATTGAAGTAATAGAACATGGGGATTATGTGTTTAAAAAAGTAAAAGGAGAAAATTTAAATCAATGTTATATCATTTATTCTTGGGAAAGTCCTAAAAATAATTTATTAAATTTAGATATAAGGGGACATTAAAATATGCAAGGTTTAGAAAAAGAAATTCAATTTATTAAGGGAGTTGGACCACAAAGAGCAGCACTTATGCACAAACTTGGAATTGATACATTAGAAGATTTAATTACCTACTATCCAAGAGACTATGAAGATAGAAGTAAGCCAAAGAAAATTGCTTATTTAGAGCATGGAGAAGAAGCTTTAATTGAAGCAATGGTAGTATCACGTATGAGTGAGCAAAGAATAAGAAAAAATATGACAATTTACAAACTAATTGTGCGAGATGAAACAGGAACTTGTATGCTTACTTGGTTCAACCAAAGTTATTTAAAAAATAAATTTGTATTAGGGCAAAAATACAAATTCTATGGAAAAGTATCTATGCAATATGGAAAAATAGAAATGAATTCACCAGTGTATGATAGCGAGCAAACCAGCAAAAATACAGGAAAAATTATTCCTATTTATCCTGCAACTTTTGGACTTGCACAAACAACAATTAGACAAGTAATTGAAAATGGCTTAAAAACAGCAAAAGAAGAAAATTTATTAGAAGAAACCTTGCCAGAATATATTTTAAAACAATATAATTTGCAAAGTAGAGAAGAAGCAAATATGCAAATTCATTTTCCAAAAGACTTTCAAAGTTTTGAAATAGCAAGAAAAAGGCTAGTATTTGAAGAATTACTTGCAATGCAATTAGCGCTAATTAGTTTAAAAAATCAATATACCAAAGAAGAAAAAGGAATTGCTTTTTCAAAAGATGTCAAAATCTCAGATGTTATAAATGAACTTCCTTTCAAACTAACAAAAGCGCAATTAAAGGTATTAGAAGAAATAGATAACAATATGGAAGACGAAAAGCCAATGAATAGGTTACTTCAAGGAGATGTAGGGTCACGGAAAAACAGTTGTAGCAATGATAGCAGCCTACAAAGCAGTAAAATGCGGCTATCAAGTAGCAGTAATGGCACCAACAGCAATTCTTGCTACACAACATTTATCTTCATTTGAAGAAATTTTAGGAAAGTATGGAATAAAAACAGAACTTTTAATAGGAAGTGTTAGCAAAAAGAAAAAAGAAGAATTATTAGAACGACTAAAAAATGGTCAAATAGATATTTTAATTGGAACACACGCTTTATTAGAAGAAAATGTTGTATTTAAAAATTTAGGGCTAGTCGTTACAGACGAGCAACATCGTTTTGGAGTAAGACAAAGAAGCATAATTGCTAATAAAGGAGAAAATCCAGATGTTTTAGTTATGAGTGCAACGCCAATTCCAAGAACTTTGGCTCTAATTTTATATGGAGATCTAGACATTTCTATTATTGATGAATTGCCACCAAATAGAAAGAAAATAGATACATTTGCAGTAACCAAAGCAATGGAGCAAAGAGTAAATAACTTCATCAAAAAGCAAATTGGAGAAGGCAGGCAAGCATATATTGTTTGTCCATTAGTAGAAGAAAACGAAGAAATTGATGCAAAGGCAGTTTTAAAACTTGCAGAAAGGTACAAAACAGAAGTATTTCCAGAATTAAGAGTAGAATATTTACACGGCAAAATGAAACCAAAAGAAAAAGATGCCATTATGCAAGAATTTAAAGAAGGAAACATTGATATTTTAATTTCAACTACAGTAATCGAAGTAGGCGTAAATGTTCCAAATGCTAGCATTATGGTAGTAGAAAATGCCGAACGCTTTGGACTTGCTCAACTTCACCAATTACGAGGAAGAGTAGGAAGAGGAGAATATCAATCTTATTGTATTTTAAAATATCAAGGAAATTCAGATGTCATTAGGCAAAGAATGAAAACTATGCAAGAAACCAATGATGGCTTTGTTATTGCCGAGAAAGACTTAGAACTAAGGGGAAGCGGGGAATTTTTTGGAACTAAGCAGCATGGTATCCCAGAATTCAAAATTGCTAATTTATTTCAAGATATGCCAATTCTAAAAGTGGTGCAAGAACTAGCTATAAAAATAGAACAAGAAGATGCAAAATTAAAGTTAGAAAAGAATCAATTGTTAAATAAATTAGTAGAGAAAAAATTTAGCAATCGAATTGAAATATAAAGTAATAAAAAACAAAAATTTACATAAAATATAAGTAAATAATATTGACAATCTTATTTTGATATGTTAATATTATGAATAACAAATAAGTTTTGCTAATTAGAGAGCAAATAAAATAAAGTCTAATGAACAAATAAGTTTTGCTAATTAGAGAGCAAATAAAATAAAGTCTAATGAACAAATATTGATAAAGGGGCTAATTTTTAAAAATTAGCTTCTTTTTTTGTCGAAAAAAGGAGGAAAAGTATGAAAATTGAAGAGGGAAAATTTTATTTTATTAAAGATGAATTTTTTAATAAAATAAATGAAGAACTTTTATGTTTAAACAAAAAAGGAAATAATAAAAGGCCTTGTTATTATTGCTTTAAAGATGAAACACAAGAAAATATATTTTGGTTTTTGCCTATTAGTAGTAAGGTAGAAAAATACAAAAAAATATATGAAGAAAAGAAACAAAAATATGGTAAGGTAGACAATATTGTATTTGGTTATGTTGAAGGAGAAGAAAGAGCATTTTTAATACAAAATATGTTTCCAACTTTAGAAAAATATATTATAGAAAAATATGTAAAACAAAAGAAAGATGTTATGGTTAATAAAGAATTAAAAAGAGAATTAAAGAGAAAAACCAATAAAATTTTAAAATTAGTAGAAAAAGGTTACAGAAATTTAGTCTTTCCTAATATTATAGAAATAAAGAAAATACTTTTAGAAGAAAAATAAATATAAAACTTCTCCAAAACCTTGACATTTAC
Source organism: uncultured Clostridia bacterium (assembly GCA_947599825.1). Classification (GTDB taxonomy): domain Bacteria; phylum Bacillota; class Clostridia; order TANB77; family CAG-508; genus UMGS1663. The sequence goes on from CANQFS010000025.1 coordinate 13,845, forward strand.
ATAAAAAAAGAATAAGATAATAGCAGAAAAAGTAGAAAAAAGGAGAAAGGCTTTTATGCACACACAAATATTAACCTCGAAAGAGGGAGCCCAGCTTCTTAGTTTTAAAATTGATGGAGAAGAAAAAATCTACCAAGGTGAAGAATGTTTAAGTGAAAGTGGAAAAATATACTGGAAAAGACGCTGGCTAGTTTTATTTCCTACGGTTGGAAAATGTAAACAGAACAAAACAATTATCAATGGAAAAACCTATGAAATGCAAGTAGATGGCTTTGTAAAAGATATGACATTTGAGCCAATTAGTAAATTAGATAATTTTCACTCTTATCTTCTAAAAAGTGAAAACAAACTAATTGATAAATACCCATACAAATTTTCTTTACTTGTTACATATAGAACAGATGCTAACAAATTAACCACCATTTACAAAGTAACCAATGAAGGTGACGTAGATATGCCATTTGGAATTGGCTCAAAACCAACTTTTCCCATTTTTTTAGAAGATTTAGAAAAAGGAAACTACTATTTAGAATTTGAAGAAGAGGAAGAAAAAATTCATTTTTTATATTTAGTAGATGGTTTAGTAGGAATTGAATATGGAAAAAACATTATGAAAGACAAAAAAACAATTCCATTAGATTCTCATACTTTCGACCATGATGCACTTATTATGAAAGGGTTAAAATCAAAGAAAATTAGCTTAAAGAAAAAAGGAAGAGAAACACCAATTTTAAACTTGTACTATGAAGGCTTCCCTTACCTTGCTATTTGGTCAAAACCAAAAGCACCATTCATTAGTATTGCACCATATATGACAACAGCAGATAGTATCAATGGTTCTGGTGTCTTTAGGCAAAAAACGGATATTTTGCTATTACCACCAAAGCAAGAATTTGAGTGTAAATTTACTGTAGAATTTTTTTAAAAAGGATGTTTTAATATGGAGATAATAAATTTGATTGGTATGCTTATTGCCTTATTATTAGCAATGCTAGGAGTTATTTGCATTTATGATGCAAGAAAAATGGCTAAAAAATATTTTAGTTTTCACGACCAAAACGAAGGAGCAAAATGGTTTAAAATAGGTGGATTTATAATGATAATTGTCAGTATTTGTATGTTATATTTTATTAGTTAAAAAAGTTAATCATATGAAACGGAATGAAGGGAAAATAATACATGGAAGAATATAAGATAGATTATAAATTTAATTTAGAAGATTTTGAAACTATGGAAAGTATAGAACATGCTTATTTTTTAGAAAATCAAATATCTCCAGCAGAAGAAGTATTAAAATGGTATAAAAAAAATAATTTAACTTGTGTTGGTGTTAGAAATAAGAATAATGAAGTAATTGCTAATGTTAGTATACTTCCATTAAAGAAGAAAGTATTTTATGATATATATGAAAATAGAATGAATGAATCAGAAGTAGTATATAGTCAAATAGAAAAATATGAAGATAATAAAGCATATTACCTATATTTATCTTCTATTTCAATCAATAAAGCATATATAAACAATTATCAAATAGTAACTAAATTATTAACAGGATGTATTAATTTGTTTGATATTTTAATGATAAGAAATATAAGAATAAAAGAAATAATGGCAGATGCATCAACAATACATGGAGAGAAAATATGTAGAAAATTATTAAAAATGAATTATATCACAAATACAGATCATAAATCTAAAATTTATTGTGTGGATGGAAAGAATTTCTTAGAAACAATGAAAAATATTAAGCAATTTATAAAGTAAAAAATGTTATTTGATACAAAAAAACATTAAAACTAGTTGCATAAAATAAAAAAATAGGGTATAATAAAACACATAGTAAAAAAATAAAAACAAAGAAAAAGAGGAGTATGTTTGAACTAACTAGAAAGAGAAAAGAAGCAAAAAGGCTGAAAGCTTCTTATAGAATAGCAAACAGAAGGTAGCTTTGGAGTTAATATAGAAAAAACAAAAAAGTAACTATATTCGCGTTGCTAGCGTTAAAAAGCAAAATAAGAAAAATAAATAGAAGTACTCTATTTATTTAGCTTAAGGTGGTACCGTGAGAAATATGCTCGCCCTTAAATAGAAGGGGCGAGTTTTTTGTGACATTAGAGGACAGATATACCAAAAGGAAACGTCCCCAAAGGTACCTGATGGTCACAAAAGGTAATGGTAACTAAAAGGAGGAAATTGTATGCAAAACAAACATGAATTAGAAGGAAAGTATAATCCAAAAAACTTTGAAGAGAAGTGGTATGAAGAATGGGAAGAAAAAGGCTATTTTAAACCATCAGAGGATAAAACAAAAACGCCATATACCATTGTAATACCACCACCAAACATTACAGGAAAGTTGCATATGGGTCATGCTTTAGACGACACAATTCAAGATATTTTAATTCGTTATAAAAGAATGCAAGGCTATAATGCTTTATGGGTTCCAGGAACTGACCATGCTGCTATTGCAACCGAAGCAAAAATTGTTGCAAAAATGAAAGAAGCAGGCATTACTAAGGAAGACATAGGAAGAGAAGGCTTCTTAGAAAGAGCATGGGATTGGAAAAAAGAATATGGAGGAGCCATTGTAAATCAAATTAAAAAATTAGGTTGTTCTTGCGACTGGACAAGAGAAAGATTCACTATGGACGAAGGCTTATCTAAAGCGGTACAACAAGTTTTCATTAACTTATACAAAGAAGGCTTAATTTACAGAGGAAAAAGAATGATTAACTGGTGCCCTTGTTGCAATACTTCTATTTCTGATGCCGAAGTAGAATATGAAGAAGAGCCAACTCATTTATGGCACATTCGCTACAAAGTAAAAGATGAAGATAGATACATTATTGTAGCAACCACAAGACCAGAAACAATGCTAGGGGATACTGGCGTTGCAGTTCACCCAGACGATGAAAGGTACAAAGATTTAGTAGGCAAAACTGTTATTTTACCAATTATGAATAAAGAAATTCCAATTATTGCAGATGAATTCGTAGAAAGAGAATTTGGTACAGGTGCGGTTAAATTAACACCAGCACACGATCCAAATGACTATCAAGCAGCACAAAAACATAACCTAGAAATTATAGAAGTATTTGATGAAAACTTCAAAATGGGCAATTTAGTAGAAGAATATAAAGGAATGGATTTATACGAAGCAAGACAAAAAATAGTAGAAAAGCTAGAAAAAATAGGTGCTTTAGTAAAAATAGAGGACTATAACCATAATGTAGGAAAATGCTATAGATGTCATAGCACAATTGAGCCTAAAATTTCAGAGCAATGGTTTGTAAAAATGGAGCCATTAGCAAAGCCTGCAAATGAAGCAGTAAGAGAAGGAAAAGTTCGATTTATACCTGCAAAATATGATAAAACATACTTTGCATGGATGGATAATGTAAAAGACTGGTGTATTTCAAGACAATTATGGTGGGGACACAGAATTCCAGCATACTACTGCGAAGACTGCCATGAAATGATGGTAGAAGAACAAATGCCAGAGCAATGTTATAAATGCGGAAGCACGCATATTCACCAAGACGAAGATACATTAGACACTTGGTTTAGTTCTGCATTGTGGCCATTTTCAACCTTAGGCTGGCCAGAAAAAACAGAAGATTTAGAATATTTTTATCCAACATCAACATTAGTTACAGGTTATGACATTATTTTCTTCTGGGTAGCAAGAATGATTTTCTCTGCAATAAAACATACAGGCGAAGTTCCATTCCATGATGTTTTAATTCATGGTATTGTACGTGATAGCCAAGGAAGAAAAATGTCTAAAAGTTTAGGTAATGGTATAGATCCACTAGAAATTATTGATAAATACGGAACAGATGCATTGCGTTTTTCACTTATTTATGGAATTTCTGCAGGAAACGATATTCGTTATATGCCAGAAAAACTAGAACTTGCATCAAACTTTGCAAATAAATTATGGAATGCTTCTAAATTTGTTCTAGGAAATATTCAAGGAAAAATAGAAGATAGTTATTTAGAAAAAGAAGAACTACCAACAAACTTAGCTTATGAAGATAAATGGATTTTAGCAAAATTAAATCGTATTACAAAAGAAATTACCAATAACTTAGATAAATATGATATTGGTGTTGCACTTCAAAAAGTATATGATTTCATTTGGAATGAATTCTGCGATTGGTATATAGAAATGGTAAAACCACGTCTATATGACGAAAATTCTAATAATAAAGATGCTTGTTTATGGACATTAAATAAAGTGTTAATAAACTCTTTAAAATTATTGCACCCAGTTATGCCATTCATGAGTGAAGAAATTTTCCAAAAACTATATCATACAGAAAAAAGCATTATGATAGCAAAATGGCCAGAATATAAGGAAGAATGGAATTTTGAAAAAGAAGAAAATGAAATAGAGCAACTAAAAGAAGTAATAGTTGCAATTAGAAACTTAAGAACAACACAAAATATTCACCCTTCAAAAAAATCAAGCCTAATCTTTGTTACAAAAGATTTAACGCAAATGGTAGAAGAATCAAAAGCTATGATAGAAAAATTAGGTTTTGCAAATAACATTGAAGTAAAAACAGAAAACGAAAATATGCCAGAAAATGCAACTTCTATCCATACTTCACAAATGGAAGTTATAATTCCACTTGGTGATTTAATAGATAAAGAAGCAGAAAAAGCAAGATTACAAGAAGAAATTAAAAGACTAGAATCAGAAGTACAAAGAGCAGAAAAAATGCTTTCAAACCAAGGTTTCATTAGCAAAGCACCAGTAGAAAAAGTAGAAGAAGAAAAACAAAAATTAGTTAAATACCAAGACTTATTACAAAAAGCAAAAGAAAGCTTAAAAATGTGGTAAAAATAGATAAATTTTGAGATATTAGTGTGATAAAATAATTTTTACTGCAAATATAAATAAAATGTGTAAAAATGAAAACCAGACTGTGAAAATTCACAGTCTGGTTTTTGTCAAATGGAAAGTTGTAAAGCAATGTCAGCCTCGTCATAAATTAAAGCATGGGTAGTCCAAAAATGAAGGCATTTTTGATATGATTCTTCGTCAATATCTTCCCATTTCTCCCAAGTATATTGGTTATAAAATTTAAAATCCCAAGGTTCTAACTCACTTTCCTCTCCAACACATATGGAAACTAACAGATAATCAAATGGCTTAATCTGTTTTAAAACAATAGTGAGAAAGGAACACTTAAGAGGATTTCTATTTTTAACCATAGGGGTGGGACCTTTTTTGCCTTTGCGTAATACATACACAATCTCATCATCTTTTGTGATTGGGACACAGCTATTTGTTCCAACAATATATTTCATATCTACAATTTCTTTATGAAATTCTTCTGTAAGAGATAACTGTGATAAGGCTTTGACAAAAATATCATATTGTATACCACTTTTTAAAATAGTAAAAGGCCGTTCAAATATTTTTTTCCCATTTTGACATGTTGTGATGAATGTAAAATTTTCCATATCATCAGCCTCCTTTTAGCAATTGTGCATAAAGAATATAATATTAATTATAATATATTTTACATAAAATATCAAACGAAATAATCAATTGGAAAAAATTGGTTTATAAATACTTAAAAATTTTTTAAGCAATCTGGTAATTTTCCACATAAAACAACAAGAGAAGAATTAACTTCTACATCTATAGTATCTTGCAAATCTGCTACATTATTTTTAGGAACAATTATTTCTATTTGCGAAACATGATATTTCGCATCAGAAAGTTCTAAAAGATTGTATAATAGTTGCTTCTTAACATCTTTACTGTCTCCATTTTTTAAATCTTCTACTACAAAAAGTTCCATTTGTGTCAAATAATTGCCATCAAACCTAGGCTTTAAAATAGACATAATAGCACCAATAGGGATACCGTCTTCACCATAAGCTACAAGAAATAAATCTGGTTGATGATGATAGTAGTACTCTAAATATGAAAGAGCAGTACAATAGGTCCAGTTTTCTTCAAAATTATCATTAAGGCGTGTTGTGGCAAATAAATGAGATAAAATAGATAAATCTTTTTCGTTCACTTCATGAATTGTCATGTAAAAACTCCTTTCTAACATTATATGCTTAGTATGAAGCAAAAATGAAAAAAATATGTAAAAAATTTTTTAAAATAAAGAAAGAAAAATGTCGAAAACTTTTTAAAAATCGTCAAAACTTCCTATATTTTGCTATTGGAAAATAATGGAAAATACAATATAATATGCAAAGCAAACAAAAGAAAAGGAGGAAAAAATAATTGAATGTAAATTATGAGGAAAAGGACAAGCTTCTTTTACTAGAAATTACAGAAGAAATTGATCATCACACAAGCGAAAAAATAAGGAGGAAAGCGGATTATGAAATTACTAGATATATGCCAAGAAAAGTTGTATTTGATTTTCATCATGTCACTTTTATGGATAGTGCAGGAATAGGAATGGTACTTGGAAGGTACAAAATGATGAAAATGTTAGGAGGAAGCGTAGAAATGATAAACGTTTCTCCTATGCTTAAAAAGGTATTTGAAATGAGTGGAATTACAAAAATATGCCCATTAAAGGAAGTTTCTTAAATTAATTTTAGGAGGGAAAAAGTTGAAAAGTATATACGAAAATGAAATGAATTTAGAATTCATTAGCAAATCTAGCAATGAAGCCTTTGCTAGAATTAGTGTAGCGGCTTTTGCTGCTCAATTAGACCCAACAATAGAGGAAATTGCAGATATTAAAACAGCAGTTTCTGAAGCAGTAACTAACAGCATTGTTCATGGATACGAAGATACAGAAGGCATTGTAAAAGTGCATTGTAAAATTATTGGAAATTCTATTATTGTTGAAGTTTCTGACACTGGAAAAGGAATTGAAAATGTAGAAGAGGCAAGAAAGCCACTTTATACTTCTAAGCCAAATTTAGAGCGATCCGGAATGGGCTTTACTATTATGGAAAGTTTTATGGACGAAGTAAAAATTGAATCAATTGTAGGCTTGGGAACGAAAGTAACAATGAAAAAACTCATAAAAAAAGAAGAAGTAACCCAAGAAGAAATTGAAGAAGTGTTAAGCCAAATAGGAAAAGAACAATAACAAAAGAGGAGCGCGTCATCAATGGTATATGAAAATAATGTAAAAGATATTTTAGATGCTCAAAACGGAAACCAAGAAATGATGACAAAATTAATCGAAGAAAATAATGGACTTATTTGGAGCATAGTAAAAAGATTTAAAGATAGAGGATATGAATTAGAAGATTTATATCAAATTGGAACCATTGGATTTGTAAAATCTATTAAACGATTTGACAGTTCTTTTGATGTAAGATTATCTACGTATGCTGTTCCGTATATTTTAGGTGAAATTAAACGTTTTATTCGTGACGACGGAAGTGTTAAGGTAAGTCGTAGCACAAAAGAACTAGCAATGAAAATTCGAGATTTGCAAAATAAGCATTTAGCAAAAACAGGAGAAGAAATAAGCATTACAGAAATTGCAAAAGAACTTAAATTACCAAAAGAAGAAATTGCGCTTGCACTAGATTCTTTGAAGCCAACAGTTTCCATATATGAAGACAGTTATAGCAACGAAGAAGGTGGTATTTCTTTTATTGATTCTTTAAGTACAGGTGTAGATGAAGCAGAGCAAGTGGTTAGCAAAATTGCAATTAAAGAGATGATTAACAATTTACAAGATAGGGAAAAAGAATTGATATTACTTCGTTATTATAAAAATAAAACACAAATGGAAGTAGCAAAAATTTTAGGAGTTAGTCAAGTGCAAGTCTCAAGAATAGAAAAGAAGATATTAAACTCAATGAAATTAAAACTTGCACAATAATCTTAAGAAAGTGCAAAAAAATAGATTGATACCTTAGGGAGAAAGGATAGAAACTATGAAAAAAATTTTAGGCTATATTTTGCTATTTGTGATGTTGTGTTTTACTATTCCAATTCTTTTTACTCAAAAAAAAGAAAAGCCGGTAACTGCAGTTCTAAATGAAGAGCCACCAACAGATATAGCTTATGATTATAAACAATATAATGTAGTAAAACTATGGCATGCAAAAACAAGTACAGTAGAAGAAATTGCTCTAGATGAATATTTATATGGAGTAGTATCAGCAGAAATGCCAGCAAGCTTTGAAGAAGAAGCTTTAAAAGCACAGGCAGTAGTAGCAAGAACTTATACTATTTATAAAATTATGAATAATGCAAATAAGCATGAGGGAGCAGATATTTGTGACGATTCTGCCTGTTGCCAAGCATGGATTTCAAAAGAAGATAGATTTGCAAAATGGAATGAGCAAGATAGAGAAAGCAACTGGAATAAAATAGTAGCAAGTGTAAATTCTACAAAAGGAAAAATAATCACTTATGAGGGAAAGCCAATTAATGCCTTTTTTCATTCTAATAGTGGAGGAAAAACAGAAACCACATTAAATGTATGGGGAGGCGATGGATACCCTTATTTGCAATCTGTTGCTACTTCAGGAGAAGAAGCCTATAGCCAGTATCAATCTGAAGTTACATTAACCAAGCAAACCTTCATTGATAAAATAAAAGAAAAACATGCAGACTTTGAAATTGACTTTGCACAAGAAAATGCCATTCAAGTATTAGAATATACAGAAGCGGGTAGAGTAAAAACAATTAGAATAGGAAATAAAGAATTTTCTGGAGTAGAGGTAAGAACACTATTAGGATTAAAATCTGCTAACTTTACAATAACAATAGAAGGAGATAATTTAAAATTCTCTGTAATAGGTTACGGACATGGAGTAGGAATGAGTCAAACTGGTGCAGATAGTATGGCAAAGCAAGGAAGCAATTATGAAGAAATTATAAAACATTTTTACACAGGTGTAGAAATAGTAGACTTGTAAAAAATTTATAGTTCAAAATTTATAAATAATAACTATATAAATAGTTACAGAAGTGAATTGCAACAAAAGAAACACAAAATAAAAACAAATGGTATAAAACTGCAAAAAGCGGAAACAATCTAACTAAAGAAAAAAATGAAGGAGGAAAATACATGAGAAGAAATAACAGAAGACCATTTGATGAGGAGAAAGAAACTAATAAAATAGTAATCATTTCTTTTGCTGTTTTAGTAATGGCAGTACTTGCATTTATTATTACTTTTGTGGTATATCGTAATTATTTAAATAAACAAACGAATATAGCAAAAAACAATACTTCTATTACAGATTTAGGAAAAACAAATCAAGAGGAAACCTCTAGTGCAAGTTCTAGTATAGGAAGAAGTGTAAATGAAATGCAAGGACAAAATGAGGTAACAAATGAAATAGCTAATGAAACAAGTACAGAAAAAATAGCAATTAATACTTCAAATATGGAAAAACAAAATGTAAATGAACAAAATACACAAACAACACAAAGCACAGAGCCTCAAACAGAAGAAAAAAAGGAAGAAAAGAAACCAGACCCAACATTTACAAAACCAGTAGAGGGACAAGTAGTTACTGAGTTTGCAAAGGATACATTAATATATTCAAACACTTTACAAGAATGGGTAACTCATAATGGAATTGACATCAAAGCGGATAAAACTACTGTAGTAAAAGCATCTACAGAAGGAACTGTTAAATCTATAAAAAATGACCCACGTTATGGAATTACAGTAGTAATAGAACACGTAAATGGATATCAAACGGTTTATTCAAATTTATTAACAGCAGAATTTGTAAAAGAGGGAGAGACAGTAAAACAAGGGCAAACTATAGGAACAGTTGGAAACACAGCTACATTTGAAATTGCAGATGATTCTCATTTACATTTTGAAATTATAAAAGATGGAGAATATGTAGATCCAAATTTGTATTTAAAATAGAATAAATGAAATTATAAAGTTGAAACTGCCTTTCTTATTAGATAAAAGTCTAATAAGAAGGGTTTATTTTTATATTCTAAGAAAATCATCATCTAAGATGATAGGATTAACGTAGAAGAAAATCTTAGGCTCGTTTTTTGTGTCGAAAGCACTTTAAATTGCACTTTGACACACAAAGCTTTTGCTCAGAGTTCTATTATATAATTTACATTGGTTCTTAAGAACAAGGAGGGACGCTCCTTTTCGTTCCAAAATGGAACGCTTAGGTACTCCCCTCTTTTTGTTTCATTTTGGAATATATCATTTTTCTATGATACAAATGAAAACGTTTTAGTGTTAAAGATTACTAATTTTTTAATTTCGATTTTTGTCGAAATTTTACGATGAAAAGTTCTTGATTTTTATGTGAAGTCATGATTTAATAGTTTTATTAGATTACATAAAATTGTTTCGCTATTTAACAATATAAAAATAATATTTTTTTTAATTATTATTTTAACATACTTAGTCAAAGTTTTATTCTAAAAAATAAAGAAAAATCTAATTTGTTAAATAAAATTAGAAAACAAGGAGGGAATAAGTGCTTTTTTATGGAATTTAAAATCTAGTTCGAAAGGAGATATCATCAAATTTTTAGTATTATTCGTGCTTTTAAGTAAAGCAAGATAAGTAAAGCAAGAAAGGAAATCATTTATGGAAGAAAAAATCACTTTATTAAAACCAAAGATAGACGTAGTATTTCATTGTTTGTTTAAACCAGGAAATGAAAGAATAACAAAAGCTATGATAGAAGCAACTACAAAAGAAAAAATAGAAAGCATTAACTTAGATAATAATAGATATCTTATGAAAGATTATCCAGATGAGAAGTTAGGAATTGTAGATTTAAAAGCAACTTTAGACAATGGAACAATTTGTGATATTGAAATTCAATTGGCAGATAATAAAGATACAGCAGAAAGATTTTTATTTTATTGGAGTAAAATCTACTCAAGTCAATTAGTTCAAGGAGACGATTACGGAAAACTAAATAAAGTAATAGGAATAATAATATTAGATTATGAAATAGAAAAAACAAAAGAAATTGAAGAATTAAG
>CANQFS010000026.1 GCA_947599825.1 uncultured Clostridia bacterium
ATAAAGATTCAAGAGATGATGAACCAAGTACTTCAAAAGTATTAACAGAAGCAGCATTACAAAAAAATGCAGAACAAATTTATGTTAGAACAGGTATGCTACCCATAGGCTATAAAAAAGATGAAAAAGGTAAAATTGTTAAAATTCTACCAAAAATAGAAACTTCTAAAATAGACAGATTATCAGCAGGAAACAATTTGTCTGCAACAAAAAAACAAAAACCACAAGAATTAATGCATTAATTCTAATTCCTATATAGCATAAATAGTAATGAACGTTTCTAGCAGATATAGGGACATAGTATTTTTGTTACTATGTCCCTATGTCGTTTATATGTACTGTGAAAAATTTTTAATAAACTACTTGAATTTTTTTATAATTTGGTAATCTATATATAAATTGATTGATATTTGTATCAATCGTGGGGAGTGCTGACAAGTTGTAAATATCTACGTCATTGGCACCAGTTTGAAAGTTCTTATAGGATTTCATAGTTCTATAAGAACTTTTTTTACCGTAACTAATCTAACAAAGAAAATGTTTTTATACTCCAAAGAAAATGTTTTTATATTCCAAAGTTATTGTATTTTACATAAATTTGTGTTATAATAAATTTATACTTTTATTGGTACCCCAATATATTATTATAATTCGGGGGCCAAAGCCTCCGAAAAGTTTAGGAGGTAAAAATTATGTCAAATGTAAAAACAGTATGCCCTGAATGTGGAAAAGTAACAATTCATAAAAGGTTTGAAGGAACTGTAACGGAATTTAGCAATTGCAAGACCAAATGCGATTGCGGTCATGAATATGAAAACTTTCCGAACATTTCCTTAAATGTACCTAATGAAGAAACTTCCGCAGTAACCAACTGACACAAAAAAGAGCCTTAGATTTTCTTAAAATTTTCATTTGTTAGAAAATCTTAGGCTCTTTTTTATATTCTAGGAAAGGCGTAAAAACTTTTTTATTTCATGACCTCGCTCATTACTTTTGCTAAATATTTCATACTATTTAAGCATTGCTCCATAGTATTTCCTGTGGCACCTACTTCAATAATACAAGCTGCCTTTGTTAAATGTTGATTATATCTACTATTCCTTAAAATAATAGGTTTAAATAACCCAGGATATAATTCGTTTGCCTTTTCTTGCATTTTTACTGCGAATTTTAAATTTTGGTTCCAATTTGAATGTTCCAAACCTCCCCCATCTGTTCCTATTACAAACATCATTTGAGCTGCCTGTTCTTCCCCTATTTGCACTGTTGGCGCATATGAATAATCTCCTATAGCATCTCTATGTAAGTCTATTACAACATCTGTATCTGTATGCTCTTTTAGCAAATTTCCAACTGTTGTTAAAGATCTATCATAAGAGCCACTATAAGCTGGATAATCGTGATAAGTATTATCATGCACTACGTTATATCCATAGCTTTCAAGTTGATTAGTAAGCTCTGTTCCTACTCTTACTACATTATAATTATAGTCAGTAGTTCGATAAGTTCCTGTTTGCTGATATTGAAAATTTTCACTTGACGTATAACTTTCACAAGTATGAGTGTGAAAAATTAACACATTTTGATTGTTTACACTAATATTAGGTGTTAGCATTTCTTCTGTTAGTTGATAATTTGTTTCATTTTTAACTTTTACTCCGTTATATTCATTAGTGAATTTTGATGGAACATTACTCTCTAGCACTTGTGTAGGAAGTCCTGTTTGTGCTTGCTCTACAGATATTTGTTCTTCCTTTTTTTCTTCCTCTTGTGGCTGATTTTCTTGTTCTTCTTGAATTTCTTTTACTTTCAAATGATTCATTGATTCTAATTGCATTCCTACTACAAGTCCAAATGGATTGATTTTCTCTATTGTTTCTTCTAAATATTGGTTTTGAGAACCGTTTACCTGCTTTATTGCTGGAATGGTATCTTCAATGCAACCAATTAATTTTTCTTCTTTTATGATTTTAGGTAATTGTATTTTTTCTCTATTAGAAGATGTAAACATTCGCTGGATAAAAAATAAAAATATAAGCAATATGCCAATTTTCACTCCATGCTTTACAATATCTTTTCCTTTTATTACTGTTACATTAACCATTCTTTTCCCCTTTGTACAAACCTCTTATTCATAAATATATGCTTAAAGAAAAGAATTTATGTTAAAAAAGCAAGCCTAAGATTTTCTAACAAATGAAAATTTTAGTCTCGCCATATTGTGTTTTATTAGGTTAACCTACATTATTTTAAAATGTACTTAACTATCAACAATAAAAAGATTATTTAATTTTTTCGATTGCTTCTTCTAATGTTAAAGTTTGTTGTTCTCCTGTTGCCATATTCTTTAATGTAACTGTGCTATTTTGTATTTCTTCTTCTCCTATTACAATAACATAAGGAATTTCAAGTTTATCTGCATATTTGAATTTAGCTTTTATTTTTTTATCTTCCAAATAAACTTCTGTTGGAATTTCTTGTTTTCTAAGAGTTGTTGCTACTTCTACTGCTTTTGTTTTATCCTCTACCATAGAAACAACTAACACTTTTGCAATAGATTTTTGGTTTTTTTGCATTGCTTGTAATTCGTTTAGTTTATAAAATAGTCTTGTAAGACCAATAGAAACGCCCACTCCTGGTAATTTTCTATCAGTATAATATTCTGCTAAATTGTCATAACGACCACCAGAACATACACTTCCAATTTCACGATAATCATTTAAGAATGTTTCATATACGGTTCCTGTATAATAATCTAAACCTCTTGCAATGGTTAAATCTACTTTAAAATTGGTATCTGGAATGCCAAAAATACGAACGTATTTTACTACTTGCTTTAATTCTTCTAAACCTTGATTAAATGTTTCACTTGTAAAATTCAAATTTTCTAATGCTTGTAGTTTTTCATCTGTAGTTCCTTCAATTTCAATGAATTGCATAATTTTGTTAATTTTTTCATCTTCTACTTCTAAATCTTTTAGGCATGCAATAACATTTTCTTTTCCTATTTTTTCTAACTTATCTATAATACGCATAATATCAACTGATTTTTCTTCTACTTGCATTTCTTCAAATAAACCTGTTAGTAGTTTACGGTTATTCATACAAATAGTAAAGTCTTCAAAGCCTAATTCCTTTATTGTATTATAAATAACACTTGGCATTTCAGCATCATTTATAATATTTAATTCATTGTCGCCAATAATATCAATATCGCATTGATAAAATTCGCGAAATCTTCCTTTTTGTGGTCTTTCTCCACGATATACCTTTCCTATTTGGTATCTACGGAAAGGAAAACTAAGTTCATTATAATATTCTGTAACATATTTAGCAAGAGGAACAGTTAAGTCAAAACGTAATGCTAAGTCGTTTTCGCCTTTTTGAAAACGATAAATTTGTTTCTCCGTTTCTCCACCAGCTTTGGCTAAAAGCACATCTGCCATTTCAATAATTGGTGTATCAATTGGTAAAAAGCCAAATCTTTCATAGCTTTTTTGAATTTTCTCTTTCATTTGATTAAATAGAATTTGTTCTTTTGGTAATAATTCCATAAAACCTGGCAAAGTTCTTGGTTCTACTTTGTTCATGTTATCACTCCTTTTGTTACCTTTAGGTACCTTTAGGGACGTTAGCCTCTGCATAAGTTATCCGTAGTTCACTCCGTTCAAACGGCTAACTTATCCTTTTGGTATATCTGTCCCTTTTGGTAACTTTTTAACTTATAAAAAGTCTAAAAATATTTATATTCTGTGATTTTGTTTTAATTTTCTTTAAAAATTAAATTTATTATATATTTCCTTTAATTTTCTTCATTTTTCTTATTAATGTACCTTTAGGAAACGTCCCCAATGGTACCCCAATGGTACCAAAAAAAAATGGTATTTTAATCTAACCTTGGTCTTAAGGCTAAGTATATTGGTTCTTCTTCTTTTATTCTTGTTGATTTTCCATGTCCGAGGGTACACTATTGTGTCGTCTGGCAATGTTGCAAGTTTATTTGTTATTGATGCAATTATTTCTGGGAAGCTACTGGTTGGCAAGTCTGTTCTACCCCATGTTCCTTTAAATAAGGTATCTCCTGAAAATAGTAAGGCTTGCTCTTTACAATATAAACAGCTTCCGCCTTTTGTGTGTCCTGGAGTATGAATGACTTTAAATTCTAGTTTGCCTAGATGAATAGTGTCTCCTTCATCTACTCTAGAATCTGCTTCCAATTCGATGTCTTCCATTCCAATATAATAGGTCATGCTAATTGATGGATTGTATAAGCCTTCTGCATCATCACGATGAATTAGCACTTTTCCACCTTTTTGTTTTTTTAGTTCTAAGATTGCTCCAAAGTGGTCTCCGTGGCAATGAGTTAAATAAATATATTTTAATTCATCTATTCCTAAAGTATTTAACATATCTATTATTTTTTCTGGCTCTCCTCCTGGGTCAATAACCATTGTTTCTTTACTTTCTTCGTCTTCTACTATATAGCAATTTGTTGGCTCTCCTAAGGCTGTATTTACTTTTAATCTTTTTAAAATCATTTTTCTTACCCTTCTTTTGTTAATTTCTGTTTTACTTATATAATTTTAAGTCCGCGCCGTTGCAAGACATTTATATTATTTTATAAAATAAATTAAAAGCGAATTATACTAGGCAAATTTAAATCAAAATACCGGAGGCATATATTTTATATGTCGAGGATTTTTGATTTAAATTTAACGACGTAGAATGAAGCTTTTCATTTATTTTTGTTATTTTTTACGTTTTACTTCATATACACTATCTACTTTTCTAACTGCTTTTAGTACTTCATTTAATTGTTCTAGATTTTCTACTTCTACTGTTACTTCAGTTATTGCAATTCTTTCTTTGTTTGCTCTTGAAGATACTGCAATTAGTTTGGTTTTTACTGCTGCTATTTGTGTAATGATATCTGCTAATAGTCCGCTTCTATCATTTGCAAATATTTCAATATCTACATTGTATGCCGCTTCTTTTTCTGTGTACCAATATACATCTATCATACGGCTTTCTTCATCTAAGAATAAATCTTTTAAATTGCTACAGTCGGCTCTATGAACAGATACTCCCCTTCCTCTTGTGATATAGCCTACAATTTTATCTCCTGGTACAGGGTTACAGCATTTTGAAAGTTTGACTAAGCAGTTATCTATTCCTTCTACCACAACACCAGATTTTGATGGCTTTCTATTTAACTTTTCTTTGTTTAGTTCTTCTAATTTTTGCTCTACGTTTTCTTCTTTATGCGTTTTTCTATATTCTTCTAGAATTCTAGCAATAATTTTTCCAGAAGTTATGGCACCAAAGCCAACACTTGCATACATATCTTCTATAGAATTGAACTTGTAACGGTTAAATGCTCCTTGTATGAATTCTGGCTTAAATAGTTCGCTATGCTCCATTCCAATACGTTTGATTTCTTTTTCAATTAGGTCTTTTCCTTTTTCTATGTTTTCTTCTCGTAAGTTCTTTTTGAACCACGCATTGATTTTATTTTTTGCTGTAGAACTTTGTATGAATTTAAGCCAGTCTCTACTAGGTCCTTTGGCGTTGTCTGATGTAATAATTTCAACAATGTCTCCATTGTGAAGTTTTGTGATAATTGGCATCATTTTGCTATTGATTTTACAACCTGTCATATGATGTCCAATTTCTGCGTGAATGCTATAGGCATAGTCGATTGGCGTACTTCCTCTTGGTAATACTTTGATATCTCCCTTTGGAGTAAATACATATACTTCGTCTTCAAATAACTCGGTTTTTAATGTATTTAAAAACTCTTGTGGGTCTTGCATATCCTTTTGCCACTCTAATGTTTCTCTAAGCCACGCTAATTTGTCTTCTGAAACAGTAACATTTGCTTTCTTTCCTTTGGCAAAACTTGCTTCTTTATATGCCCAATGGGCAGCAATTCCATATTCTGCAATACGGTGCATATCCCAAGTACGAATTTGTACTTCAAATGGTGTTCCCTTTTCTCCAATTAGTGTAGTATGAAGAGATTGGTACATATTTGGTTTTGGCACTGCTATATAATCTTTAAATCTTCCCGGCATTGGGTTATATAGTTCGTGAACTACACCTAAGGCTGCATAGCAGTCTTTAACAGAATTTACAATAATACGAAGTGCAAATAAGTCATAAATTTGGTCTAAAGTGCAATTGTCTCTTTTCATTTTACGGTAAATGCTATATAAGTGTTTTGCACGTCCTGTAATTTCTGCTTCTATTTTTTGTGCCTTTAGTTCTTGTTTTATTTGGTCTTCGATTTTTTCAATAAATTTTAATCTTTCTTCTCTTTTTCTATCAATTCCTTCTACTATTTCTCGGTAGTCTTCTGGATATAAGTATTTGAAGCCTAAATCTTCTAGTTCCCATTTTAAAGAATAAATACCAAGTCTATTGGCAAGTGGTGCATATAGTTCCATAGTTTCTTTGGCATTGGCAATTTGCCTGTCTCTTGATAAATATTTTAAGGTTCTCATATTATGAAGTCTATCTGAAAGTTTTATCATAATAACACGGATATCTTTTCCCATGGCTAAGAACATTTTACGATAATTTTCTACTTGTTCTTCTTCTACTGACTCATAATTTAATTTACTAAGTTTGGTAACGCCATCTACCATTTCTGCAATTTCAAGACTAAATTCATTGATTAAGTCTTGATGTGTAATAGGTGTATCTTCTACGACATCATGAAGAAGCGCTGCACAAATTGTTGCATCGTCTAAACCTAATTCTGCTAATGTATAGGCTACTTGCACAGGGTGAATAATATATGGCTCTCCTGATTTTCTTAGTTGGCCTGCGTGGCTCTCCTTTGCATAGTTGTAAGCCTTTAAAATTAGCTTTGTATCTGTTTTTCTGTTATTCTTTTTCATTTTGTTTACTATATCTTCTATAGTGTATTGCACTTTTGCTTCTTGCATTTGTTTCACTTCCTTATGTCTATTAATATGACTTTCTCAAGTCCTTTAAATTAATTTGCACGCTTTGCCTTCCATTAAACTCGTTAATTTCTAGTGTTCCTACAACATCAATTTTATCTCCAATTTGATATTCTTCTGCTAAATGTCCTAATTGAAAGCCAATGGCATCTATATAGAAATTGTTGTCTTGCAACGTTAATTTAATATGCCTTCCTTCTGATAAAGTTCGAATAGAATGTATTTTTAAGTTTTTATATAAAAATACTGGCATTTTATTAGCTTCTCCAAAAGGCTCTAATAAACTTAATTCTTGCACTGCTTTTAAGTTTACATCTTGCAAAGAAATTTCCTCATCAATAGGAATTACCGGTATTATATCACATATATTGCTATTTTGTGCATATTTTTCAAAATCTTCTTTAAATTTTTCAAAATTTTCTTTTTTTACTCCAACCCCCACTGCCATAGAGTGTCCACCGTATTTTTCTAAATATGTATTACATTTGCTTAATGCTTCATATAAGTCAAACCCCGGAATGCTTCTACCAGAACCTTTTCCATCTTCTCCTTCAAAGCAAATAAGGATACTTGGTTTAAAATATAACTCTGTTATTTTAGAAGCTACTATTCCTATTACTCCATGATGCCAGCCATCACTTCCTAATACTAAAACTTGCTTTTCTTGTTTTTCATTTTCTACTTGCTCTCTTGCTTGTTCAAAAATTTCTTTTTCAATTTCTTGTCTTTGCTTATTATATTCATTTAGCCTTTCTGCAATTTGTTTTGCCTCGTCTTTATTTTCTGTTAAAAATAGTTGCAAAGCCTCTTGCGCTTTTCCTATTCTTCCACAAGCGTTTATACGAGGGGCTAGTCCAAAAGAAATAGTAGTTGAGTCTACTTGTTTATAGCCAGAAACTTCTAATAACGTTTTTAGTCCAATATTTTTCGTTACTTCTACTAGCTTTAAGCCTAATTTTGCAATTACTCTATTTTCATCTACTAAAGGAACAATGTCAGAAATCGTTCCAACACAAACAATATCTAAATATTTCAAATATTCTTTTTCTTCCAAATTCAATTTTTGAGAAAGAGCTTGAATTAGCTTAAAACTAACTCCTACTCCTGCTAGTTGGTTAAATGGATATTGATTATCTTTACGCTTTGCATCTACTACTGCTAAAGCATTTGGTAAGATTTCTCCTGGCTCGTGGTGGTCTGTTACAATAGTTTCTAGTCCTAAGGAATTTGCATATTCAATTTCCTCTATGCCAGAAATTCCACAATCTACTGTAATCATTAAGTTATTTCCTTCTTCTACTATTTTTTGAATAGCATTTTTATTTAGTCCGTAGCCTTCCTCTAATCTATTTGGAATATATTCAGATACATTTGCATTTCGTTCTAGCAAAAACTGTTTTAATACTGTTATACTTGTAATACCATCTACATCATAATCTCCATAAATAATCATCTTTTCTTTATTTTCTATGGCTTTTATAATTCTCTCTACTGCTTTTTCCATATCTGGCATTAAAAACGGATTGTGAAAATCATGTCTAGTTGGATTTAAAAATAAATCAATTTCTTGTTTTTCTAATAAATTTTTATTTACCAATATTTTTGCAAGTAAAGTGCTAAGATTATATTCTTTTGCAATTTTCTTAACTTTTTCCTCATCTGCAACATGGCATTCCCATTTTTTATTCATAATTTCCTCTTTTTCTAAACAATTTTCTCTATTTTATACTATTTTTCTTTATTTTAAAAGGGGTTTTTTGAATTTTCTTGGTTCTTTTATTTTTTATTAGTTTTATTTAAACAAATTTAATTGTAAAATTTTAACAAATAAGATTGACATTTTATTATTTAAGTAGTATTATATAAGTAGCTTAAAAAAGCAAATGTCATATCGCTGTTAGACATTATTGCACAAATAGTATGTGTGCCGTTAACACACATACTATTTTTTTATAAAAAAATGAGATAGACCCGTTAAATCTATCTCATTTCGACTATGTATTAGTCTTGCCATTTTTCTTATCTTGTTGTAGTTGGTTGTTCTTATCTTTTTCTGCTAATAACATTTCAACTAATTTTAAGATAATATCACTGTTGGTCATTATTACACCACCTTTCTACCTTTTAGGAAAAAGGTTGGTTTTAGTATATTATATTTTATGTAAAATTTCAAGTGTATTTACCATATTTTTCCATATTTTTGAAATTCTAAAGGAAGTATGAATATACCTCCTTTACTTGCTTTTTATTAAATTTTTAGTACTCCTCCAATAGTTCTGTTCATAGCTTCGCTGTGGTTATGGCTAGATAGAATTGATGCTCCACCTGCTAGTACTACTATGTCTCCTTCTTGTACGTATCCTCGTCTTTTTGCTTCTTCTAAACCTTCTGATATTATGTCATTTGGTTTGGTTTTATCTTTTATTAAGATTGGTGTTGTGTTCCATGCAAGTGCTAATTGGCGATAGGTTTTTTCATTGTTGGTTAGTGCATATATTGGACACGCTGGTAAAAAGCTTGCAAGCATTCTTGGTGTATTTCCTGTTTCGGTATATGCAAAAATTGCTTTTGCTTTCATTTCCATAGCTGTTGTTGTTACACTATGGTTTAGATTAAATTCATAATCTAAGTTACTTAAGTCATGTTCTCTTCTTGTAAATCTTTTCCAATATTTAATGTAATCTTCTACTGCTACTGCTATGTTATTCATTGTTTCTACGCATTTTACAGGATATTTACCCATAGCACTTTCTCCAGATAGCATAATTGCTCCTGTAACGTCAAAGATAGCGTTTGCTACGTCGCTTACTTCTGCTCTTGTCGGATTTGGATTTTCTGTCATAGAGTCTAGCATTTGAGTTGCTGTAATTACTAATTTTCCTGCATCATTGCATTTTTGTATGAATCTTTTTTGCATGATTGGTACTTCATAAAATGGAATTTCTACTCCTAAGTCTCCTCTTGCTACCATAATTCCGTCGCTTACCTCTATAATTTCATCTAAGTTGTCAATTCCTTCTTGATTTTCTATTTTTGAAATGATTTTTATGTCTTTTCCACCATTTTCATCTAGTACTTTTCTTATGGCTATTACATCTTCTTTTGACCTTACAAATGAAGCTGCTACAAAGTCAAAGTCTGCTCTGCAGCCATCTTTTAAGTCTTGAATATCTTTTTCTTTTAATGATGGCAAATTTACATGAGTTCCTGGTAAATTGATGCTTTTTCTATTTCCAAGCATTCCTCCATTCATGACTTCACATACTACATCTTTACCTCTAATTTCTTTTACTTGTAATTCTATTTTTCCATCATCTATTAAAATTTGTGTGCCTACTTTTATGTCTTTATATAGTTCTTTATAGCTAACACTTACTTTTTCTTTATTTCCTATTATATCTTCATTTATTAATGTAAAAGTGTCGTGTGCTTTTAATTCTACTGGCATTTGCTCTAATTTTCCTGTTCTTATTTCTGGACCTTGTGTATCTAAAAGAAGCGCAACTGGCATGTTTAGTTCTTCTCTTGCTTGTTTTACTGCTTCTATATATACTTTTTGGTCCTCATAACTTCCATGTGAAAAGTTGATTCTTGCTACATTCATTCCTGTTAAAATTAGTTTTTTTAACGTTTCTACTTCTTTTGTGGCTGGTCCAATTGTGCATACAATTTTTGTTTTTCTCATACTTTTTATTTCCTCCTAAGCATTTTCTTTTTTATTATATTCTAACCGATTTAAATTATATCATTATTATTTTTTTGCTTCAATAGTATTTTCATTTATTTTTTATTCCAATTTCAACTATAATTGCTTAAATTCATTATTTCTTTTTATATTTTGTCTAAAGTGCTTGCGTTTTTATGTAAAATATGGTAAAATATTTTTGTTGTTTGCAATATGCTATTAGTAACTTTAAAACCTTGCACTATAATTATAGGAGGAAAAATAATATGAGCAAAATTTATGATGAACTGGCAAAAGTAGGAACCGTTTCACCTCAAAAGAATGAGGTCGCTGTAAGTTTTCAGCTTGACATTGTGCGGCATACCTTACTTGCCCGAAACTTTTTTCAGTTTGATGGTTCAAAAGGAGAAGAATCTTTAAAGAATCTTTCCAATGCAACTGATTTGCATAGCATTATTATAAGAATTGAAAAAAGTTATAATTGCAGTCAGGTTGATTTCCAGTACGATAATGAAAAAGGTAAATTTGTGCGATTAACTCCGCTTGAGCCTTATGAAACTTATTTGAATGAAAAGTGTAAAAAATGCTCTTCTCGTTGCAAGGAAACAGAATATTCTGTGATGGATTTTGTTGACCTTTGCAAAGATGTATTTGAGCCTATAGCTGTAAAAATAGCCTAAAAGTAACACCTACACTATAATTAGTAAGGGGCACAGCTATGAATAAGTTTTAGAGGCGTGCAATACTAATGCTTACGAAATTGCTCGTACCTAAACAAAGCGAGCCTAAGATTTTCTAACAAATGAAAATTTTAAGAAAATCTAAGGCTCGCCATATTTATTTTACTATCCATTTTACTAAATTCAAGTTTTCAGAATCTAATAGCATTTCGTGTTTTGGCATTACACGGAAGGTATAGCCATAATCTCCACCAGTAGTAAGTTCTATTTTTGCTTTATAAGTATATGTCCTTTCTTCTTCATTTCCTTCTACTAATTCCATTGGAATTACTGCAATTTTTTCTACTACCCCATTTTCTCTAATTTTTCCATAATATACTTGTGCTTCTATGTTTTCTGGCAAAATATGAGGAAGTTTTACTTTACATGTTACTTCAATATTATTTCCTGCGTCCATAACAATATTATCTAAATTATTTTCTTCTGTAATTTGAATATCTTCCCAGTTGCGATATAATTCTTGTTTAAAACTATTGTATTTTGCAACTTCTTCTAAACTTTCATAATATTTATGGTAAAGGTTTGCAAGTGGCATATATAATTGTGTTGTGTAATCTACTAACATTCTTGCTGTACTATATTTTCCACCTGTTGATATGATAGAATTTTTCATATATTCTATCCATTTTTTAGATATACCATTTTCATCTTTTTCATAATAGGCTGGTATAATTTTATTTTCTAGAATTTGATAAATGCTTTCACTATCGCTATTGTCCTGTATTTCATAATTTTCATATTCAGCATTTGTTCCAATTGCCCAGCCATTCTTTTGGTTGTAACCTTCTGCCCACCAACCATCTAAAATACTAAAGTTTACAGCGCCATTGACAGATGCCTTTTGTCCACTTGTGCCAGATGCCTCCATTGGACGTCTTGGTGTATTTAACCAAACATCAACACCACTAACTAAGTAACGAGACATTGCAATATTGTAATTTTCAAGTAAGAACACTTTTCCTTTGAACTGTGGCTTCATAGATATTTCATGAATATATTTTATTAAATCTTGTCCTTCTTTATCTGCTGGATGTGCTTTTCCTGCAATAATAATTTGTACTGGTCTATCTGCATTATTTAAAATTTGCGTAATTCTTTCTAAATCACGGAATAGTAATGTTGCTCTTTTATAAGTTGCAAATCTTCTTGCAAAGCCAATGGTTAGCGCATTTGGATTTAATTTTGAAGTAATTTCATTAATTTCTTCATAGCGATAGCCACTTCTTCTAAGTCTTTCTGTAATATTTTGCTTTGCTACTTCCATTAGTTTTTGTTTTCTTTCCATATGTGCATTCCACAATTTTTCATCTGGAATATCTTCTATTTTCTCCCAAGTACTATCTTGGTAAATATGGTCTTGCCAATATGGTATTAAATATTCATTATATAATTCTTTTAAATTTTGGCAAAGCCATGAACACGTGTGAATTCCGTTTGTTACATGCGTAATTGGAGATTCATCTGCTGCAATTTCTGGCCATACATCATTAAATAATTCTCTTGAGACTGCTCCGTGAAGCTTGCTTACGCCATTTTTCTTTCCTGCTACCTTTAGAGCTAAAATTCCCATATTGAAGCCTGCATTTGGCTTTGGCTCTGGTTCCATTCCCATTCTAAAGAATTCTTCTTTAGAAATGCCTAAAGCTTCCCATTCTTCTTTAAAATATTTTTCTACTAAATCTAATGGGAAAATATCATTTCCTGCTGGAACTGGCGTATGTGTAGTAAATACTGTTTTAGAAGAAACAATATCTCTTGCCATTTCAAAAGAAACTTGTTTTTCTTTCATTACATTTTTTATTAGTTCTATGATTAAGAAAGAAGAATGTCCTTCGTTCATATGGTAAACGGTTGGATTTAAACCTAAACTTTTTAACAAGTTTACTCCTGCCATTCCTAGTACCATTTCTTGCTTAATACGCATTTCTTGGTCGCCACCATATAGAGTTGTGGTTACATTTCTATATTCCTCATGATTTTCTTCAATGTCTGAATCCATTAAATATAAATTAACTCTTCCTACTTGTATTTGCCATACTTTTAAATACAATTTTCTCTTTGGAAATTTTAAAGAAAGTATTAAATCTTTTCCTTCTACATCTTTTACTGTTTTTATTGGAAGAGAAGAAATATCTAATTTTCTATATTCTGTTTCTTGGTCTCCGTAACCGTTAATTTTTTGATGGAAGTATCCATTTTTATATAACAAACCAACTGCAACAAGCGGAATGCCTAAGTCACTTGCAGATTTTAAATGGTCGCCAGATAAAATACCAAGCCCACCAGAATAAATGGATAAGATTTGGTCTAATCCATATTCTGCTGAAAAATATGCAATTAAATCGTTTTTATTTTCTGGATAATTTCGAGAAAACCACGTTGATTTGCTATTTTGATATGCCTCAAAATTTTCTACTATTTTATCATAAGCTTTTAAAAAACTTGGATTTTGAGATACTTCCTCCAATTTTTCTTGGGCTACTAATTTTAAAAATTTTACTGGATTTTTTTCAACTGTTTCCCATAAATCTCTATCTATTTGCTTAAATAGCCTTAAGAATTCTGTGTTCCAAGACCACCATAAATTATTTGCAATTTTTTCTAATTCTTCAATTCTTTTTGGTAATTGTGGATTGACCGTGATTTTATTAAACACGTACATTTTTATTTTCCTCCTTTGTAACTTTAAAACATAATTTTCATTGTTAAAATTTGAATTTTCTTCAATGAAAAATTTTTCTTCTTTTGATAGTTTTATTATCTATTAACTTTCCTTTTTTGTCAAACCTTTTTTCTACTTTTAAAAAATTTTTATTCTTTATACTTTTTTATTTTTATAAACTTTTAATTTTTTTATGCTTTATTCATTTTTTTAATTATATATGCTTTCTTAATTTTGATTTTATACTTTCTTTTT
Organism: uncultured Clostridia bacterium; assembly: GCA_947599825.1. GTDB lineage: Bacteria > Bacillota > Clostridia > TANB77 > CAG-508 > UMGS1663. Next base: position 14,311 of record CANQFS010000026.1, read on the forward strand.
ATTCCTCTTATAAAATTTCTTTTTTACTATATTCTTCTGGTTTTAACCCAACTGTCCCTCTCATGTAATCAAGTAATAGAATAAAGCAAACAGTTGATATACAGCCTATTATTATGGTTGTATAAGCTATTGGCAGTGCATCTACCATATAAGACGCACCAAATACTAAAATAGATGCAATAACATTTTCAATTAAATTATTTACAGTTGCAATTTTTATTCGTTTTTCGCTATTTGTAAAATTATTCATATATTGCTTTATTAGTACATTATATGGTCCTCTTACTGCATGTTGTATAACAAAGAAAATTAAAACAAGTGTAATGGTAACAGATTTGCTGAAATTACACAATAATATTGCTCCTACCATAATGAAAGAAATGACAAATGGAAGGGATATAACAGTAAGTGTTTTATTACGATATTTTTTATGAATTCTTCCTTGATTTTTAGCAGTAATTCCTAAAATAATTCCAAAAGTAGCAATAATAATACCAAAGTATTGTTCTGGCACTCCTATTTCAAGTAAAATAGTGTTTCTTATATTTTGCAGAATTTTTATAACTCCTATAAAGATAGCATTAAAAATAAGCAAACTTTTTAGACGTTTTGATTTAAATGCATTTTTAAATCCATATTTAATGTTTTTTATTTCTTCTTTAATTTGCATCTTTCGTTTTCCTGTATGGATTTCTTCAAATTTTGTAGATAAAAATAGTGCTATTACTAAAACGCAAAAACATAGTATCATAGGAATATAATGATTTACTACAAATAAAAATCCAGAAAGTATCGCAGAAATAGCATCTATATAATAATATTTTGAGGTTGCCTTTCCATCTATTTTAGCAAAAGTAACTCCTCTTTTTTCTCCATGCTCTAAAGAATCATATAGCATATCTGTTTCGCAAGTGCCTTTGATTACATACGCAAAAGCACCTAACACTTGTGAAAGTAGCAACATTTCAAAATTAGTAGCAAACATAATAATTAAAATGTGAATTACTAATACAAGATTAGCAATTACCAAGCTTTTTCTTTTCCCTATTTTTTGAATTAGTAAAGTACATGGTATTTGCGTGATAAATTTAAACAAAATATAAAAAGCATCAAATTGCAATGCTTGCGCTGGACTGCACCCTTTTTCTATTGTTAAAAATAAATATATAATAGCATAATAGAATAATAAATCCCATGAAAGCATTTTGTAAATGGAATATAATTTTATATTATTTTCTTTTTTTCTTTGTAATTCTTTTTCTTCTTTTGAAACTTCTCTTTTTTCTTCTATTGTACCTTCGGTTTGCATTTTTTTCTCCTATTTTATTTCTATTTGCATTATAACAAACCTTATTTTTTTGTGCAACCTTTTGCATGATATTCTTTAAAAATAATATTCTTCCATAATATCTTGCATACAGGTAACGCATTTGGCACCTTGCTTTATAAGTTCATTTGTTCCTTCTGCATTTTTATTTGTAATATCTCCGGGAATTGCAAATACCATTTTTCCTTGTTCCAAAGCAAAGTCTACAGTTGACATGGTGCCACTTTTCTTTTTTGCCTCTATTACAATAACACCAGAGGATAATGCACTAATAATGCGGTTTCGAGCAGGAAAGTTCATTCTCTCTGCTTGCGTTTCTAGTGGATATTCACTTACAATTGTGCCACCTTTTTCTACAATTTCTTTTGCTAGACTTATATTTTCTTTAGGATAAATGCAATCAATTCCGCTTCCTATGACAGCAATTGTTTTTCCATTTTCCTCTATGGTTGCTCTATGAGAAATGCTATCAATACCTCGTGCCAAACCACTAATGGTTATAATATTTCTTTTTGCTAGTCCCTTTCCTATTGCTGTTGCTACTTTTTTTCCATAATTAGAATTTTCTCTACAACCAATCATAGCTAATGAAAATTCATTTAATATAGATTTATCGCCTTGCACATACAAACTAATTGGTTTGTCATATAGATGCCTTAAATTTTCAGGATATGCTTCGTCTTGTAAAGTAATTAGTTCTATTCTTTCCTTTTTCATTTTTTCTTGTATTTCATCTAATTTTTCTCTATATTCTTGTTTTAAAATTTCTTCTGCTAGTTTGTCCCCTATACCGTCTATCTGTTTTAATTCTTCTTTTTTTACTTTCCATATTTCTTTTGGATTATGATAAATGTTTAATAGTCTTTGCGTTTTAATACTTCCTAGACCTGGTATTTTTGATAACCATATCCAATATTTTAAATCTTTCATTTTTTCCTCCTTTCCTATTTTGCTTTGAATTTTTTTGTTGCATAGCAATGAATTTTCTTTTTAAATTGAACTATAAATTTTTATATTTTTTTCTTTCGTCCCCAAAAAGCAAAACGTCCCAAAAAAAGAGCCTAATTTTAATAATTAAGCCCTTTTTATATAAATATTATTTTTCTTAATATACTTTTTCTGTTTATTTTAATATATTGTTGCTTATTTTTCTTCTAAATATTTAGCTGCAATAACTACGTTGTGTAATAGCATAGCAATTGTCATTGGACCAACTCCCCCTGGTACCGGTGTAATATAAGATGCTTTTGGGAAAACTTCTTGATAATCTACATCTCCTACTAAACCTGTTTCTAATCTGTTAATTCCAACATCAATAACAACTGCATTTTCTTTTATCATATCTTTGGTTACAAATTTTGGTTTTCCAATTGCAGAAATTACAATATCTGCATTTTTTGTAATTTCTCCTACATTTTTTGTTTTAGAATGGCAGATTGTAACTGTTGCATCTTCATTTAGTAAGCATTGTGCTAGTGGTTTTCCTACAATATTACTTCTTCCTAATATAACTACATTTGCCCCCTGCAAATTTATATTATATTCTTTTAATAACCTCATAACACCATGTGGCGTGCATGAAATAAAAGTTTGCCTCTTTAAGGTTAGCCTTCCAATATTAACTGGCTGAAAACCATCTACATCTTTTCTATAATCAATTGCTTCAAAAGCAGTATAAATATCTAAAGGCTTTGGAATAGGACTTTGTAGTAAAATACCATGAATATCTTTTCTTTCATTTAATTCTTGTATTAGTTTTAAAAGTTCTTCCATTGTAGTATTTTCATTTAGTAAAAATTCTTCATAAGCAATTCCTACTTCATTACATGCTTTGCTTTTATTTCTTACATATACTTTTGAGGCAGGGTCTTCTCCTACCATAATAACTGCTAATTTAGGAAATATATTTTTTTGTTTTAATTCTTCTACTTCTTCTTTTACTTGCTCTCTTACTTTTTTGGCAAGTGCTTTTCCGTCCATAATTGTTGCCATATTTTTTGCTCCTTTTGTTTTTTTGTTTATTATATAGAAAAAAGATATTTTTTACAATAGTTTTTAGAAAACTTGTCCTATTCTATAAAATTTATTTAGAATTTCTACGGTAAATAGCTTGAACAAGCATTTAAAATTTATTATTCTATATGTTCTATATTTCAATGTATGTAACCTTGGAAGAAGATTTCTTCTCCCAAGATTGCACTATTTTAACATTTTTCTTTGCAACAAGCTAGCATAACAATTCTAATTACAATTAATACAACAAGTATTACAATTAAAGCAACAAATGCACCTACTCCTAGAGCAGCAAATAAGCCAGTAACAGCTCCAATAAGAACTCCAACTACAAAGCTTAATAAAATTGATAAGATGAATATTACAACGTCAACACAACATTTACTTTTCTTTTTGCAACAATCTTTTTCGTCAAACATAATTTTCACCTCCTAATAGCATGAAAATACAACTGCTATTAGTATAATATATGCATTTATTCGACTTTTTTCTACTCTTTTTTCCTTAGTTCTTTCAATTTTATATTTTTATCTAACTGCATTTTACCTGCTCTAGTTATTGATTCATAACCATATTTTTCTTTTATTTTGTCTAAAGTTGAATCTATCTTTTTTTGCTTTTCATTATCTGTATTTTCAAATAAGGAAATCTGCCTTTGCTCTTTTTCTACTAATTGGTCTACACGAACTCCAAGTAAACGAACTGGCATTCCTTTGTAAATTTCCAAAAGCAGTTTTTTTGCCATATCTTGCACTATTTTTGTGCTATCTGTAGGGAAATCTAATTTTCTTTGATGTGAAAAAACTTTAAATTCACTAGTTTTTATTTGAACATTTACTACATTTGCTAAAAGTTCCTCTTTCCTTAAGCGATAGGTTACTTGCTCTACTAAAGCAAGTAAAACTTCTTCTAACTTTTCTATACTTGTATAGTCATATGGAAGTGTAGTGGAATTTCCTATTCCTTTTGGCTTTTCTTCTTCATAGTTTACCTGTGAATTATCTATTCCATTACTATATTCCCATATCATTTTGCCGTATTTGCCAAAGGCATGAATTAACTCTTTTTCCTCTTTTTGTGCTAAATCGCCTATTGTTTTTATTCCCATTTTTTGCAATTTTGGAAGACTTCTTTTTCCTACCATAAAAAGTTCAGAAACTGGAAGATTCCACATTTTGCTTGGAATTTCTTCTTTCCACAACGTATGAATTTTGTCTGGCTTTTCAAAGTCTGATGCCATTTTTGCAAGAAGTTTATTTTCTGAAATTCCAATATTTACTGTAAATCCAAACTCTTCTTTTACTCTTTTATTGATTTCTAAAGCAATATCCTTAATGGTCTTTCCTTTTGGCACATAGCCTGTCATGTCTAAAAAGCACTCATCTATAGAAAAACGTTCTATTTTATCTGTATATTCTAAAAGCAAATGATAAAGTGCGTTGGAATATTTATAATAAACTTTAAAATCTCCTTGGAACACTTGCAATTTTGGACACTTCTTACGCGCAAAAAAGATAGGCTCACCTGTTACTATTCCAAATTGTTTGGCTATATTACTTTTGGCAAGAACAACTCCTTTTCTTTGTTCTTCATCTCCACCAATTATTGCAGGAATTTGCCTAATATCAACTGTTTCACCTTGTTTTAGGCGTTCTACTGCACTCCAAGATAAAAATGCATTATTCACATCTACATGTAAAATTTCTCTTTTCATTTTTTATTTTTATTCTCCCTAAGGCATAAAATTATTTTTTTAGCCTTATTTCTGTATTTTATTATAAAACATTTGTTTTTATTTGTCAATAATAAAAAGCTAATTTAGTTAGCTTTTTTTATATAGTAGGAAAAATCTCCTTAAGGGAGGATTTCCCACAGATGATAAATATAAAATTTCCATTTAATAGAAAATCTTAGGCTCGCCTTTTTATTGTTACTAGAACAAGATTACTGTTTTATTATATAAGAGCCAACTCTTTGTGTATCACAGCACTAGCAATTAAAGCGCAACTAGCACTGGACGGAAGCCGCAGATCGCTGCCGGCAACACCGCCGTAGCCGTAAGACGCAAAGACACCAGCGCCAGTACTATGGTACCAACCACCACCGCGAAGCAAGAAAGGGTGCGAGATATTTCCTATTAGAATAGAGTCAGTATTGTATATTCCTACTCCATATTGTGTAGTAGTACCTTGAACATCTGTTATCCAATTCCATGAACCATTTGCTTTACCATAGAATGAAAATGTATTTTTTACATCATACATTCCTACCCCTTTTACATCTTTCATTAGGTTTAACCTTTCTTCTGCTAAATTTTTTATTTTCGTATTATCGATTTCATTTAGGTTTGCTGTTTTTTCTTCTTCGTCTACTTCATATTTATCCCAATATTTCTCATATCCTGTTTTTAATTTATTTCCTTCAAAATATGCAGGTGTTCCGTTTGTTTCTAGATTGCCATTTTGATTATCGTAATATGCTGCTACATATTCCCATGCTCCTCCACACATGTCATATACTCCTGTTATATTATTTGTTGTACTCTGCGTTAAATTAGAGCTATAATCTTTTCCTCCTGTATATGCTTTGCGTTTTTCAGAATCTTTTTCATATAACTCATTTATTTTTGGTGTTATTCCATATTGTGATGCTGATAAGTATGCTACTGCTCCCCATTCACTATTTTTCATTAAGTGGCTATCTACTTCGCTTGTTATTCCATATATATTGCTACTATCATTCATCTCAAGACAATTTGTAAACGCATTTCCTACTCTTATATATCTCCAACTTTGCACATTTGGTAATACTTTTACATTTGGAGCTGTAATATCATCTCCTGTTGTTGTATTTGCTATATTTGTATTTTTTTCTCCTTCCATACTTGCCTCAAATTTTGCTACCCATATTCCTGATAGGTTTGTTCCTCCAAAGTTAAAGGCTGGGTGTACTATTTTGGGGGTTGATACTGTTTTTTCTTCTGCTTCTGCTTTTTTTACTTCTTCTTCTACTTTGTCTGTACTATAATCTAATGCATATTCGTTTCCATCTTCATCTTTATTTGTAGTTCCTACTAAAAAGGTTACATCTGTTATTTTTTGCGTTGTTCCTTCTGCATCTTTTTCTACTCCATATTCATTTATACTATATGCATATCTTGGTATCCATACAAACATACTTCCTAATTCTTCATCTGATACGAGTTGTCCTACTTTTGCATTTTCTCCATTATATGTTCCGTCTGATAACATTACATTTGCCCATTTTCTTTCGTTTTCATCATAATTATACCAATCACTATCTTCTTCACTACATATTTCCCATTGGCCTTCACTATATTTTATTGGTATCATTCCTTCTGCTAGTTTTGGTACATTTACGTGTTTTGTTGCATTATAGCTATTGGTGGTTTCTCCTTCCCATAGTTCACTAAATGGTATTTCATAGTCTTTTCCTGTTGGTTTTAAACCTATAATGTTTCCATCTTCGCTTTTTATAACTTCTCCATATTTTTTTAATACTTTTTCTACTTCACTTTTTTCTATTACAAAGTTATTTCCTTCATTTTCTATTTGCATGCTAAGTAATTCTGTTCCTATTTGTTCTTTTAAGCTAGCTATATCCATATCTTTTGCTGCATTTTGTGCTTTTGTAAACAAGCCATTTTCTCCTAGTACTAAGTTTATACTTATTCCTGCTAAAATGATTAGTACTACAATTGTAATTACTAGTGCAATTAAGGTAATTCCTTTATTATTTTTTATTTTTTTCATTTGTTTTGCCTCCTCTTTTTTGTTTTATTATATAAATGCATTTTTGCTAACGCAATAAAATAGGCAATTTTAGGTAATAACTTTTTTACATAATTTCATTTTTAGAAATAAAAATTTCGATCCTACAAATTGTCAAGCGACAACTTAACAAAAATTCTCTTTTAAACTGAGCAATTTTACTTGAGAATTCTTACACAGTTTTATTATACAATTTGCACACAAAAAAGTTGTCCTTAAGCGTTCCATTTTAGAACGAAAAGGCGTAAAAAAAGCGATACAAAGAATGATAGTTTTTTTCATTTTTTGTATCGTAAAATATTTTTATGTTTTTTACTTATTATTTTTATATTATAAAAGAAAGTATTTTAGAATAATAAATATATTATAATTTTTCTACTTCTTCTTTTGTCAATCCTGTTATTTCTATTATTTCATCAATAGATGAATTCTTTTCTTTTAGTTTTTTTGCTATTTTTATCTCTGTCTCTTTTATACCGTTCTTTTTTTCCGTTTTTTTATTCCGCTCTTGCATTCCGCTCTTTTTTTCCGTTGCTCTAGTCCGTTTTTCTAGTCCCTCCTTCAAACCGTCTTCTCTTGCATACCTTAGACCGCTTTTCTCATCTCTGATTGCTTTTTCTCTTAACTCTGCTACTCTCTTTAATTCCTTATCCTTACTTATTTTTTCTAATTCATTCATTGCTTCTTTTATTTCTTCATTCTCATTCATTATTTTTGATACCTCACTTTCATTGGGGTTATCTAAAAACATTACCCATTGTGCCAATTTATTATTTGGGTCTTTTTTTAGTATCTCCCTTGCTTTTGGTATCTCAATTATATAAAATTCTAATACATCTGTCAACACTATTTGCTTGCCTGTACTTACTTCTGTTATTTTCCATTTTGTACTTAAATTTTCAATTTCTTTTGTTTTTTCTATTTCATAATCTAGTATTATTAT
>CANQFS010000027.1 GCA_947599825.1 uncultured Clostridia bacterium
GGAATCAAAAAATCAATAAAATAAATATTTTAAAAACTTCTATCAAAAGTTCTCCTACAAAAAATTTATGCTATCAATAAAACTTCTTTCTATTGAAATAACGAAAAAAATATGATATACTAAAAAACGTAACCAATAAATATTCTAATAGCCGAATTTGGCAGATAGGAGAAAAAAATGAAAAAATGGAAAAAGGTAACCCTAGGTGTAATAGGAGGAACTGCAATTGGAGTATGTATAGCCGCTATACTCAGACTCTTGAAAGAAGGCAGAGAATGGATAGCATACCAAGAAGAGGACGAAGACTTCGACGATTTCTCTGAAGATGATGAAGATGACTTTGACGATTTCTCTGAAGATGATGATGACGATGATGGCTTCTTCGACAATGAAGAAAATAACTTTATAGATGAAGAAATTGAAAAAGAATTCGACGAAGAAGACAGAAGAGCGGCAAAAGATAGCACAGGTGAGGCAGAAACAAGCAGTGACCAAAAGCCCAAAAATTCCAAAATGGACGGCGATGATATACGTGAAATGGTTCGCAAAGAATGGATAGAAGAACGGGCAAAGGCTCAAAAAGAACAGCAAGGCAAAGAGCAAAAAACAAAGACAATGGAAGAAACTCTGCATGATTTTTTAATGTCATAAGGTTAATTTCATAAGTGAAAAAAAGACAGGCGCATAAATTGTACCTGTCTTTTTCATAATCTTATAAAAATTTTTAAAGTAATTTCTTGCAAATTTCACATAAAATTCACAAAGCAAAGGGTTGACAAACAGGCTATAAATTGCATATAATTTAATTTTAAGAGAGAAAACAAAAAGAGGAGAAAAACATGTTCAAAATATTAATGAATTTAAGAAAAACAATGCTATCTGTAATTTTCATTATCATTTTATTATGTGTGCAAGCATGGGCAGATTTAAGCTTGCCAGACTATACTTCTAAAATAGTCAATATAGGCATTCAACAAGGTGGAATTGAAAATGTAGCAGTAGAGGCTATTCGTAAATCGCAAATGGAGCTTATTTTATTATTTACGAAAGACGATAATGTAATTTTAGATAACTATACTCTTATTGAAAAAGGGTATGAAGAATATGAAAAAGAATATCCAAAATTAGCAGAAGAAGCATTATACATTAGAAAAGAAATAAATAGTGAGAAACAAGAAGAGTTAAGCACAGCTTTGGCAAAACCATTAATGATACTTTCTATGTTAAATAACGAAGAAATGCAGCAAACCATAAAAAGCCAAATGATAGCTACTATGGAAGGTATGAAAGAATATGACGAAGAAACGATAATACATACAGAAAATGTGGAAAACATAGAAAATAGTGAAGATGTAAAAGATATAAGCAATATACAAAATAGTTCACAAAATACAGAAAATATTCAAAATAGCAGTGAAATTATACGACCTGAAATTATGAATCAAATGTCATTAGAAGAATTATTATTAGCAATGCCAGAAGACCAATTAGAAGCTATGTTAAATAGTGTAAATGAAAAATTGGACACAATGAGTCAGTCAATAATAGAGCAAGCAGCTATCAACCAAGTAAAAACAGAATATCAAGCAATTGGAATCAATACAGATGATATGCAAAATCGCTATATTTTAATGGCAGGACTTAGAATGTTAGGAGTTGCTTTTATTAGTATGACATCAGCAGTTATCATCATGTTATTATCATCTAGAGTAGCAGCACATTTAGGCAGAACATTGAGAGATAAAGTATTTCAAAAAGTTATTCACTTTTCAACAAAAGAATTTCGCCAATTTTCAACAGCTTCTTTAATAACAAGAAGCACCAACGACATTCAACAAATTCAAGGACTTATTGCTATGTTATTCCGTGTAGTTGTGTATGCACCTATTATGGGAATAGGTGGAGTAATACGTGTACTTGCTAACAACAATACATCTATGGCGTGGATTATTGGCTTAGCTGTACTTTGCATAATGGGAATTGTAATAATTCTATTTATTGTAGCAATGCCAAAATTCAAAAAATTACAAGAATTAGTAGATAAATTAAACCTAGTAGCAAGAGAAATATTAACAGGACTTCCTGTCATTCGTGCTTTCAATACACAAAAAAGAGAAGAAGCACGTTTTGACACAGCAAACCAAGTCTTAATGAAAACAAATATCTTTGTAAACCGTGCTATGAGTATAATGATGCCAGCTTTAATGCTTGTTATGAACTCTATTATGCTTCTTATTATATGGGTAGGAGGCCATAGCGTAGATGAAGGAATAATACAAGTAGGAGATATGATGGCATTTATACAATACACGATGCATATAGTAATGAGCTTCTTAGTAATTTCAATGATATCAATAATGCTTCCACGTGCTGCGGTATCAGCAAAACGTATAAATGAAGTATTGGAAACAAAGCCAAGCATAGATGACAAAGAAGAGCCAAAAAAATTTAAAGAAGACAAAAAAGGTTGGGTAGAATTTAGAAATGTATGCTTCCGCTACCCAGATGCAGATAGTGAAATATTAGAAGACATCAATTTTACAGCAAAACCAGGAGAAACAACAGCAATAATTGGAAGTACAGGAAGCGGAAAATCAACTATAGTAAACTTAATTCCTCGCTTCTATGATGTAACAAGAGGAGAACTATTAATAGATGGCGTTAATATAAAAGAAGTAAGTCAAAAAGAACTAAGAAAAAAAGTAGGATTTGTACCACAAAAAGGAATGTTATTCTCTGGTACAATACGTTCAAATATAAAATATGGTAATCCAGAAATGTCTGATGAGCAAATGATAAAAGCAGCAAGAATTGCACAAGCAGAAGAATTTATAGAAACAAAGCAAGAAAAATACGACGCTCCAATTGCACAAGGAGGAAACAACGTATCTGGAGGACAAAAACAACGTTTATCCATTGCAAGAGCCATTGCCATAGATCCAGAAATTTTAGTATTTGATGATAGCTTTTCAGCCTTAGACCTAAAAACAGACCAAAAATTAAGAGAAGCACTTGCCAAAGAAACCAAATCAAAAACTGTTTTTGAGGACGGAGGAAAAAAACAGGTGCAAGGAAAAACAGTTATTATTGTAGCGCAAAGAATTAGTACCATAATGAATGCTGAGCAGATAATTGTACTAGAAGAAGGAAAAATGGTAGGAAAAGGTACACACGAAGAACTTATGAAAAATTGTGAAACTTATAAGCAAATTGCTATGTCACAATTATCAGAAGAAGAACTAAATGGCTAGGCACCATTAGGAACCAAAAGGGACAGATGTACCAAAAAGAAACGTCCCCGATGGAACAATGGAACAGAAAGGAGAAAATAAACTATGCCACGGACCAATGGGAAGACCAGGAAGAGGGCCTGCAAGACCAGTTGAAAAAGCAAAAGATTTTAAAGGCACAACTAAAAAGTTAATAAAAAATTATTTAGCAAGTTATAAAGTAGCACTATTGATTGTTATTATTTTTGCTATAGGAAGCACCATTTTTTCTATTGTGGGACCAAAAATACTAGGAAATGCAACAACAGAAATTTTTAATGGATTAGTAAGCAAACTATCAGGAGGAACTGGTATTGATTTTGCAAAAATAGCACAAATTTTACTAACACTTCTTGCTCTTTATCTAATAAGTGCTCTATTTTCGCTAATTCAAGGCTTTACTATGACATCAGTATCACAAAAATTGACTTATAAACTAAGAAATGATTTAGTAATTAAAATTAACAAATTGCCAATGCACTATTTTGATAAGAAAACCAATGGAGAAGTGCTATCTATTATTACAAATGATATTGATACTTTATCTCAAAACTTAAACCAAAGTATTACACAAATTATTACTGCTATTTGTACTTTCTTTGGAATTTTAATAATGATGCTTTCCATTAGTGTTGAAATGACAATGATTTCTTTACTTATTTTACCTGTTACCGTTATTTTTGTTAGAATTATTGTAGGAAAATCACAAAAATACTTTAAAAGGCAACAAGACTACTTAGGCCACGTAAATGGTCAAGTAGAAGAGGTATATGGCGGTCATACTATTGTAAAAGCTTTTAATGGAGAAGAAAAAGCATTAGAAGAATTTAATAAAGCCAACCAAGAATTATACCATTCTGCATGGAAATCTCAATTCTTATCTGGCTTAATGCACCCTATTATGAATTTTATAGCAAACATTGGATATGTTGCAATTGCTATTTTAGGAGGATATTTAGCCATTGACGGAAAAATTACAGTAGGAAATATTCAATCTTTTATTCAATATAATAAGCAATTCACTCAACCAATTAACCAAATTGCACAAGTATCTAGTATGTTACAAGCAATGGTAGCAGCGGCAGAAAGAGTATTTGAATTTTTAGAAGAAAAGGAAGAAGAGCCAGACACATTAGAGCCAAAAGAAACAGAGGGCTTAAAAGGAAATGTTACCTTTGACCATGTAAAATTTGGCTATGATGAAAATAAAACAATTATACATGACTTTAGTGCTAAAATTAAAGACGGTCAAAAAGTAGCCATTGTAGGGCCAACAGGAGCAGGAAAAACTACTATGGTAAAATTGCTTATGAGATTTTATGATGTCAATAGTGGAGCTATTTTAATTGACGGAATTAACATTCAAGACTTTAAAAGAGAAGAATTAAGAAAAATGTTTGGAATGGTATTGCAAGATACTTGGTTATTTGGAGGAAGCATTAAAGACAATATTCGTTATGGCGTGCCAGAGGCAGAAGATAACGAAGTAATAGAAGCAGCTAAAGCAGCGCATGTTCATCACTTTATCAAAACTCTGCCAAATAGTTATGATATGATTTTAAATGAAGAATCAAGCAACATTTCAAGTGGACAAAAACAACTATTAACTATTGCTAGAGTTATTTTAGCAAATCCAAAAATTCTAATTTTAGATGAAGCAACAAGCTCAATCGACACAAGAACAGAATTACAAATTCAATCTGCTATGGATAATTTAATGAAAGGAAGAACAAGCTTCATTATAGCCCATAGACTATCTACAATTAAAAATGCAGACCTAATTTTAGTAATGAACCACGGAGATATTGTAGAACAAGGAACTCATGAAGAATTATTAAACAAAAAAGGTTTCTACGCAGACCTATACAACAGTCAATTTGAAGAAGTAGAAGATTAAATTTTAGGGACGGACCTAAAAATTTAATTTTTGTAGATGATTCTGTATTTTAGGTATGAAACGTATTGCAAAAATTATGTAAAAATGGTAAAATAAATAAGAAAAACGAAAAGTGAGTCATATCAGTATAGATAGACTCACTTTTTAGTTAAACTAAGAATATATTGATAATATGTTATTGTAACTATTAGAAAATTAAAATTTACAATAAATTAAAAAAACAAATTTCTTGTAAGTATATAAAAAATATTATATAATAATGCTAAACTTTAGAGTAGGAGAAACCAATGAACTTACCAGAATTTTTGATTGCTATGTTAAAAAAGCAATATGGAGAAGAATTAACAGAAAAAATAATAGAAGGCTATAGTAAACAAAGAAAAGTAACACTTAGAGTTAATACGTTAAAATCCAGTGTAGAAGAGGTAAAAAAGCAATTAACGGAAAATAAAATTGAATGGGAAGAAGTACCTTTTAGCAAAGAAGCACTTATTATAAAAGAAGCAAGAGAAGATAAAATGCAAAGTTTAAGTTTATATGAAGAAGGACAAATTTATTTGCAAAGTTTATCTTCTATGTTGCCACCTATTATTTTAAATCCACAAGAAAATACAGATATTTTAGATATGGCAGCAGCACCCGGTGGAAAAACGACGCAAATAGCAGCCTTAACCAATAACAATGCTCATATTACCGCTTGCGAGAAAAATAAAATTCGATTAGAAAGACTAAAATACAATATAGAAAAGCAAGGAGCAAGTTCAGTCTATATCATGCAAGAAGATAGTAGAAACTTAAGCGACTTTTTCTCATTTGATAAGATTTTGCTAGATGCACCTTGCTCACGGTAGTGGAACTTTAAATTTAGAAGATAAACATTTAGAAGAAAAATTTACAAAAAAATTAATAGAAAAATCAACACAAACACAATTTAGTTTGCTAAAAAAAGCACTTCACATTTTAAAGGCAGGGCAAGAAATGGTATATTCTACTTGTTCGATTCTGTCCTGTGAAAATGAAGAAGTTGTTCAAAAAGTATTAAAAACAGAAAAAGCAAGTATTGTTCCTATAGAGTTAACAGGGAAAGAAAACTTGCCAATACTTCCAACTATACTTGAAGGAACTCTTTGCATTATGCCAACAGAGCTATATGAAGGCTTCTTTGTAGCAAAAATAAGAAAAGATATGCCATAAAATATTGCAAAAAAGATACCTGGTCATAATTTGCACATCATCATTGATATAGAAAAATTTCCTCTGTATAATAAAGAAAAAAGAAGGAAGGTAAAAAATATGGAGAAAATGTATGAAAAATTTTGTAGTATAGCACAATGGAATGAGAAAATAGGAGACCAAGTAACACAATACCAGTATGTAAAAAAAGTATTTTTAGACAGCACGAATAATTCTATAGAAGAAAAGGAAATAATTGAAAAAATTCAAAAAGTCTTACAAAAGGAAAATATAAAAGATAGCGAAAATCTAGATAACATTTTAAATGAAAATAAAATTCTTCAATATAGTCTAGATACCGACTTTACAATTAGAAAAATCAATTATTTTGTAAAGAATAATTGCATTGAAATAATCAATTGTGTTGTAATGTTCTTATTCAATAGAACAAATTCATTTTTTGAATTATTAACGAAACTTGCTATAAAAGACAATATTGATGATATGCAACTAAAATTTTTCTCGGCAAAAGAAGGAGATGAAATTTATAAAAAGTCTACAGAAATAGTGAGTGAATTATTAGAAATTGGTACAGACAAGAGTGAAATTTATAATTTCTTCACAAATTCCAAAATATTATATGGAGGAGAATTAAAATTAGATGAAATACGAAAATTAAGAGAAGCTTCGAAATTTGATCATAAATTTATTATTCCAACAATAAAAGGAATTATATTTTTATTTGTTTCTGCTAAAGAAATTGATATTGATAAAATTTCAACAGTAGTAAAAGATGCTAACTTTTACGTAGGCGGAAAAACAGATACTAATATGATATGTAAAACGAAAATAGAAGAAAAATATAAAGAACCTAAAGTAAAGGTTATTTTAACAATTTAAGGAGAATTTTTTATGATGGTAAGTCACATTATTATATTGATTCATCAGTTGTAAATAGTGGATATATAAACATATTAAATAACTTTCCCAAAATATAAAAAAGCGAGTTTTTAAATTTTCTTAAATAGAAAATCTAAAGCTCGCTTTTTATTCAATCTCTGTAATTTTTAAATTGAACTTATCTTCAAATACTTTCTTTTTTGCAATATATTCTTTTGTTTTAAAACCTTTTACATCAATGACTTCTGCCTCTTTATTTTTATGAAAAACAATAAAATCCGCTTTATATTTCAAGCCAGGTGCTAGCATAAAAGTAGGTTGCAAACAAAAACCATCAATTTCTTTAGCTTGCAATTTTAGTTTTAGTTCGCAGTAATAATCGGCTTCTTTTTGACTATCGAAAGTATGACCATCAACAGATACTTTATTTGCTCTATATTTACTTTTTCTTTTTGAACTATCTGCATAATTTTTATAATCTTCTACACTCCAATGCTCCATTTTAAAACCCCTTTATTCATTTTTGCTATTTCATTATAAGCAAAAATGAAAAAAAGTGCAAGTAAAAAATAGAAAAAAGGTGCACAGTATAATCATTTTGAAAATTTATTATACTGTGCATTTTTGAAATCTTACAAATATTTTTTCAAAGTTTCTACGCTATCTTCTTGCATTACAACGAAGTCATTTAAAACTGATTTTACATCTTGAGCAGCGTTAGGGTTTTGGTTAAGAAGTCTTCTTCCTTCAATAATTCCCATATTGGTTCCTTGCATTAAAAGTTCAGATAATTTTGAAGTAGTGTCGTCCATCATTGTTTTCATTTGAATTCCATACCATGTCATCATTTTATTCATAGTATTTGTTTCGTGTGGCTCTTCAGTGCTGTAATTTTGATAGATGTTGTTCACTCTTCTAGAAATATCTTCATATTTGTTATACTCTACATCAAGAACTTTCTTAAAATCATCATCTTTTACCTTTTGTGAAACATAAGAAATTGCGTCCATTCCCATAGTAGCTCCTTTGTTTACTTCATCTAAAATATTTAAATTTTGATTATCCATGTTTAAAAACCTCCTATAAAATCTTTTTAAGTAGTATGTACCAAAATTTAGAAAATATGTAAAAAAGAATTAGATTTTATTTACAAGTTTCCATAATTGTAGTATAATAATAAGCAGTAACATTTTTTAACAATGTTTTAAATAAAACAATGAAAAGGAGGATAAAATTTAGTCATTTCACAAATTAACCAATTTATTTAGCAAAAGGAGGAAAAAATAATGTCAAAAGGAGCAAAATTGGTTATAAGCGCAATTTCTGTATTTACAATGTGGCTTTTGTATTGGTTGACACAACCAACGCTTTCCATTGCTTATGCAAGTGGATTTTTCTTTATTGGAATTTGTGTCATCATCGTAGCTGCAAACTTAAGTATGTGGTTCTACGATACCATTATGGAAGACTATACAGGTGTTCCAATAGGAATTGCAGTGGTACTCTTCATAATAGTAACACTTATTGGAGGAATTGGAAGCACGGCGCTTTTTCACGCTACATTTATGCAACAGCAAATTGGAGAAGTAGAAAAAATTGAATATAGTGATATGATAAAGCAAATTGACAACTCTCAAATTCCCATTGTAGATGAAGCTTTAGCAAATAAGCAAGCAGATAAAAAAATTGGAGAAGATATTGCTTTAGGTTCTAGAGTAAGCTTAGGAGATGGTGCAATTCAGGAAGTAAATGGAGAAATTATGTATGTAATACCTTTGGAACACACTGGTTTCTTCAAATGGAACACAAATCGTTCTACACCTGGGTACATTACTGTTTCTGCATCTAATCCTAACAAAGTTAATTTTGTAACTGAACTAAACGGAGAAAAGATTAACATTCTTTATCAAGACACTGCTTACTTCAGTTATGATTTGAAACGTCATATTCGAAAGCAAGGATTTACCAACGTAGGCTTAACAGAATATACTTTCGAAATTGATGATACTGGGCGGCCATATTGGGTAGTTACAACATACCAAAATCACACTCTATGGAGTTCACCTGAAGCGACTGGTGTGGTAGTAGTAGATGCACAAACAGGAGAAACAAAATGGTATGCTACAGGCGATACACCTGATTGGGTAGATATTATTCAGCCTAAGTCCTTTGTAGAAAATCAGATTGATAATTGGGGTAAACTGGTACATGGAGTATTTAACTTCTCTAATCAGGATAAAATTCAAAAGACCAATCTGACTCTAACTGTTTATGTAGATGGAGATTGCTATTACTTTACAGGCATGACTAGCGTTGGAAGTGATGAATCATGTGTTGGTTTCATTATGGTCAATACACGTACGAAAAAAGCACAGATGTGCTATATGAGTGGTGCAACAGAAGATGCAGCTATGAATTCAGCAGAAGGTCTTGTATCAGACTTTGGATATACATCGACAGAGCCTTTGCCGTTAAATGTAAATGGAATTCCTACTTATGTTGTAGCATTAAAAGATGAAGAAGGACTGATTAAGTCTTATGCTATGGTAAATGTGGAAAATTACAGCATAGCGGCAAAAGGAAATAGTCTTGCAGAAGCAAGTAGAGCATACTTGCAAGCAGTGGCAAGAAACAGCACTACTTATGTGGTTGGTTCTGACGAGGCATACGGATACACCTACGAAGGTAAGGTAAAGCGAATTTCAAGCGTTGTAGAGGAAGGTTCGACCTATTACTACATAGTAGTAGAGGGAGAAGAAGACAAAATCTTTGTTGCTTCCTATATGGTTTCAGAAAAGCTTTCTATTACAAGAGATGGCGATACGGTTAAAATTACTTATGTAGATGATAAGAATGGTACCGTAAATATCGTTGGATTTGACAATATTGCTTTTTCAATTCCTATTTCAGAAGATCAGGAAAAGAGAAATGAGTTAGATGAAGGAACTTCTGTATTGGAACAGGAATCTACTACTGTAACGAATGTAGATCCTGAACTGAACGAAGAAACATGGGATAGTCTAACAGAAGAAGAAAAAGCAAAGCTTTTGGAACAATTATCAAATAACTAAATTTTATCAAGGAAACGGGCACGTTTGTGCTCGTTTCCTTCATTATATAATAAAAATGTTAAATTGACTGAAAACTAATATTCCAAGAAAGCTATAAAAATTTTTTGCTTTTTGCTATTTAAGCGATTTAATAGAACTATATTGTGTTCAAAAAATTAATATCAAAAAATTAGTTCTAAAAAAATCAATAAGAATATATGATAAGAAAATAGCAAAATTATGTAAAAAAGTTATTAGCTAAAAAGCCTTAATTCATTGTACTTAACCAACTCCAAAGATATAATAAAACAAAATAAGAATAGGAGTTGGAAAACAGATGAAAAGGGTGTTAGAAAAATCAAAAATAGAAAATAAAAATAGTAAAACTGAAAAAGTTCAAAACAAAAAAGAAAAGAGAGAAAAATCAATTCATGGAATTACTTTAGTTTCACTTGTAGTGACAATTGTAGTGTTAATCATATTAGTAGGAGTAAGTTTAAACCTAACCTTAGGCGAAAACGGTTTATTTACAATGGCAAAAAAAGCAAAAGAGAATATAGAATTAGCACAAATAGAAGAACAAACAAGAATGAATGAACTATATGATGAATTAGAACAAGGTGGGTATTATGAAAGCCCTGAGATAGGTGAATTAGAAGGGACAATAGATGACCTAAAAACAATAAGAAGAATGCTAGCCTTAAATTTAGATGATAAAATAATACAAGAAGTAACAAAGGCTAATAAGAAAGAAATAGAAGAAATAAAAAAAGAGTTACTAGAAAAAAATAAAAATGTATGAAATTCTATAGTTGCTAATTTATTTTCTTTGTGATAATATACTACTATAAGTACATTGTGAGCAAAGGAAGAAAATAAAATGCAAAATAAAGAAATAGAAGAATATTTGAAAAAATTGAATTGTAGAGGTTGTTATTGCAAATGCCCTTTAGATCAACCAAATTGCGCAAGAAGTAAGGTATTTATTAAAGAAGCAATGGAAAAATACGAAGCTAACAAAAAATAAAGAAAGGGGCATATGATATATTTAAGAAAAAATATATCATATAAAAAAAACATGGCAAATATAGAAGATTTCATGAATTTAGATATTCGAGTAGGAACAATTACCAAAGCCGAAGATTTTGAAAAGGCCCAAAAGCCTGCTTATCAATTAGAAATTAATTTTGGAGAAGAAATTGGAATAAAAAAATCTTCTGCACAAATTACGCAAATATATAAAAAAGAAGATTTAATAGGAAAGCAAATTTTAGCAGTAGTTAATTTTAAGCCAAGACAGATAGCAAACTTTATGTCAGAAGTATTGGTATTAGGAACATATAGCAAAGATGGTGTAGTTTTAATTTCACCAGATAGAAAAGTAGAAAATGGAGATAAATTAGGATAAAAATGAGATAAAAAATGTGATAAAAATGTGGTCAAAAGGTCAATTCTTTTTATCACGTTTTTTAATGCCTGAAATAACAAGTAAAAAAAGTATATACCCCTATATTTACAAAATACCCGAAGGGGTATATAATAATTTTGGTGATGTAAATGGAAAAAGATAAAAAAACATATAGAGCAGATGAAGAAAAGCGCTTAATTACCAATCGATTAAGCCGAATTGAAGGACAGGTAAAAGGAATTAAAAAGATGGTAGAAGAAGATAAATACTGCCATGATATTTTACTCCAACTATCTGCCATTGAAAATTCAATTAAAAGCCTGTCAAATCATATTTTAGAAAATCATTTATACAGCTGTGTAAGCAATGATTTAGAAAAAGGCAATTTAGAAGTAATTGATGAACTAATTAGTTTATTCAAAAAATTTAACAAAGCATAAAAACAAACGAAAAAATAATATAGAAAGGGAGAAAATAAAAAATGGATATTATTTTTGAAAGAACAATAAATTATTACGAAACAGACAGAATGGGAATAGTACACCACTCAAATTATATTCGTTATTTAGAGGAAGCAAGATGCGATTGGCTAAAAAAATTAGATATGCCATTTGAGGTTTTAGAAGAAAAAGGAATTACAATTCCTGTACTAGGAGTTAATTGTACTTATAAAAATCATGTAACTTTTGCAGATACTTTGATTATTAAAGTGTTTGTAACAGAGTATACAGGAGTAAGAATGACAGTTTCATATAGTGTAACAGATAAGAAAACAGGAAAAACAGTTATTGAAGCAGAAACGAAGCACTGCTTTACAAATAGAGATTTAAGACCAATTAATTTAAAGAAGCATGCACCAGAGTTTAGCAAAAAATTTGAAAGTTTAGTAGAAAGCAAAGAAAATAAGTAGAAAAAAATAGTTTTAAACTTAAACAGATATAAGTAGCATAAAAATAGTTTTAGGCTTAAATATATAAACAGCATAAAAAATAATTTATAATTCTCGAAAAAATGAGAAAAAGTATAAAAAAGAAAGGATAATAAAAAATGAAAGAAATAATTTTAAAAGTAGAAGGAATGGCATGCACAGGGTGCGAAAACAGAATCCAAAATGCACTTAAAACAAAGGAAGGAATTAAAGAGGTAGTAGCAAACCACAAAGAAGGAACTGTTAAAATAGTAGCAGAAGATGTTAATTTAGAAGAAATAAAAGAAAAAATAGAAGCAATTGGATTTACCGTTATTTAAATTTATAAAAAGGTGAGGTTATGAAAAAAATCATTTTATCCATTGGAGGAATGACATGTAGCGCTTGTTCCAATGGCTTAGAAAAGTATTTAAACAAGCAAGAAGGCATCAAAAACGCAAGTGTAAACTTAGTTATGGCAAATGCATTAATTGAATATGATGAAAAATTACTAAATCAAGAAAAGATAGAGCAATTTGTAAGAGAAGCGGGGTTTGAAAGTTTAGGCTTGTTTCAAGATATCAAAATAGAAGAAAAAAGAAAACAAGAAAAAATAACTTTTTTTGTTTTTCTTTTGCTTGCAATTTTGTTACTTTATATTTCTATGGGAGATATGATAGGCTTGCCTATTCCAAGCATATTGAATAGAAATACAAATCCTATTCTTTATACCATCACTTTATTTGCATTAACAATTCCTTTTCTTTTTTATGGAAAAGACATATTAAAAAGTGGATATCAAAACCTTATCCATAAAACGCCAAACATGGATACATTGGTTGGCATAGGCGTACTTAGCAGTATGGCTTATAGTATTTATAGCACATATCTAATATTTATTGGAGAACATCATGCTGTGCACAATTTATATTTTGAATCAGCAGCCATTGTAATTTTCTTTATTAAACTAGGAAGATATTTAGATGGCATTAGTAAGGACAAAACAAAAGAGGCTATTCAAAGATTAGTAAAAATTACACCAAATAAAGCAGTAATAAAGGTAGGAGAAACAGAAAGAGAAGTTACATTAGATGAAATTACAAAAGGAGATATTGTAATAAGCAAGCCGGGTGAAAGAATTGCCGTAGATGGCACAATTACAAAGGGAAAAGCACATTTAGAGCAATCTTTTTTAACAGGGGAAAGTAAGCCAGTAGCAAGAGAAGTAGGGGAAGAGGTTATAGCAGGAAGCATTAACTATGATGGCTATTTAGAATATAAAGCAGAAAGAATTGGAAAAGAATCTACCATTTCAGAGATTGTAAGGCTAGTGGTAGAGGCAACCAACACCAAAGCCCCAATTGCAAAGGTAGCAGATAAAGTAAGTGGTTATTTTGTACCAACCGTAATTTTAATTGCCATTTTTACCTTTATTGGTTATCTTATATTAGGCTATTCCGTATCAGTTGCTCTTACCTCGTTTGTTACCATTTTAGTAGTAGCTTGCCCTTGTAGTCTTGGACTTGCTACTCCACTTGCTATTGTTGTAAGTGAAGGTTTGTGCGCAGAAAATGGCATTTTAGTTAAGAAAAGTGAAATATTAGAAAATGCACAAAAAGTAAATACCATTGTATTTGACAAAACAGGAACCTTAACTTATGGAATGTTAAAAATTGCTCAAGTTATCAATTATAGTAATTTAGAAGAAAAAGAATTATTGAAAATAGTAGGGAGCGTTGAAAAGAAAGGAATGCACCCAATTGCAAAGGCTTTTACAAGCTTCTTAGAAGAAAATAAAATAGAAGCATTAGAAGTGGAAAACTTTGAAGAAATAAGCGGACATGGTGTAGTAGGAACCATTCAAAATGAAGAAATTATTTTAGGAAATCGAAAAATATTAGAAAAATATGAAATAAAAAATTCGGTTATTCAAGATGAAGAAAAACTTAGCAAAGAGGGAAATACCATTGTTTATGTAGTAAAAAACAAAAAAGTAATAGCGCTTATTGGAATAAAAGATGGCATTCGAGAAAATGTAAAAGAAGTGATTCAAACTTTAAATGAAAATAACATTCAAACCATGATGCTAACAGGAGATAACCAAGCAGTAGCAGAAAAAATAGCAAAAGAAATTGGAATATCCAAAGTAATAGCAAATGTTGTGCCAGCACAAAAAGTAGAAATCATTCAAAAATTAAAAAAAGAAAATAAATTTGTGATGATGTGTGGCGATGGCATAAATGATAGCCCTGCCTTAGCAAGTTCTCATATAGGAGTTAGCATTGGTAGTGGAACTGATATTGCAATGGATTCTGCCGATGTCATTTTAACAAAAAATGATTTACAAAGTATATTAGATTTAATGCAAATTAGTAAAAAAACTATTCGCAATATAAAGCAAAATTTATTCTGGGCATTTTTCTATAATACTCTTATGATTCCTATTGCAATGGGAATTTTAAGACCATTTGGTATTACCATAAACCCAATGATAGCAAGTCTTGCTATGGTAATGAGTAGTTTTACTGTTATTCTAAATGCGTTAAGATTGAAAAAAATGAAATTAAGGTAAGATAAAAAGAGGAAGTTCAAAATGAACTTCCTCTTAGACTTTCTAGAATTAACCTTTTATAGCTTTTATAATTTTCAATTGTTCAAATATTCGATTGCATATACCATTGATATTTGATCCGTAGCAGTAGAAAAGCCATTTACTGATTCTACAAAAATCATTTTGAATCAAGAAAAATATATATCCTTTCAAAATACTCTAATAGCAAGTATTTTGAAAATATATTGACATAATCTTAAAGCTATGATAATATAAATAAAGTAAAATTTTTAAAAACTCCTAGTAACATTAGGAAAATATAACAATCAATTAAAAATATGACAATTGTCAAAGGAGGAAATTTATGAAACTGGAAAAAGGAAAACTTACCGTAAGAGAAGATGAAGCTGAATTTCGGAAAAAGTTAGAAAGGGTACTAGAAGATTGGTTTGACTTATGCTTTTGGGATTTAAAAGGAATTATTCCTAAGTTAGCCGAAGGAGAAAATGAGACATATCAAATTCAGTATGTAAGTGAAGGTACTTTGAACTTAAGGTTCAAAGTAAAAGCAGGAGAGGAAGAATTCGAGGTAGAACTTTTCAGGGGTGACATGACATGCCCATATTCTATGTGCTTTGTTTACAGAAATGGTAAAAGAGAGAGCTATTCCATCGAAAGAACCATTGAAGTTGAAAGACTTATATAAAATGACACTACAAGTCAAGTAGAAAGATGAATAGTACAGAAAAGAGGGAAGAAATATGACAACACAAGACTTTGTACTTATATGTATATGCTTAAGTTTGGTGGTGTTTCCGGTAACCATTTTGATGCTAACAGCACATGCAAAATTTTGTGAGTTATGCAATCCAAGAGGAAAGTATGACGATAATGATGTAACTGAGCTTTCATTTTCTACCTATGAAAAGACAAGAAACATACTTACCTAGTAAAAGGTAAAAAAGAACGAAATAAGAGCAAAATTTCTTTTATTTCGTTCTTTTTTCACACAATAAACACAAATACATGCTATAATCAATTGACAATTTTAGGAAATTAGCATATAGTAATAAAGTGAGTTTAAAAGAAGAAAGGATAATCATATGTTAAAATTAAAAGATATAGTAAAAACCTATGTTAGTGGAACAGAAAAAGTAGATGCCTTAAAAGGTGTTAGTATTTCATTTCGAGAATCAGAATTCGTTTCTATTTTAGGTCAAAGTGGCTGTGGAAAAACTACACTTCTTAACATTATAGGAGGCTTAGATCGCTATACTTCAGGAGACTTAATTATCAATGGAAAATCAACCAAAGATTTTAAAGATAGAGACTGGGATACTTATAGAAACTACAAAGTTGGATTTGTATTTCAAAGCTATAATTTAATTTCTCATCAAAGCGTACTTGCTAACGTAGAACTAGCTCTTACAATTTCTGGTGTATCAAAAAAAGAAAGAAGACAAAGAGCTATAAAAGCCTTAGAAGAAGTAGGCTTAAAAGATAAAATTCATAAAAAGCCAAATGAATTATCTGGTGGGCAAATGCAAAGAGTAGCAATTGCAAGAGCCTTAGTAAATAATCCAGACATTATTTTAGCAGATGAACCAACTGGCGCCTTAGATACCAAAACCAGTGTGCAAGTTATGGAAATTCTAAAAGAAATTTCAAAAAATAAGTTAATTATTATGGTAACACATAACCCAGAACTTGCCGAAAAATATTCAAGTAGAATTATAAAAATCTTAGATGGAAAAATTACAGATGACTCTAACCCAATTACAGAAGAGGAAGAGCAAAAACAAGAAGTAGGAAAATACAAAAGAACATCTATGAAATTCTTTACAGCTTTTAGATTAAGCTTAAACAACTTAATGACAAAAAAAGGAAGGACTATTTTAACTTCATTTGCAGGAAGTATTGGAATTATTGGTATTGCTTTAATTTTAGCAATTTCTACAGGTGTGCAAGACTACATTAACAAAGTAGAAGAAGACACTTTATCTTCTTATCCATTAACCATACAAGAAACCACAATTGATATGAATAGTATGATAGAAACAATGATGGGAGAAACGCAAGAAGAAAAGCAAATAGAAGAGGGAAAAGTATATTCTTCTGACGTTATGGACCAAGTCCTAACCACTTTATCTAACAAAGTACAAACCAACAATTTAAAAGAACTAAAACAATATATAGAAGAAACAGAAAATAGCATAAAAAGTAATAGCAATAGTATACAATATAGCTATAATTTAAACATCAATTTATATAAGCCAGACACAACAAACGGAATTGTAAGAGTCAACCCAAGTACCGTTATGAATGCTATGGGAATGGGAGACTATATGCAAGCACAGCAAAATTCCAGTTTTATGTCTATGAGCGTAAGTTCAAGCGACGTATGGACCGAAATGTTAGATAACCAAGAACTATTAAAATCACAATATGACTTATTAGCAGGAAAATGGCCAACTTCTTATAATGAAGTAGTATTAATTGTAGGAGAAAATAACGAGATTAGCGATTATACTTTATATAGTTTAGGCTTAAAAGATCAAAAAGAAATTGAAGACAAAGTAAAAGCAATCGAAAAAGGAGAAACAGTAGAAAAAACAGAAGAAACAGTCTATACTTATGAAGAATTACTAAACTTATCATATAAATTAATACTAAGTTCAGACTATTATCAAAAAGAAAACGGAATATGGCTAGATAAATCTGAAGATGAACAATATATGAAAGAAAAAATTGCTTCAGCAGAAGATATTAAAGTAGTAGGAATTATTAGACAAAACGAACAATCCGTAGCCCAAGCAATGTCAGGTGGAATTGGATATACCAAAGACTTAAAGGAATATGTAATTCAAAAATCAAATGAAGCAGAAGCGGTAAAAGAGCAAAAAGAAAATGTAGAAACCAATATCTTTTCTGGTTTAGCATTTCCAAAAGAAGGAGAAAGCACAGCATTTAATTATGACGATTTATCAACTGAACAAAAAATGCAACTAAGTAGGCTAGATAGCCAGCAAATTGCAGATTTAATGCAAGCTTATACAGAAAATAAAAACGCAAGTTATGAGAAAAATTTGCAAAAATTAGGTGCTATTGACCTTGCTAGCCCAACGGCCATTAGCATTTATCCAAAAGATTTTGATGCAAAAAATAATATTACAAATGCCATAGAAGAATATAATCAAAAACAAAAAGATGAAGGAAAAGACGAAAATACAATTAGCTATACTGACATGGTAGGAACAATGATGAAATCAGTAAGCCAAATAATTGACACTATTAGTTATGTACTAATTGCCTTTGTTGCAATTTCCTTAATTGTATCATCTATTATGATTGGAATTATTACCTATATATCTGTATTAGAAAGAACAAAAGAAATTGGAATTTTAAGAGCAATAGGAGCTTCAAAAAAGGATATATCAAGAGTATTTAATGCTGAAACTCTAATAGTAGGACTAATATCTGGACTTATTGGAATTGGAGTAACAATTCTTCTAACCCTTCCAATAAATGCTGCTATTTATGCTTTAACAGGAGTAAAAGTAGTAACAAAGGTTCCAACTGCAGCAGGTATCATATTAGTTGTAATTAGCGTACTATTAACCATGATAGCAGGTTTAATACCAGCAAAAATGGCAAGCAAAAAAGACCCAGTTGTAGCTCTACGAACAGAATAAGAAAGATTTGGAAAGATTTGGGACGTGTCCATTTCTTTCCATTTTGTAAATTTCAAAATCAGAAATTTTAGGGACAGGGTTAAAATTTCCAAAAATGCATAAAAAATCCCCAAAAGATACTTGCTATTGACATAAAAGTATGATAAAATACTTGCGTAACCAATAAATTAGAATCCTTAAAAAACAATTGTTAGGAGGAAAAAAATATGTTTTTAATCGAAAAGGGAAATTACAAATTGCCAGATTGGTCAATGGAAGCTCGGTGTACAGGAGCAGGTTGTGGACAAAAGCACAAGCCTTGCTATAGTAAATGGAAATTAGAGGATGGAGACATTGTAAAGAGAAAATTTGGCGGAGAAATATGTTACGGATTCATTTGTCCTGACTGCCATTGTTTTACAATACTGGATGAGACAGAATTACCAGACAACGTAAAAGCATATTGCCTTCAAGTTGCTGCAAAAGGTAGTAAGGAATATGAAGAACTTACCGAGAAAGAAAAAATTTTAAGTGAAGGGCTTTTAAAGTAGTAAAAGTACAATATAAGAGATATGTTTTAAAATTTGGGACGTACCAAAAAAAGGTATGTCCCAAATTTTTTATATAGTAGGAAAGTTCTCCTTGAAGTAGGACTTTCCGCAAACGATAAATATGGCGAGCCTTAGATTTTCTTAAAATTTTCATTTGTTAGAAAATCTTAGGCTCGCTTTTTTCTTTGAAAAACATATGTGATATTTTGTCGAAATTTTACGATGAAAAGTTCTTGCTTTTTATGTGAAGTCATGATTTAATAGTTTTATTAGATTACATAAAGCTACTATACTATTTAACAATAATTTAAAAGAAATAATATATTTTTAAAATTATTATTTCAATTTAATATAAATTTTTTTCTA
>CANQFS010000028.1 GCA_947599825.1 uncultured Clostridia bacterium
ATGTTTGCATTTCCTTCACTAAAAAGGTATACATACTTTTGACTCATAAAAAAACCTCCTTGTTTTTTCTTGTTTTTGTCTTAACTATATCTATATTGTTAAAACTTACAAAAATAAAGTCTTGTCCTAGAATATTAGAATATTTTTCCAGAACGTAATTATTATATCCATATTTTGCCTAATTGTAAAGAGATTTTTGGAATTTTTTTTAATTTTGGAAAGTTTTGGGACGCGTCCAAATCTTTCCATTTTTGTATTTACATAACCTTGTTTTTGTGGTATAATGTCTTTTATAGAAGATTTTTCTTCTTTGCAGGTAACTAAAAAAAATAATTTTTATTTAGGAGGTAAGCTTTATGTCAAAGAAAAATGATGATGGACGGTTAGTAATACCTGAGGAGTTTTTAGCAGAGGCTCCTGCATTCAATGAGAAAGATAATCATTTCTTTTTTCTTATGAATGCTGAAGGTGAAGTAGGAATTTCTTGCAACTATTTATTGGGTTCTCCTTATCTTCCACGGGGAGGAAAGTTTATTGGGAACTGTGATTATGATATTAACACTCATTCCTTCCCTATTCCTGAAAATGTAGAGATTGCCTTGGGTGAAGAGGGCACAGAGTATCTTTTTGCTACTGCGTATACCTCTATTCCAGCAACATCTATTTACCTTTTCAAAAGGAAATCTTCTGAAGATGAGCTGAACAAAATGAAAATGAAATCGGCAGAAGATTGGAAAAAGCTTTTTGCAAGTTATAATTCTTGCGTTCCAGCTACTAAGAAAAAAGTCAAAGCAAATGACTAAAAGCTACAAAATTTGCTAGGAAAGATTTGGAAAGATTTGGACGCGTCCCAAATCTTTCCATTTTTTTCATTCTATGATAATTCTTTTATTTTATCTCTTAATTCTGCTGCTTTTTCAAATTCCATTTCTTGTGCGTATTTTAACATTTGCTCTGTCATTTTGTCTATTATTTCTTGTATGTCTGCTTCTTTTGAAACATTATATTCTTGTTGCATATCTTCTACTATGCTTGCTTTTATTGATTCTCTTATTGATTTTTGAATTGTTTGTGGCACAATACCGTGTTCTTCGTTGTATTTTTCTTGTATTTGTCTTCTTCTGTTGGTTTCACTAATTGCTTTTTCCATGCTTTCGGTTAGCTCGTCTGCATACATTATTACTTTTCCATTTGTGTTTCTTGCTGCACGTCCAATGGTTTGTATTAGTGAACGTTCTGAGCGTAAGAAGCCTTCTTTGTCTGCATCTAATATTGCAACTAATGAAACTTCTGGTATGTCTAGTCCTTCTCTTAATAGGTTGATTCCAACTAAAACGTCAAATTCGCCTAAACGTAAGGAGCGTATTATTTCCATTCTTTCTAACGCTTTTATGTCAGAGTGCATATATTTTACTTTCATGTCTAAGTTTGCTAAATATGAGCTTAAATCTTCTGCCATTTTTTTCGTTAAAGTGGTTACTAATACTCTTTCCTTTTTTTCGACTCTTTGTCTTATTTGTTCTACTAAGTCGTCTACTTGGTTTGTTACTGGTTTTACCTCTATTTTTGGGTCTAACAGACCGGTTGGACGAATTATTTGTTCTACAATGTTTCCTTGTGATTTTTCTTTTTCATATTCTGCTGGTGTTGCACTTACAAATATGCATTGATTTATTCTTTCTTCAAATTCGTTGAATTTTAGTGGCCTATTGTCAAAGGCAGATGGAAGTCTGAATCCATATTCTACTAAAGATTCTTTTCTTGCTCTATCTCCATTATACATGGCTCTTACTTGTGGAATTGTGGCATGTGATTCATCTATTAGAAGTAAGAAGTCTTTTGGGAAATAATCAAATAGTGTATATGGCGCAGAACCGTGGCTCTCTTCCGCTAATGTGTCTTGAGTAGTTTTCTATTCCTTGACAGAATCCTGTTTCTTTCATCATTTCAATGTCAAAATTTGTTCTTTCTTCTATTCTTTGTGCTTCTATTAATTTTCCTTTTTCTTTGAAATATGCTACTCTTTCTTTCATTTCTTCTTCTATGGTTTGAAGCGCTCTTTCCATTTTGTCTGAAGTTGTTACATAGTGTGAGTTTGGGAAAATCCATATATGGTCTCTAACGGCTATTGTTTTTCCTGTAAGTGGATTTATTTCACTTATTTTTTCTACCTCGTCACCCCAAAATTCTACACGAATGGCAGTTTCCGCTTCGTCTGATGGATAGATTTCTATTGTATCTCCTTTTGCTCTAAATGTTCCTCTTTTAAAGTCTAGTTCATTTCTTGTGTATTGCATGTCTACTAATTTTTTTAGTACTTGATTACGTTCTGCTTTCATTCCAGGTCTTAATGAAACAGTTTGATGCTCGTAGTCTATTGGGTCTCCTAAACCGTAAATGCAAGAAACAGAGGCAACTATTATAACGTCTTTGCTTTCAAATAAAGATGCTGTTGCTGAGTGGCGAAGTTTGTCTATTTCGTCGTTTACAGAGGAATCCTTCTCTATATAGGTATCAGATGATGCTATGTAGGCTTCCGGCTGGTAATAATCAAAATATGAAATGAAGTAACCGCACTTGGGCGTCTGGGAAGAATTCTTTAAATTCTGAATATAATTGCCCTGCTAGTGTTTTATTGTGCGCTAGTACAAGTGTTGGTTTTTGTACTTTTTCTATTATGTTTGCCATGGTAAAGGTTTTTCCGTGAGCCTGTAACCCCAAGTAGTGTTTGGAATTTTTTACCGTTGCTTTATTCCATTACTTAAATATTCTATTGCTTGTGGTTGGTCGCCTGTTGGTTTATAATTTGATACTAATTCAAACATTTTTCCTCCTTTATGACCCAAAAAAATGACAACTATTATGTTCTTTTCTAAGTCACTTTCTAAATATGCCGTATTTTCTTTAATATCTAAGAATTCAAGTACAAAAGGATCTTTTACTAAATCTTTTCCTGTTTTTAATATCTGTCCCTTTTCAGCTAATTCTAATACTTTTTCTTTATTTTGTGATAATGTTAATCTTTCATATAATAGTGAATCTCTTTGCCTTTGTAGTTCTCTAACACTCCATTTAGAATTAATACATTCATTTAAATAAAATTTTCTTTTATTTTCTTCGTCTATTTTGATTAGTTCTAAATAATGTGACCAACTTAAATTTCCGAGACAATGTTTCGGAATTTGGATATGCAATATAAAATTTTCTCATTTTTTCTAGATTATCAACCGAAAAACCCCTTCCAAATTCATTTGTAAGTTTTTCTGATAGTTTTTGTAAAACAGCATCTCCATAACTTGCTCTCACATTTCCTTGTTGAATTTCCATTATAACTTTTCCTATATTCCAATATAAGTTAAGCATTTCTGTATTTACTACACTATATACTCTATTCCTACTATTATTTATTAAAGTTCTAATCTCTTCAAAAATAGGATTTATATTCTTATCAATCAATGATAAATCATTTGACATTTTTCTCTCTCCTCTCTTATTTTATATTTACACGAATTTGGTCATAAACTTGTTTTGTTTATTTAGTTCTAATTGTTGCGGGTTAATTATACCATACAAAAGTTTAAATTTCTATGTTTATTGTAATATTTTACAAAAACACTAGACTTTTTTTTCTTTATTGTGTATGATATTAACAATATTGAAAAAAATTATTTTTAAATAGTTTTTATGGGAGGTATAAAAAATGAAAAAATCAATTAAAGTTTTTGCTGTTGTATTTGTTGCTCTATTATGTATGTTTACTCTTTCTTTTGCAACTGATATTAATATGAATTTACCATCTGGCAATGCGCAAGGACAAGAAAATATGGTGTCTAACGAATTAGTGAGTGGAACAAATGATGCAAATGGGGCAAATGAAGTTTCTAATGATAGACAAAGTTCTACTTTAGCAAACACTCCTTCTACAACTGTTAGCTCTTCTGCTTATGAAGCACCTTTAAGTTTTTCTAATATTTTAAATATTATTTTAATTGTTGTTGGTGTTGTGTTAATTTTATTAGGAATTGCTATTTTAATTCGTATGCATTCTTAATACCTAAATTTAAATATGGCGAGCCTTAGATTTTCTTAAAATTTCCATTTGCTAGAAAATCTTAGGCTTGTTTTTTATGTTTGTCAAAATTCTTTTTATTCTATTTTTTGCTATTTTTTCTTTTATTATGTATGGAAATTTTTAAAGTTATTTTTTCTTTGCATAATTTATTTTGAAAATTAAATACTAATAATGAAGTTTAAATTTTAAAAATTTAGCTAATCTTACATTTAATAAATAAGGAGGTTTGTATGAAAAAGAAAACTTTAATTTCAATAGTCACTCTTTTTGCTGTTATTCTTTTTGGTGTATCTTCTTTTGCAAGTAACGACAACATGGGTTCAGATGCTGTAAATGGTGTCCGTAATGCTGTTGGTGGTGC
This sequence comes from uncultured Clostridia bacterium, assembly GCA_947599825.1. Classification (GTDB taxonomy): domain Bacteria; phylum Bacillota; class Clostridia; order TANB77; family CAG-508; genus UMGS1663. The sequence goes on from CANQFS010000028.1 coordinate 4,434, forward strand.
TGAAAACGTAGTAGAAGATGCTGCAAAAGGAATTGCTGGTGGTATCCGTGATGGAATTTCTGATATGGAAAATGGTGCTGAAGATGCAAGTCGTACTGGTGGAAACAATATGCAAGGTGCTATGACTTCTGATACTAACAGAACTGACAGAAATTATACTGCTACTAGAACAGCTACAACTGGTACTACTAATAATACTTTTCTTGGTATGAATGAAACTGCTTGGGCATGGCTTATTATGGCTGTTGTAGGTATTGCTATCGTTGCTCTTGTATGGTACTATGGAAAACAAAATGAAATGACTGCTAATAATCACGACGATCGTTACTAAACCTGCATTTGAGGACTATATTTAGAAAAGACTGTATTGGGGTCTTAATGAAAAATGTAGGAAAAAAATTTCTTAGTTTTTATTTATAATAAAGCTTATTATAAATAGCTAAGAAATTTTTTATTTTATCAATTTATTATTTAACTGTATTTTTTCTTAAGTTTCAAAATGCATAACTGTTTTTTCCTTAAGTCCTTAATGTAGTTTTCTTTATATTCAGTTGATTTTTTACTATTTTATGCTATAATATGGCTATATTAATAGTATATTAAAGCTATACTGAGACTATATTAATAATATATTAAAGCTATATTGAGACTATATTAATAATATATTAAGGCTATACTGAGACTATATTAATAATATATTAAAGCTATATTGAGACTATATTAAGGCTATATTACATATAAGAAATTAAGAAATGAGGTTTAATAATATGGCAAAGTTAATTGCTAAAAATCCTGTTGCTAGGCATGATTATGAAATTATAGATACTATGGAAGCTGGTATTGTTTTAACAGGGACTGAAATAAAATCTATTCGAAATGGAAAAGTTAATTTAAAAGATAGTTATGCTAGTATTGAAAAAGGCGAAGTTTACATACATTCAATGCATATTAGTCCTTATGAACAAGGTAATATTTTTAATAAAGATCCTTTGCGTGATAGAAAACTTCTTTTAAATAAGCATGAAATTCGTAAACTTATTGGACTAATTCAGCAAAAAGGTTATACCTTAGTTCCTGTTAGTCTTTATTTTCAAGGTAGTTTTGTAAAGGTAGAACTTGGTATTGGAAAAGGTAAAAAATTATATGACAAACGTGAAGATTTAAAGAAAAAAGACCAAGAACGTTATATGAAACAACATATGAATTAAATTTAAACATTTAAACATTTAAATATAAAAAAACAACATATCTAAATTTTCAAAAATGCTCGTTCAAGCTGATTATCGTAGAAATTCTAAATTAATTTTATGCACCCTTCCATTAAAAATGAACTCTTTCCATAAAATCAATTAAGAATTTCTATACTTAATCACTTTAAATGCGCTTTTTTCAAATTTAGATATGTTGTTTTATCATCTAACTTTAAATTTTATTATTTGAGCCAAATACATCTCTTATTTTATGAGATACTGTGTTTTTTACTTCTTCTCTTGCTGGTGTTAGGTATTTTCTTGGGTCAAATGCACTTGGTTCTTCTGCAAATACTTTTCTGATTTGTGCTGTCATTGCTAAACGTAAGTCTGTATCTACGTTAATTTTTGATACTCCAGATTTGCTTGCTTCGTGTAACATTTCATCTGGTACTCCTTTTGCTCCTGGTATGTCTGCTCCATATTTATTACACATTTCTACTAGTTCTGGTATAACGGTAGATGCTCCATGTAATACGATTGGTGTATTTGGAATTAATTCTTTTATTTTTGCTAATATATCAAATCTTAGTTTTGCCTCTCCTTTGAATTTATATGCTCCATGGCTTGTTCCAATGGCAATTGCTAATGAGTCGCACCCTGTTCTTTCTACAAATTCTTTTGCTTGCTCTGGGTCTGTGTACATAGCATCTGATGCTTCTACATTTACGTCGTCTTCTATTCCTGCTAGTTTTCCAAGTTCTGCTTCTACTACTACACCATGAGCGTGTGCATAGTCTACTACTTCCTTGGTTAGTCTTATATTTTCTTCAAAATCATATTTTGATCCATCAAACATAACTGAAGTGAATCCATTATCTACACACATTTTGCATGTTTCAAAGTCTGGTCCATGGTCTAAATGTAGTGCTATTGGAACTTCTTGATGTTCTTCTACTGCTGCTTCTACCATTTTCATTAAGTAATTTATTCTTGCATATTTTATTGCGCTTGATGATGCTTGTAATATAACTGGTGATTTGTTTTCTGCTGCTGCATCTACTATTCCTTGAATGATTTCCATATTATTTACATTAAATGCACCAATTGCAAAGTGCTCTTTCATTGATTTTTCAAACATTTCTTTTGTTGTTACTAACATATTTTTTCCTCCTCTAAATTTTCTTTTATTCTTTATTGAACTATGATTTTTTATTCTAATATTATTAATTTTAATGTTGGTAATTTTTATAGTATTAATTTTAATAGTATTAATTTTTATGTTCTTAATCATAGTATCCTTTTCTTTGGCTATTATATACTTAAGTTTTTTTTTCGTCAAGGAAAGACGGATACAAATTTTGTATCCGCCTTTATAGAGAATTTTCAGAATTATTTGTTACGATAGTTGTTGCAGATTTGAGTGAGTTGTTCTCCTGTCAGTATTTCTTCTTCTAAAAGTTTGTTTGCAATCACTTCGATGAGTTCTTTGTTTTCATTAATGATTTTTTCTGCCCTTCTGTAGCCCTCATCAACAAGTCCTTGTATTTCTTTGTCAAACTCTTCCTTTCTTTTTTCAGAAATAAGATAATCTTTAATTTCATAATTGCTTGTTACATAACTTCTATGCATATTCTCTACATTTTGAGAAAGTCCATAACAAGTTAGCATTACTTCAGCAATGGAAGAAGCTTGAGTTAAGTCAGAACTCGCAGTGGTACTATCTTCTGATGTAATTAGCTTTTCTGCGACTCTTCCTCCTAAGTAAATGGCAATTTGATCTAAAAAGTACTCCTTTGTATACTTTAATGATTTTCCTAATATTTTATATGGCCAATTCACTCCTAAGAAGTCCATCATAGGAAGAATAGAAACAAAGGCAATTTTTTCATCTTTAACATGCTGGCACATAATAGAAACCACGTAGTGCCCTGTTTCATGATAAGCTATCATTTTTTTCTCTTCGTCACTTGTATTCTTATACAACTTCCAATAAGAATTATAGCAACTCAAAATGCATTGCTTATCAACTGCATCTTTTTCTTTCCTTTTTGCCTCTAAGAATGCCTTATCAAACACATTGATGACTCTTCCTGGATTTTTTGAAACAGAATTAGATAAAACCGAAGTAAAAATTCCAAATTTTAGCATTTCTTCTGAAATTTTTATACCATACTTCTTTTGTAATGTAAAAATATGGTTTTTTATCATAGGAGCAATTTCATCCATTTCCGGTGTTGCTACATATACTTCATTGACATACTTAGAAATACCAGAGTTTTGTGCAAAATAATTTTCAAATTGTTTTGTATCAGATGTGGTAATAATAGGAATATGATATTGAGTAATGAATGAATAAAACATAATTAAAAGGTGTTCATTCGTTAACATGTAGATAGCTTTGTCAATGTAAAGTACGATATCTTTTTTATGCTTCACCAGAAAAATTAGTAATGCTTTTACTGTTCTTTTATATACATGCTCATTTTCAATTCTAAGCAAAAGTTCTGGTTTTAACATAAGAACTCGCTTTTCATAAAACTCTTTCGGACATTCGTTGGTTGATATTTGCCTTGCAATTTCGTAAGCAATTGTTGTTTTGCCTACATCTGTATGCCCTACTAAAAACACATTGTTTTTAGTTTTTTGTGATAAATAAAACCATACTTTCTCAATTTCATCATTTCTACCCACGATGGGAGCTTTGGGATAATTCGTTAAATGATTGGTTAAATCTATCAAGTATTGTGACAAATGATGAGGAACCATTTTTATACATAATTCGGATTGCTTGATTAACTTTCTAATATCAGCCACTTTAATTGGTAAGTTTATACTTTGTCCATCATACTCGAGTGTTAATTCCACTTCTGTTGTTGTTTTGCTTAATTTTGCTTCATTAAGCATTTTCCGCAAATGCTCTGTATAGACTTTTGCTTCTTGGCATTGTCCGTCTTTATTGATTTGAAAAATAACAAATGCTTCTTTTTTCTTCATAACTTTTTCCTCCTTTTTAATGTGCTATTTAGCAGATGCAATACTATAGTTGAATTTATAGTTATAAAGTTTTTTCTCCTTTCCTCTATATACTTTAGATGCCTATATAATATCACAATTGTTTACATATTTCAATATTTTTAGATTTTTTTCTACAAAAGGCTCAAAAAAAATTAACAGACGAAGATTTGAAGAAAAATTTTTTTGTTAAAAGTAAAAACGGTATGAAATTATTCATACCGTTTTTACTTTTACATTATGAAATTTTTATAACATTTGTGCTGCAATTCTTGCAAATTCAGATCTTACAGTTTCGTTATCCTTGTCAAAGCAAATTTGATGGCAAAGTGAATGTCCTTTGAACACCTCTGATAAATAGGTAAGCCCATTATATCTTTCGTTCAATTCTGGAGCATCTACCTGAGAAGGGTCCCCTAAGAAAATGAATTTTGAACCTTCACCAATTCTAGTGGCAATTGTTTTCATATCACTAGGGCGAATATTCTGTGCTTCATCAATGATAAAGCAAACGTTAGGAAACGTTCTTCCTCTTAACAAGTCCAAGGAAACTAATTTCAGTTTTCCATTGTTTAAGATATAGCGAACTGGGTCTTTTGCTTCTTCTTCAGCCGGAATATCTACTTTAAGATATTTGCTGTAGTTAAAGATGTCGTTCACATTATCCATAATGCCTGCTACATAAGGATTTAATTTTTCTTCAATTCCTCCAGGGACTGCACCAATTTTCTTGGCAATATCTTCTACCATAGGTGCTGCAATTAACGTTCTTCCGTATAAACTTCTTTCGTCATCTTTTTTAGTTCTTACAACTCCTCTTGTTTGAGAAAGAGCCATTACTAAAGAAGTAAATGTTTTTCCTGTTCCGGCAGGACCTTTTACAATGACAATAGGAGCTTCTTTTGCATCTCTATAAATAGCATCAATTAGAAACTTTTGTGTATTGTTGAGACCTTTAAACCTGCCAGGCAGTATTACGTCTTGCAATGGTACAATTTTTTCTCCATCGAAACGTGCAAGAGCAGAACTTTGCGCACCTTTAATGGTAAGAAACATATTAGGCATAAATTGAATATTTTCATATTCATAGATATCTCCTATGTCTAAATATCCTTTAACAAAGAGTGTTTCTATTACCATATCAGATGCATATATTTCTGCTTTTCCTTTGTATTGTTCTTTTAACGGAGGAAACAGCAAAAATTTTGGTTCTTGTGCTTCAATTCCAATAATACTTGCTTTCATTCGAATAATAGCATTATTGGAAATAAGAACTACTTTCTTTCCTTCCTTCTTTAATTTTAAACATACTTGGAAACATCTTTTATCCATTGGAGTAATATTGTTGATATTGACTTGTTCATCAGAGGCATCTAAAGCTACCTTTAATAAACTGCCGTTTTTCTGCCGAACACCCTCTTTGGAAAGTTTTTCAATTCCTAAACTTTCGACATACTTCAAAGTTTCTTTTGCTATTCTTCTGTCTTCTGGATAACCTTGGTAATTTTCTAAGTCCTCTAGCACTGCCATAGGAATAACAACAACATTGTCTCCGTCGAACTGAAGTGTTGCATCTTTTTTTAATAAAGAATGCGTCCGCAAAACATAATATTTTTGTTCTGCCATGTAAAATCTCCTTTCTAAAATAAAAATTTTCATAATTGTAACATTTTGCAATTTTTTATTGCGTACTACATTTTTATGTCAATATCTTATCATATTTTTTCTTTACATTCAAGATTTTTTTCGTTTTTTCTTCATTTTTTCGACTTTTTTCTTGCTTTTTTATGTATTACCTTATATAATAGTGACATAATTAATGTTGTAACTATCAAGTTTATAATTATTCTTGAAGGGGGATATTATATATGAATAATCGGTTTTGCGTGAAAGTTCAGTGCTTACATCAAATGACTGGTTCTTTCTTTTTGTTTACAGCATACTTTCCTAATGGTAAAATGGAAAAGTTTGCTTTTGAGTGTGGTAGGTTTGATGAAACACAAAAAGAAAAAAATGAATTTTTTCCATTAAATCCAGAGGAATGTAAGTTTTTAGTTATTACACATGCTCATGATGACCATTTATCACGGGTGCCTTTGTTTGTAAAGCATGGCTTTAATGGAAACATTTATGCTACATCTACTACTTGCAAATTTGCTAATTTTGTTTTATACAATAATAGTCATATGTATGCAAGAGAGCAAGATGATTACTATGTAGAGCCTTTGTATGATGATGTTGATGTAGAAAAAAGTATGAGTCATTTTATTGCCTGTCCTTACCGTAAGGTAATAAAGCCAACAAAAAACATTTCTTTTATTCTCTATGAGAACGGGCACATTCCCGGTGCTTGTCTTGTCTATTTAGTAGTTTCCTATCCTGGTGAGAAGGATATTGTAATTCTTTTTACAGGGGATTATCATTACAAAAATCCACTTTTTGCAGTACCTCCTTTGCCAGATGTTGTAACTAAAAATGATATTTCTTTACTTATAACAGAATCTACTTATGGCAATACAAATTCATATGATATTAGTCAAAGTGCAAAATTAATTCAAGAACTTTCATCTTACTTATCAGAAGGAAAAACTGTTATTATACCAGCATTTGCTTTGGCACGTAGTTCTACTTGCATTTATATGATTGGTAAAGCGCAAAAAGCGGGAATATTACCGTTTGTACCAATTTGGCTTGATAGCTATAGTGCAAAAGCATTTCATAGAATGTTTGCTTATGATAACATTGGCCTATCTGTTAACACAAGAGATTTACTTCCTCCTACTTTGAAATATATTTCTTCTCCTTTTATACGAAATCAAGTTTTACACGATAGAAATGCAAAAATTATCATTTCCTCTGCCGGTTTTGGTAATAAAGGTTCCGTTACGCAACACATAAAAAATGGTATTATAAGAGATGATGCTGTTATTTTCTATTGTTCCGGATATTTAGCACCAAATTCTATTGGTATCAAATTGCAAAATGCAAAAAAAGGAGAAAAAATTGTTTTTCAAGGTAAAGAATTAGAAGTAAAGTGTGATTTTGCTATCACTTCTGAATTGTCTGCTCATGCAAAAAAAGATGAATCTTTTGATCATCTTTACTATCCTTGCATTCATACGCACTCTTATTTAACAACGCATGGTGAGTTTGAAGTATGCCAATCTCTTGCTAATGATATTGCAAATACTTTTTCAAAACCTGCTGATGTTATCCACTCTAATATATGTTATACTATTGATTCAAGTGGTATTATTCAAAGTGATAACATTTCGATTTATTAATTTTTTACAACTATAAAAGGAGTCTTTATTAAAGGCTCCTTTTCTTTTATGCAATCTATTTTTATGAAATTTCGTTTATTTGATTTTCTTTTTAGTACATTTTTATTGTTCTTGGTCTACATTTCTATAACTGCTACACATAGATTCATCTGGTTGCTTTGTGTCGCAATTTTCAATTGGTGTTACTATAATTTGCCTTAATGAACATTGTTGTCTTTGATTTTCGTTGTATTTGCAACTTGTTACTGTGCAATTTATTTTTTGGTCATGTTCCATACTATTATTCCCCTTTCTTTTTTTCTAATTATAGTATGTACCAAAATTTAAAATTTACACTTGTTTTTCTTATTTTTGTCTCTTTGCTTTACGTTTTTTCTTATATTTTGCTTTCTTATTTTATATGTTTTTTATATTTTCTTTTTGCTTTTTAAGTTATTCTATTAATTTTTTTGATTTTTAGTTGTTTTATTATATTTCTTTTTTGCTTTTTAAGTTATTCTATTAATTTTTTTGATTTTTAGTTGTTTTATTATATTTCCTTTTTGCTTTTTAAGTTATTCTACATTTGCTTTCTTACTTTTTCGTCAAATTCTTCCCACGACTTACTAAATACATGGTTTGCAAACATTTCTTTTAAACCTGTAATTTGTTTTAAACGAATTATTTCATCTAGTTCCATTCCTAGATGTTTTGAAATTTCTTTTTCTGACCAACCCATATCTGTTAAAGATAGTACAATATGAGACATATCTATTATTTGATGCGTTCCTCTTGCACGGTTGTGCCTAATTGTAGATGCCATACGATTTTCTAGGTCTTTATCTATTGTAACTATTGGAATTTGTTTTAAATGGAAATATTCTTTTGCACAACGATAACGGTGAAAACCGTCTATAACAATGTACTTATCATTCTTTTTGTCATAATAGGCAACTATTGGCTGTGTGTAGCCATCTTCTTCAATAGAATGTTTTAGTAATTCCATTTCTGGTGGTGCTACTTTATTTGGGTTATAGTCATTTGCAATTACTTTATCTATATCTACCATTTTTACATTTAATACAGGAAATGTGATTTCTGACATTTTTATCCTTCTTTCTAAGTTTATGTAAAAACTATATTTATTTTTTTATAATTTATATTTACTATTATTTATATTTTTTGCATGATGATTCTATTATGTTTATTATTTATCATAAATAATAACAAAATTTTTTAATGTAGCTTCTTGATTAATGGTAAAACCAGCTTCTATGTATAGGTCTTTATATATGTTTGGCACTATGCTTTCTTGTATTTTCTTTTCTTTTCTAATTTGTTTTAGTATTTCTACTAGATAACTGTCTTTCATAGTATATACATTTTTTATGACATTCTTCACAACAGAAACAAAGCATATTAGTCTGTCTTCATCTATATATAAATACCATTCTTTATCATTATCATCATAAATTCTATCATTAATTTGTCTTTGCACTATACGTGAGCCAAACATTCTTCCCATATAATTATAAAAGTTTTCTTCTTTATTATTCATTTTTAATATCATAATTTGATTCCTCTTTTTCTCTACATTCTTCTACTATTTTTTGCAAACTTTTATCATCAGTCAAGGTACTTTTATTTAATAGATTGTCCCATTTGTGAATTAGCCTCATTAGCTCTGCATCATCTGTTTTTGTTTGTCCAAAAGATAATCTTCTTAAATAAAAATCATTTTTTTCTATTGCTCTTGCTATTCTTCTCCATGATATGGCTTTTTTCTGATTTTCTAATTTGCATTCTGTTTTTTCTGGAATGTCCTTTACTTCGGTATTAAATTTGTTTTTGTACCATATCATGAATTTTTTTATTTTTCTATAATAATGCAGCATTAAGTCTTTGTTGTAAATTCCTATGCTTTCTAGCAAAAATACGGTATATTCTTGCCAAGTCATAAAGTCTGGTTTGCATGATTTTATATTTCCTAAGGCTGTTGTTTTGCAATATATGTTTCCAAAGTTTACTCCATTAACTCTATTTAAGACCTTACTCCATGTTTCATATTCTAATGCTTTAAATTGATTTAAGCCATTTCTTTGGTCATCTCCATAAGGTTGACATAGTCTTTGTTCAAATATGCTAACTCCATTTTTATACATAAGTTCATAGATATAGTTAAATTTTAAGTCTAATTTACTAACGGCTCCCCATATATCTTCTGTTTTCCAGTCGTAGATTGGGTAAAAGTTATATACATTTATATGCTTTTCACATAATTTTATTTTTGTTGTCCAATTATAACCTTTATAGGTAATCTTTTTTTCTTGAAATGCAATGGTTCGGAAACGATTCAAACTTTCATCTGTACGAATTCCTATTCCGCATGCTACTTTTGTTTGATACTTTTTTTGATACCAGTCTGCAAATTGAACAATAAAGTCTTCGAATTCCTCTCCTTTTGTAAACCATTCAAATGGACAATTGTTTATATTTATTGCATCTTTTGGCATTGGTCTTACCCATAAATGCTTGCTTTCTTCTTCCCAACAAATCCATTTTGGTTGCAATACAGACACTGCATTACGTAGTGCCATTGGAAGTGCAATATGGTAGAAATCTCTAATTTGTGATAGCTTTTTTAGTTCTTCTATGTGTTCTATTGTATATTGGTATTGTGCTTCTAAATCTATAAATAATACATCAAATTTTTTGTTTAGTTTTTTGGCTACTTTATTTGCAAGTTGCACCATTACTGAACTGTCTTTTCCACCACTTACACTAAAATATACATTTTCAAATTCTTTGAGAATAATTTCTAATCTTTCTAATGTTGCTTGCAAAACATCTTTTTCTAAATATTTTTTTGCCATTTTTCTTCCTCTTATTTTGTATTGTAACGTTATTTTTTCGATTAGTCAAGTTTATTCGGCTTTTTATGTTATTTTTCTACTTTTTTCTACGTTTTATTCACTTTTCCGTTTCTAGATATCATATCACATAATTACGTAAAATGTCTATTTTTTTCCGCTATTGTTGAAATTTTGTACTTTTTATTGTAATTGATTGGGATAACTTTATTTTCTAGTTTTACTTTTTTATAGTTCATTTTATTCAATAGAAAAAAAAGTGAAGGACTTTTAATCCATCACTTATTTGCTATTTTATATCCGTTTTAACTCAAAAATATTAGGCAATTTGTAATCCTCCTATGCGTGCATATTTAAAGAAAAATGAAGATCCATTTTTTACAATTTCCATAAAATTTTTCTTTTCTTTCTCAGAATAATTTCCATCTTCTAAAACAACTTTATAACTTGGTAGTTCAACAACATAAGTATCAAATCCGTCTTTTGTTGGTCTTTCAAAAGTTACACGAATATATTCTTCATTATTTTCATTTTTCCCAATATTAGAAAATACTCCTAATGTACCATCAGGGTATTTAGCGAATTCATAAGTCATATATTTTTCCACACTCCTATCTACTTTACATTATTATAAACCATTTTCGCCAAAAAATCTATACTAAATCAAATATTTTATTCTTTTCAATATTGCCAAGATATGTATTAACACTTGAACCATATTTTATTTTGTTTCTATTTTAATAACTTCCCACTCTCTATTAAACGTCACTTTACAACAAGCATATTCATTAGAAAAATAATATTTTTCTATTATTATTTGTATATCTCCATATTTATTTGGATATTTTATTGGTGGTTCGTCTTTTAACTCTTCTATTGTTTCTTCTATTGTCATATAACCATTTCTATTTAAAATATTTAACTTTTCTTTTATAAAAATTATTCTATAAAAATAAACTGAATTAATATCATTATCAAGGTCAGAGATTTGATTGTTATTTTTCATAAACTCTTCTACTGCTTTCTTTTCTCTCATGAAATCCACTTTATTTGATTGTTCTGATTCTCTTTTAAACAGATATTTTTCAGAAACAGGTTCAAATTCTGAATCTATAATTGCTGTTTCAAAAGCCATATCCATCGTTAAATAAATTGTATCTTTTATTATTTTTTTACGAATATATACATCTGTATTTGGTGTACCTATATCTGTATGTTTGTAAAAAATATAATATTTATCATATTGTTGTAGCTCTTTGTCTAATAAATATATTTGCACAATATATATATGTTTTTTATTGTTTATTAATTTTGCAATCGTTTCTCTTTCTTCTATTGATATTCGGCCATCTGGATCATAATCATATTCTAATAACTTGTTATCACAATACGCTTTATCTAGTTCTAACCTAAATTTCAATACACCCTTTTCATTAAAACGACCACCTGTTAAAATAGTATCTATTTCAAATTTTTTAATTGCCTTTCTTTCTATTATTGCTGTGTCTAAGTTTGAAAACCATAAAGCCAAATATTCAAATTCCTTACTTTTTAATATATCTTGACTTACTTCTTTTATTACATAACTCATTTTCTATATTCCTTTCACATTACAACAACATTTTTTATATCTTGTGGCATTATTGTATATAAATCATCACTACAAGTTTCTTTGATTCGCATAGCTTGTTCAAATTTTATCTTTTCTAATAACTTTGTTACTAAGTGTCCATTTTCAAAATTTTCTTTTTTAAATTTTACTTTGTTTTCAAAATACTCAACTATAATTTCTTTACAACCTTTTTCTAATTTTAGAAAATCTTCTTTTAATTGTTTTAAAAATATTTCATATAATTCTTCTACATTATAATCTGGAAAATCTAAAAAAAATTGAATTCTGCTTTTGAAACCTGGATTTATGTTGATTAGTTTTTCTATATCTTTTGGATAACCTGCTAATATAACACACATATCTTCTTTATAGTCTTCCATTGCTTCAATTAATGTTGCTATACATTCTGCACATTGTATTAGTGAATGTATTTCATCTATAAACAATATCCCACCTACTGCTTCTTGTATAACATTTTTTATTTTTGCTAATGTATCTCCTACATTTTTACCAATTAATTCTTCACTTCTAACTTTTACAAAGATTCTTTTAGTGCTTAACAACTCATTTTCTGCAAATATATCTGCAATTATTCTTGCCACTGTTGATTTTCCTGTACCAGGATTTCCACTCATACACATGTGTGTCTTAATTCTTCCTGTCCCATATCGTTCTAAATCTATTTCATTGTAAGTCAATATTTTCTTTATTTGTTCTTTTACATCATTTAATCCAATTAAAGAATTTAACTCTCGCAATCCATATTCAGGCTTTTTATCTGTTTTGGGATTATCCAATTTAAACAAAATATAGTCTATATCAAAACAATCTATATTTATTTCCTTTAATTTTCTTTTATGGGCTTCACTACAAACTTTAATAAGTGTTTTATCTAATTCTATCATTGAATCTTCTGCATCTGCAATAGATTCTAGCATTTCTTTTTCTAAATTTATTTTTAAACCATTTTGTTTTGCTACATTTTTTATATATTGTATCTTTTCTTCTTTTGTTATTATATTTTGCTTTTCTATATTTTCCATTTTTATTCTAATTCCCTTTACAACCAAAAAAATTCTATTTACATTATTAGTATATAGAATTTTTTATTGTTTGTAAAACATATTGGTCACGTTATGTATTTACTTAATAATAGTTTTTTATTGTATAATTTTTTCTATATTTCCTATTAGATATAGAGGTATATTTATAATATTTTCCTCTTTTCTGTAATTAGACATAGATGTTCTTACATTTATTTTTGTATTATATTTTTGTATGAATGATTTTATACTTTTAGCTTGTAAATTTTCACTTGCTTTTACTTCTATTGGAACATTATTTTTTCCTATTTGCGT
>CANQFS010000029.1 GCA_947599825.1 uncultured Clostridia bacterium
AATACCTCCTAAATTTTTATTATATTTGCATTATAGCAGAGTATTTTATATTTAGGAAGTACGCACTTTTTTGTAATATAGTTACCTGTAAGTAAGTTTTGTTGATTTTACTTATTTTCAAAGCTATAATTTTTTATCTGAATAACAAATTACTATCTAACATTCTCCACAATTATACCATATTTAGTAAATTATTTGAATATTATCTTTGTTAAAACTTTCTAAACTACGGCAAGTGTTGTGGTAAGTGTGACCAAAGTGTGACAATTTTGCCCTAAAAAGCAAAAAAATAACACCTGCTAAAATCTAGCAAGTGCTTATTATTCTTTGGTTGCGGGGGTAAGACTCGAACTTACGACCTTCGGGTTATGAGCCCGACGAGCTGCCAACTGCTCCACCCCGCGATATAAAAAAATAAATTTGTATTACATAATTTAAACTGCCTTTTTAGTATAACGCCAAATACTAAAAAAGTCAACCCTTTGGCAAATTTTTTTTATATTTTTATAAATTTTTTAAATTATTATATACTATTAATATCAATTTTTTACAAATCTCTCATATTTGTAGAAAATATTAGTATAAAATATTAGTACGAAATATTAATTTTCTCTTCTACTTTCTAATATATGTAAAAAGTGTAAAATTATACATCTAAATTTTCTCTTTAAAATTATTATCTTCTTATTTACGTTAAAAACACGAACTTAAAATTTTCTCGTAAATGAAATCTTTAAGAAAATTTAAGGTTTTCTATATTTATCATTTGCGGAAATTCCTATTTCAAATAGAACTTTCCTACCATATATAAAAGCCAGCTTGTTAGCTAGCTTTCCTTACTTTCTTGCATAGTTTATAAAATCTTTTGTTTTCAATATATTCTAGAGTAAGATAACTCATTAAACATTTTTCTTTTGCTATACTATTCCATTCTTTTTCTGTTGGAATCCTTTGTAATTCTTTTATCATTTGTAGTGATTTTTGGTACATCTCTTTCATCATCATCACCTCGTCCGTTATTATATCACATTATGTTATTCTTGTTTGTCGAAGTTTGTCACTTATCTAAAATTATTTTACGCATATATAATCTTTTATATTATTAAATTTACTACTCCCTATTCCACTTACATTTTGAATATCTTCAATAGTATTAAACTTTCCATTTTCTTTTCGATATGCTACAATTCTTGATGCTATTGAATTTCCTATTCCCGGTAATTTCTGCAGTTCTGTTTCACTTGCAGTATTAATGTTTACCATTAATTTTTCTATTTCACCTGCATTTTTATTTTTTTGGCTTGAAATTTCTGCACTAACTTCGCTTCCCTCCAAACCTCCGCTTCCCTCTGAAATAACAGTTACATCTTCTTTTTCTTTTACGCTTGGTATATAAATTTTTTGTGCGTCTGATAATATATAGGCTAAATTTACTTTATCTATATCCGCTTCTGCAGTTAATCCACCTGCTGCATTAACTGCATCTATTACTCTTGCTCCTTCTTTTAAAGAAATAACTCCAGGATTCACTACTTGTCCAGATATATGTATTATAATTAAATTTGTTTCTTCTATTTTTTCATTTGTATCATTTTCTATATTATTCTCTTTATTACTTTCTATCTCATTTTGCATATCATTAAATTCTTCTTCAAAATCTATATACTCTTCTTCTCCTTTTTGTACAATAAAAAATATAACTCCGCCTATTGCTAAAATTAAAATTATTGCCCCTACTATAATTATTTTCTTTTTGTCTTCTATCATATATTTTTCAACTCCTTTCTTGATTCGTTTTAATACACATAATGAAAATTTTCTTTTTTTGCTTTTATATACCGAATCTATATTAAAACATTATTTTTTTCTTAATTCTTCCTAAAATACTTGAATTTATATACATTTTACTGTATGATAACTAACATAAAATGAAAATTAAAAACATACATTATTAATGATTTTGTTTTTTAACTTCAATAATAAATATAAATAACAAAATAATAAATAAAAAATCATAAAAATAAGAAATGAGGGAAACATGAAAAAGTTTACAAAAACACTTTTGCACTTTATTTTTTTACTAGCATTTATCTTTTCTTTATTTTCTACCACCTCCTTTGCAGAAACTTCTCCTATTACAACCTATTCTCCTTATTGCATTTTAATGGAAGCTTCCACAGGAAAAGTAATTTATGAAAAAGATTCTCATACAAAAGTTCCACCTGCTAGTACAACAAAAATTATGACAGCTATTTTAACTTTAGAAAATTGTGCCTTAACTGATACTGCAACTGTAAGTCATAATGCTATTTTTAGTGTTCCACTGGGTTACACACATGCTTATTTAGTAGAAGGAGAAGTTCTTACTATTGACCAATTATTGCATATTCTTCTAATTCCTTCTGCAAATGATGCTGCAAATGTTTTAGCAGAACATATTGCTGGCTCTGTAGAAAGTTTTTCTACTATGATGAACTCTAAAGCTTTAGAACTTGGTATGCAAGATACTCATTTTGTAAATCCTAATGGCGTTCAAAATAAAGATCATTACTCTAGTGCTTATGATTTAGCAATATTAGGACGTTATGCTATGCAAAATGAAACTTTCCGCAAACTTGTTTCTACAACTAAATATACACTTCCTGCTACTAATGTATATCCAAAGGCAGACAGATATTTTAGTACTACTAATGAATTGATTATTCCTGATAATCGTGACAGTGTAGATAATTATTATTATCCTTATGCCACTGGTATTAAAACTGGTTATACAGATGCTGCCAAGAATTGCATTGTTGCTAGTAGTAAAAAAGATGGTGTCGAATATATTGTTGTTATTTTAGGCTCAGAAAGAACAGAGAATGGTTTAAGTGGCCGTTACTTAGATTGTATTAATTTATTTAATTATGCTTTTGACAATTATAAGACTTATATTATACACGAAAAGAATTCTATTTTAAAGCAATTAAGAGTTTCTAAGGCAAGTCTTGCAACTAGAGATTTGAATGTAATAGTAAAAGATGAAATTACTTTATTATTAAATAAAAATACAGATGTTTCTTCTATTACACCAGATATTCAGCTTTCTTCTGATTTGGTTGCACCTATTTTAGAAAATTCTGTTATTGGAACGATTACATATAATGTAGATGGAAATACTTATTCTTCTGATTTATTAGCTGGTGCAAATGTGCTTGAGTCTAATGCTTTTCAAACTTTTTTGACTATTGCTTCTATTGTAGTTGTATTATTTCTTTTGTATCGTTTGTTACAAGGAAATAATAAGCACAAAAAGAGGAAAAAGAAGAAATCTTATAAAAATGGTAAGAGAGCAAATTTCTAGTTTTTAGCAATCTTACTTTACACTAATTTTTTTGCAAAGTTAGAATATTTTTTAATAGCAAAAAGGACCTAGATTTTAAATCTAAGCCCTTTTTTAATTATAACTTCATACTTTGCAATTAATTACTATTATCATTCTATTAATTACATTTTTTATTTCTTTAATAACTTTCTTCTAATAAATGCTATTCAAAAGCATATTATTTTAATTATAATCTTCCCCTATAATAATAGTATAGTCTACTTTTGCATTATCTGAACCACTACTAATGGTTCCTACCCCCAATATTGATTTAATGCCTTTTGCTGTTGAACTTCCTTGTTGTGTTCTATTTATTATCATTGTTTTACTTGTAGAAGAAGTTGTTCCACTTTTACTAATAACATATCCTGCTGTTTTTAACTTTTCTTTTACTTGTTCTAAAATTTCACTATTACTTGTTCCATTTAATAGTTCTATTGTAATTGCTTCCTCTGATGCTTGTGTTTCGCCTTCTATGGAATTAGTATTTGTAGTATTTTGCTCTTCTACTACAATTTTATCTGTAAATAAGTCTTGCACAACTTGCTTTGTTTTAGTTTTATCTGCAGTATAAATCCATATTCCATTACATTGTTCTGACACTCCAGGTAATACATCTGAAATAATATTTGAAGTGTTAAATTTGAATGCATAAGGAATATAGTATTTTAATGTTTGAAAGTCTAAATCGCTTCGTACATTATTGCTTACAATTTCTAATAGATTTAGTACTTTTGTTACATTTTCTATTTTTAATAGTTGTTTTAAAGTTTCTTGAATAAACTCTCTTTGTGTTCTCATTCTGCCTATATCGTTATCTCCATATTCTTCAGGATATGATGTCCAGTCTTGGTTATGGCGAAAACGAAGTAGTTGCTCTGCTTTTGCTCCATCTATTAATTGTTCCCCTGCTTGTAAATGAATGTGTAAGTCTTGGTTTGTATCATCATAATTCATATCTATTGGTACATTAAACCATACTCCACCAATTGCATCTACTATGTCTATAATTGCATCTGTATTTACTAATATATAATTGTCTATGTTAATTCCTGTAAGGTTACTTATACATTCT
The DNA here is from genome assembly GCA_947599825.1 of uncultured Clostridia bacterium. GTDB lineage: Bacteria > Bacillota > Clostridia > TANB77 > CAG-508 > UMGS1663. Next base: position 4,440 of record CANQFS010000029.1, read on the forward strand.
ATTGCTTCTTCTAAATTTTCACCGTTGCGATATACTGCATTCATTTTATAACTTGCTAAATAGTTTGGTGTAGCACTGTTTTTATCTCTTTTTCCTACATAGGTATCTCTTGGAATTGATAATAGTGATGCTTGCTGTGTTTGTGGGTTGTATGAAGCTATAATGATGGTGTCTGTTAAATTATAGCCATCTCCTACTCCACTTTCTCCTAATAGTAAGATGTTAATTCTGCCTACTTCTTTTAATTTTTCTGGGTCTATTCCTAACGCTGTTGCAGATAATGGATCATATTCTTTTCCTTCCATTGCTTTAGTATGCCTAGAATATTTATATGCAAAGTAGCACCCATATGCAATAATAGCAAGTAATAATACGCAAAAGAATAGTTTAAATATCCTTCCTACTATACTTTTCTTCTTTTTTTTCTTCGTTTCATTTTTATCTATTTGTTTTTTCAATTTTTTCACTCCTATTTTTTTGCATAAACGAAGTATATCAAATTATGCTAGAAATAGCAATTGTTTTTTGAGTATTTTAAGAATTTTTTGAATGTCATATTTTACTATAATAACTATATAAAAAGTAAGGCTTTATGTAATTTTCAAATAAGCTTGGTCTACAAATAGTTTTTTACCATGAATTTTGTCGTTTTTCTTTCTTGTTTCTTCTGTAGCTTGAAGAGTAGAATAAATATATATAGCCACTTATTTTTTGGCCAATATAAAAAATATCATTTAAAATACTATTTTTAATAATGGATTGTTATCATATAAAATGCTTCCAATTTTTGATTCATGTATAGCGGTAATTATTCCTGTTTGTTCTACCATTGGACTAACAAGTGAGATTAGTGCTAATAGAACAAATACGATTACAAATGCTTTTAATGCTCCATATACAATTCCACCTGTTTTGTCAAATTGCTTGATGATTGGCAAGTCTGTAATTAAGTTTGATAGTGCACTAACAAATATAAGTGCTATTCTTATTACAAGGAATAATCCGATTGCTACTCCTATGTTAATTGCTGTTGTAGAAATTCCTTCTGCTACAACAACTACTACACTTTCTTTTGCCTCGCTTGTTGCTTCTTGAATAGTTTTGTTAATGTAATCTACCATAGCTTGTGGAAGGTTTGTATCTTCTTTTACTTCTCCATTTTCTTGTATGTCATCTCCTACTAAATTGATGATAGATTCTTTTATTTTGTCGTCTATTTGTGTATTTTTTACTACAAAATTGCTGACTGGTTTGAATAGAATAGCTGATACTACTACTGCTATGATGAATGAGAAAATTTTTATTATGCATTTTGTTAGTCCTTTTTGATAGCCAAAGAATATGCTAATTCCTAATATTCCTAATATAATTAAATCTATTACTATTGCCATTTTGTTTCCTCCTCTTACTATAAATGAATAGATTATCTCTCGATATCTTCATTTTTCTTTGTTTTTATAAATTTTATTATTTGCTTTTTTATAGGTCTATAATTTCTATTCTGTCACGATAGATAATGCCTGCAAAGTTTGCGTTCATTACTATTTTTCTAATTTCATGTGATGAAATATATTTTTTGTTAAGCCAGCCATTTGTTCCTACAAAATGTACTTCTGAACCTAGGTTTAGTGCTATACAATTGTCATAAGTATATACTTCTTTTACTACACTATCTATAGTATATATATTTGTTTTTTTGTTTGTAGTATTTACAAATTCTACACTACTTTGTGTATTAAGTAATACGTTTTTTTCTAATATTCTAAATGCAAAGTTACTTAATTCCATGTCTGCAAATACTATTTTTTGCTCTGCTTGTTCTAAACTAAGTATTTCTTCTTCTTTTTCATTTTGAATGCTTGTAATTTTATTATCATACATACAAATTAATTTGTTATTGTCTTGATATTTTAAATTTAAAACTGTGCTATTGCTAGGACATGTAATTGTGGAAATTATTGAATCTGAAATAGATTCTGATGCTGTTTCCTGCGTTTTTGGAATGGATATTGTTTTTATCATAGATTGTACCATTGTTCCATTTGTGCTAATTTCAGCAAAACTTAAGTATTTATTGTCATAAGATATATCACTATCCATTGCAATAGAGCTTGCTAAATATGTTTTAAATAGTGTATTTCCATTAGCATCTAATACTTGAATTACTGATTTATGAGTTGTTCCTGTTAAAATAACAGATACATATCCATTTTTATTTACAGATACTCTACTGATATTTCCCTCTAATTCTTTTTCCCAAATAATGCTGTTTCCAGATATTAAATAGATTTTTTGCTTTTCTTTTTCTGCTATTAGTAAAAAGCGATTATTTATATCTACCATTGGGTTTGTAATTTCTACAGTTAATTCATATTCTTTTTTTCCTGAATTGTTATAACCTATTAAAGTGTTTTGTTTTAATATACTAATATATTTGTCATAAGCATATACTGCATAATTTTCTGATTCTTCTAATGGAATTGATGCAACATTATTTTCTACTACATTTTTCATGAGTACGTATTTGTCTATAAATTCACGAAAAGGTTTATTGGCTATATATACGCATATAGTGACAAGAAAAATTAATATTATAATGCAAATGAATGTTGTTATTAGAATTTTTTTTCTATTCTTTTCTTTTATTTTTTCTTCTTTGTCATCTATTCCTATTATTTTCATTTATTACTCCTATTTTTGGTTGTTTTTCCTCTTTCTTTATATCAATTTTTTTCACTTTTTTCAAGTCTATTTCTTACTTTTTTGCATTTTCTTGATTTTTGCTTTTTATATTTTTACTTTTTTTATTTTGTTTTTATATTTTAATTTTTACATTTTACTTTTTAATTTTTATATTTTTGTTAGCCATATTTCTTTTTTAAAGACAATTAAAGTAATTTATAGTATATTTTCTTTTGATATAACATATTTTTAATAATTTTCAATTTATTTTTTTGCTTTTAAAAATATTAAAAATATTTGTAATAGCCCTAATATTCCAAAGATAGGATACAATGTTTGTACTAAGTTAGAAAACCCTATATTTGATACAAAAATTGCAATAATGCTTATTAGTATTAAGTTTTTTTTATATGTTTTTTGGTTTTTACTAACATTTTCTAAAAAGCTATATCCTGTTGCTATTGCAGATGTAAATATTGAAAATATTATAACAAAGCTATAGATATAGTAAAATATTTTTCCATATTCTAAGGTGATTTGCAATAATGGTAGTTCTAAATCTTTTATAAAAAATTGTCCTTTTAGTAATAGTCCATAAGTACAGAATGATAGTATTAGCATAGTTATTCCGCTTATACTTGCAATTAGTAAATTGCTTTTTGGCTCTTTACTATATTGCTTCATGCTTACTAATATTGGTATTAATACTATGCTATTATAACTTGCATATAGCATACTACTTATAAAGAAGCCTACTTGTTTTGTAGGTACTTCTATTGCCATTTTTGTTTCTATTAAATATGGCATGTTTTTAATTCCTAAAAATATAATACAAAATAGCAAAAATGGTACTAAATAGCTATTTATTTTCATCATTCCTTGCAAGTTTTTTTGAAAGACAAGATAGCAAAGTATGATAAATATAGTACTAGAAATATATGTATTGATATTATAATTTTGTTTCATATATGCACTAAACCCAGCTGTCATAATGAAAAATGATATTAGCATAAAGCTATTTACAATATAGTGAAATAGTATGTTTATTTTTTGATGTTTTGGATTAAGTTTTTCTAATAGTTCTCCATAGTGCTCTATTTTTCTTTTTCGAATTATATCTAATACCATATATATAATTAGGCTTGTTATTATGCTTGAAATTGCAATTCCTATTAGTCCAAAATAACCGTATTGATTAAAAAATAGATAGATTTCTCTTCCAGAGGCAAAGCCCGCTCCTACTAGAGTTCCCATTATTACCATGACGACTTTGTTTATATTTTTCAAATTAGAACTCCTTTTTAGTAAATTTCTGCTTTTTTTATTTACAAAAAAACTCTCATATTACTATATATGAGAGTTTTTCTGGTTTATTCTATTTTTTTCTTCTACGTATTTGCCATACAATAATTCCTATTATAATTATAAGAACTGGTACACTAAAGATAATGCTCATAATGATGTTATGCTGTGCTTGTGTTACTGTGTAGCTAACGCTTTCTGTATCTTTTCTAATTGTTATAGTGTCTGTTCTTTGGGTTAAGTATGATACTGAGTTGATAACTACGTCATCATTGTTGAATAGTCTACTTATATAACCATAAGAGCCATTCATGTTGATTTGTTGATTTGTTGCAAATGTGCTGTTTGAATATACTATCATTTTTGATTGTTTTAAGTCTTCTGTGGTTCTTGTTACAATTGCTCCAATTATGCTATTTCCTGCGTCTGTGTCTGAGTTTGTTTTTGATGTGCTTGCAATGCTAAAGTCTGTTCTTAAAAATGCACTGTCACTTGTTGTAGCTATTGTTTCATAAGTGACTCCTAGATTTTCTAGTGCTTCACTATCTTGAAATTCAATTTTTCCACCATCTACAAGGCAAACGTTCATGCTCATGTTTATGTTAGAGGTTAGTCCACTATTTTCAATTTCTGCAACGACAAATTCTGGTGAGCCATATAGCATTTTGTCTTGGTCTTGCTCTATTATTATTCCTTTTGGTATTGAGAATCCATATAGATTTAATAAGGCATTGAAGTTAGGTGTTTCTACATCTAATACATTGCTTCCATCTAATAATAGAATTTTTCCACCTCGGTTGCTATATGCAATTAATTGGTCTCTTTCCATTTCTGTAATATCTTCTCTTAATGCTGTAATTACTAAGCAATCACAGTCTTCTGGCACGCTTCCTGCTGTTAAGATGTTTAAACTTGCTATTTCATTTGCTTCTGCTGTGATATCTTGCTTGATTAATTCAAAATATGCATTGTCATAGTAATTGTGTCCTTCTAAGAAGTAGATTTTTGGCTTATCTTCTATTGTTACTTCAATAATTGCATTTGTAATTGCTTCTTCTGTTAAGTCTATTTGCTCCCCTGTTGAGTAATCATAGGTATATAGGTCATATAGAGATAACATTGTGTCTCTTTCTTCAGATTTTATGATTATTAGACTATCTGTGGTGGTTAGCCCATAAGTGTTCATAATGTCTGGTCTTGTTGTTAAATCATCTATTTGTTCTACTGTAATGTTTGGATTTAATTGTGTGTATTTATTGGCATAGTCTAGTAAATAAGCATAGTCCCCTAAATTGATAATTTGAATTTGTACTTTTTTTTCTAGATTTCCTACTTTTGTTTTGGTGCTTTCTGAAATTGAATATACTTTGTCTGTAGTTAAGTCTAAGTCGCTTAAATTTATTTTTTCTACTCCATAATTGATTCCAAAGTATATAGCAAATATAATGGCAATTAGTAAAATTGTTAAAAATGTATCTTTTAGCCATTTTCTTTTTATGATTTCAATTATTTTTTTCACTTTTTCTTTTTCCTTTCCTTATTTTTTTCTTATAGAGTCGTTTCTTGATTGCGTATTTTTTATGTAATGATTTTCTATGGTTTGTTCTGTGTTTAGTGGCTTACTCTTCTTCTATTCATTACTAAAATTGTTAATGCAATAAATACAAATGAGAAGCTTACTAGTCCTGCTACTTCTGTTAATGAAACGATTCCTGATGGAAATTTATTATAAAAATTTATTATTGATAATTTTGTAAAAATAGTGCTAATATTTTCTAAGAAAAGAGACATTAGTAAGAATGCGATTGTTATAACAGCTGAGATTATTTGATTTTCTGTAATGCTTGAGGCTAACATTCCTACTGATATTGCTGCTGTGCTTATTAAAATAAATCCTAGCATAGAGGTTAATACTGGAATTATGCTTGTTTTTGCAAAGAAAGAAACTATTGCATAATATCCAAAGGAAATTAGTAATGTTATTATAATAACTCCTAATGCGCCAATTAATTTTCCAAATACAATTTTGGTAATACTTATTGGTGAAGTTAATAGTAATTGCTCTGTTCCTGTTTTTCTTTCTTCTGCAAACATTCTCATAGTTAAGATTGGTGCTACAATAATAAGTCCATATAATGCCATATAATAATATAGTGAGCTTAAATCTACTGACATTGTTTGCACACTTGTAAGATAGAAAAATATACTGCTTACTAATAGTAGAATTCCTACTACTACATATCCAATTGGGGATAAGAAATATGATTTAAATTCTTTTTTTATAATTGCCCACATTATTTTTTACCTCCTTTGTCTTTATTTTCTTCTTTTTCTTTCTTTTTTTGTTCTTTTTCTTCTTGTTTATTTGCTTTTTCTTTTTGCTTTTTTTCTTTCTTCTCGTCTTTGCTTTCTTGTTTATTTTTGTCTTCTTTTTGCTTTTTGCTCTCTTGTTTTTCTTCTGTTGTTTCTACTAATTTTATGAAGGCATCTTCTAGTGATGCTTCTGCTTTCTTTAATTCAAATATTGTTATTCCTTCCTTTGGCAATACTTCAAATAAATTTTTTCTTACATCTTTTTGTGCTTCTGATATTACTTTGTATTGTTTTGTTCCGTCTTCATTGTCTTTTACCATAGAAATTTCTTTTATATCTTTTATTTTGCTTTGTACAGAAGACATTTTTTCTTCTGGATCTTCTACTGTAAGATATAGAATATTTTGTTCTTTTGTTTTTTCTTCCAAATTTGCTGGTGTATCTATAGCAACGATTTTTCCTTTATTTAATATAATAACTCTTTCGCATACTTGACTGATTTCTGATAAAATATGTGAGCTTACTATTACTGTATGTTTTTTTCCTAGATTTTTTATTAGGCTACGAATTTCTATAATTTGCTTTGGGTCTAGTCCAACGGTTGGCTCATCTAAAATTAATACTTCTGGATTTCCTACTAAGGCTCCTGCCATGCTTACTCTTTGTTTATATCCTCTTGATAAATTTTTTATGATTTTATTTTGTACTTCTTCTAGCCCTGTTTCTTTTAAGACTTCTTGTACGTTTTCTTTTCTTTTGGCTCTTGCTACTAATTTTAGTTCTGCCATATATGTAACAAATTCTTTTACTGTTAATTCTGGGTATAAGGGTACATTTTCTGGCATATAGCCTATTTGTTTTTTGGCTTGTTTTGTTTTCTTTATGGTGTCATATCCATTTATTTCAATGGTTCCTTCTGTTTGTTCAATGAAACTTGTTATCATATTCATTGTGGTACTTTTTCCTGCTCCATTTGGTCCTAATAAACCTACTACTTCTCCATCATTTACAGTAAAACTAATGTTATTTACTGCGGTAAAATTGCCATACTTTTTCGTTACGTTTTTTACTTCTATCAACCTAATTCCTCCTTTTTCATGTTGACATTATTCTACAAAATGCTTACTTCCGTAGTCTCTTAGAATTTTTCTCTATCATCTTATCATTTTCTTTTTTATTATGCAAGTGTGTTCACATAGATTTCACAAAGAAACTTATTTTTATTAAAGTGTTGTTATATAATATATACATTTTTATATGGATTTAAAAAGTCATACATTGTTTTTTTCTTCATATATATAGACAAAGTACAAATACTTAATTTTTATATAAATTGATAAGGAGGAAGTTTTTGTGGAATTATTATATCCTTTTTTGATTGCTTTTTTGTTGGTTTTTATTTCAGAATTAGGTGATAAGACTCAGCTTTTGGTGCTTTCTTTTTCGAATAAAACTAAACCTTTTTTTATTTTATTAGGTGTTGCTCTTGGTACCTTCTTTAGCCATGGCATTGCTATTTTATTTGGTAGTTCTATTGGCTTGCTTGAAAATAAATTTTTACATACTGCTCTGCAGATTGCAACTTATGCTACTTTTTTACTTTTTGGAATTTTGGCTTTTCTTCCTAAAAAAGAAGAAAGTGAATCTAACAAAAAAGAAAGTTTCCTTTCAAAACTTTCTTCTTCTGGTTTTGGTTATGTTTTTGTAATTGCTTTTTCTATTGTGGTTGGAGAACTTGGTGATAAAACATTTTTGGCCTCTTTAGGTCTTGGTATTAGCTACCCTTCTTATAAAATTTCTTTAATTATTGGTGCAATTTTGGGTATGGTTGTTTCTGATTCTATTGCAATTGCTTTTGGCAAGCTTTTAAATAAATATATTTCTGAGAAGACAATGCAAAGATTGTCTGGCATTTTGTTTTTGATTTTTGGGTTTGTTGGATTTTTTAGGTTGGTGGTTTAAATTTTTTTACATATTGTTAATCTTTAACAAAATAAAAATCACCTAATATACTATAATAAGATTGTAGTATACTGGGTGATTTTATGTTTGATTTTTCTAAGTTAAGTAGTTGTGAATGGATTGCTCTTGCTAGCAGTTTAGCTATTTCTATTGGTCAAAATGTAACAGCAGATGAAGCTGGAATTTTGTCTAACTTTTTTTCTGCTTTAGGTGATAATTTAGGAATTATTTCGGCGGAGAATAGTAATGATAATAGTAATAGCAACAACAACAACAATAATAACAACAACAATAATAATAATGACAATAACAATTTTTGTTCTAATAATCTATAATAATTTTTGACAATCATTTTTATCGCTATTTAGTAAAATATATAATAAATAAGAAGGGGTGTCCCCACTGTTCCATTTTGGAACGAAAAGGGGCGTCCCTCCTGTTTAAAGTTCTCTTCTTCCTTCTAAGGCTTTGCTTAGGGTTACTTCGTCTGTATATTCTAAGTCGCCACCTACTGGAATGCCATGTGCTATTCTAGTTACTTTTACTCCTAGTGGTTTTACTAATTTTGAAAGGTACATTGCTGTTGCTTCTCCTTCTACGCTTGGGTTTGTGGCTAGTATTATTTCTTTTACTTCTCCTTGCATTAGGCGAGAAAGCAATTCTTTTATTTTGATGTCGTCTGGTCCTACTCCGTTCATTGGTGAGATACAGCCGTGTAGTACATGGTACAAGCCTTTAAATTCATGTGTTCTTTCCATTGCTACTACGTCTTTTACGTCTTCTACTACGCAAATGATGCTATTATCTCTTTTTGGATTTGCACAGATGTTACAAGGGTCTGTGTCTGATATGTTATAGCATTTTGAACAGTATTTTAAGTTTTTCTTGGCGTTTACTATGCTAGATACGAATTCGTTTACTTCTTCTTCTGAACGGTCTAACATATAAAAGGCAAGTCTTGCTGCTGTTTTATTTCCTATGCTTGGTAATTTTTCAAATGCTTCTATTAGTTTTTCTATTGATGGTGAATAATATGACATTCTTTTCTCCTTACATTAACCCTGGTATGTTGTATTTTCCTAAGCTTGCTGCTTGTGCTGAGTCTACTTTTCTTAGTGCTTCGTTTATGCAAGTTATGATTAAGTCTTGTAACATTTCTACGTCTTCTGGGTCAACTACTTCTTTTTTTATTGTGATTTCTTTTATTTCTTTGTTTCCTGATACTTTTACGCTAATTGCTCCTCCACCTGCTGTTGCTTCAAATTCCTTTTGACTTAATTCTTCTTGATTTTTTTCCATGTCTGCTTGCATTTTTTTTGCTTCTTTCATTAATTGATTTAGGTTCATTCCCCCAAATCCTCCCATGCCTCCTGGGAATCCTCCTCTTTTTGACATTTTTCTTTTCTCCTTTCTATCCTTCTATAATGTTAAATGGTAAATCTAAGTCTTGTGCAAATGTTTCTATTTGATTTTTTTCTTGCATTTGACCTGCATTTGTTTGTGCTTTGGCACCTTGTTCTATATATTTTATTCTCATTGGTTTTCCAAATTCCATAGATACTCGTTTTTCTAGTTCTGTTTTGTTTTCATTTTTTTCTAATATTGTTTTTCCAAATGGTGTAAGTCCTCTTGGAAAAGATATTCCTACTGTCATATCATCTATTTCTATCGCTTGCGAATTTATTAGATTAGTATAAAGCATTATTTTTCCTTCTTGTTTTAGGTTTTCTATTATGCTTGGCCATGCTTTTACGCCATTTCCTGTTACTTTTGAATTACCTGTTTTATTTACCTCGGCTGTGCTTTTTGCTTCTACTATTCCTTGCCCTCCAGCGTTTTTACTTGTTGCACCTGTTTGGCTTTGATTTGCAAGATTTTGACTTGCTACATTTTGATTTGTCGCATTTGCTTGATAATTTGGCTTGCCGTCTATGCTATTTGAAATACGCATTGCACCTTGTCCTATTTGCTCTATTTTGTTTTCTAAGGCATTAATTTTATTTTTTAGGTTAGTAATTTCACTATTATCTGTAGTTGAATGACTTGTTTCTCCATTGCATAATTTTAAAATTCCTACTTGGAATAATATTGTTTTTTGCGAAGACCATTTCATATCATTTTCTAAGTTTGATAGTTCACATATAATGGATAATAATCTATCTTTTTCTATTTTTTCCGCTATTTCTTCGATTTGTTCTACTTCTTCTTTACTATAAATTGATGCATTTTTACTTGTTTTATATACTAAAATGTCTCTTATATATTTTATCATTTCCCATAATAAATTGCTTAAGTCTTTTCCTTCTTTTAATACATCGTCAATTGCTTGTAATGCTTCTTCTGGATTGTAATTGATTATGGCTTTTGTGATATTGTGAATGTAAATGAATTTTGGAATTCCTACTAAATCTTTTACTTTTTCCTCGTCTATTTTGCCTTCGCCTTCTTGCATGCATCTTTCCAAAATGCTTAAAGCATCTCTCATTGCGCCTTCTGCAAGTGTAGAAATGATTTTTAATGCTTCCTCTGTAATTTCAATGCCCGCTTCTTTGCACACAATTTGCAACCTTTTTTCAATGTTTTCTTCGCTTATTTTTTTGAAGTCAAAACGTTGGCAACGAGATAGAATGGTTGCTGGCAATTTTTGTGGCTCTGTGGTTGCTAATATAAATTTTACGTGCTCTGGTGGTTCTTCCAATGTTTTTAATAAGGCGTTAAATGCTCCTGTTGAAAGCATGTGAACCTCGTCTATAATATATACTCTATATTTTGCTTTGGTTGGTAAAAAATTGACTTCGTCTCTTATTTGTCTAATGTCTTCTACACTATTGTTAGAGGCTGCGTCCATTTCGACTATATCTGTTAGGCTTCCATTTAATGCTGCTTTACAAATTTCACATTCATTGCAAGGTTCTCCGTCTTTTGGATTTAAGCAGTTGATTGCTCTTGCTAGAATTTTTGCTGCTGAGGTTTTTCCTGTTCCACGTCCTCCATTAAATAGATAAGCATGCCCAACTCTACCTGCTATTATTTGGTTTTTTAATGTTTTGGTAATATGTTCTTGTCCTACCATTTCTTCAAATGTAGTAGGTCTAAATGTTCTATATAATGCAGTATATGCCATTTTTCTACCCCCATCTATTTGGCTTTTTAAAAAGGTATAAGATTTTTTTCATTTCTCTATGGAAGATACTTCACACATAAGGAACTACTTATTGCTGCTTCCTTCCGGACCTGACAAGGTTCATAGGCTTACATTGAATTATCCTCCATAGAAAAATGAACTTTTTCTTATACCTTTTTTATTATATACTTATTTTACTTGCTTGGCAAGTGATTTTTAGTTTTTCTATTTTTTTCTATTATATATAGGTTTTATAAAAATTTAAGTGCGAAGCGACTGTAGACTAAGCAAGTTAGAATTTCTTAAACTTATTTTTGGAAAGAGTTCATTTTTAATGGAAGGATACCAAAAATAAGTTATAGAAATTCTTACGAAGTTTAAGTCGCCCTGAGCGACAAACGAAAATTTTTATAAAACCTATATATTTTAATTGTTTATAACCCCTGGAAATAAGTTATACACATTATACCCTAGCATGTCATCAAATTCTTTTTTTAATTTTTGTGCTTCTTTTATATGATATACTGTATTTTCGTGAACGCCTCTTCTTACCATGAGATCAACTAATCTTTTTTCTAAAGTTAGATTAACAGAAGTACACATTAAATCACACAAATTGATGATTTTTTCATAAATTGTATATTCATGATTTTTTATGAATTCTGTGCGAAAAGGAATGTCGCTTGGAACACCACCTGCTGTACAATTGACATCATTATTCAAATAAGAATGAGTTAAGCAAATATTAGCATATTCTTCATCATAGCCTAGTTCTTTTAAATAGTTGTAACCATTTATAACATGAGAGCAAAATTCTCCTACTGACTTGCCAATATCATGAATATAGCCTAATGTTTTGGCATATTCTTCGTCTAAATTTAAGGCTTTTGCAATTTTTCCTGCTGAATTTCCTACACAAATAGAATGATATATCCAGCCATCATCTTTTGTTTTTCCTTTTGCATTTTCTAACATTTCTAGTGCTTTTGCACTTGTTAGTTTCATCTTTTTCCTCCTACAATTCATATTCTTTTATTTCGCAATTTTTTAGTCCTTTATTTAAGAACTTGCCGTCTCCGATTCCATTAAAGTAGGCATTGAATGCTTTGGATACTCCACTATGAGCGACAATGAGTACACTCTTATATTCTTTTGTTTTTAGTTCATCTAGAAAATGAAAAACTCTTTCAAAAAAATTTTTTATATTTTCAGATGTTCCATATTCAATTGTAGAATAATAATTCCAATATTCTTCTCTATCTGTTACTACAACAAATTGTCCACCTAAATTTCCACAACTACGTTCTCTAAGTTGTTCATCTATCATAATTTCTTTATTTTTTATGTTTATGATATTGGCTGTGCGTTTTGCTCTTAATAATGGAGATGATATGATAATATCATACTCTATATCTTTTAATTTTTCTCTTAATTTTTCTGCTTGCTCTATTCCTGCATCACTTAAATCTTCGTCCTTATTGCTGTATAT
>CANQFS010000030.1 GCA_947599825.1 uncultured Clostridia bacterium
TAATTGCAGATGCTGGTATTTCTCCTTTTAAAGTAAAAGATATTATTATGGTTATAAGACCATATCCTATACGAATTAGTAATAAAACTAATCTTGGTTTTGATATATATAGTGGTGATTATGCTGGAAGTAAAGAAATTACTTGGGAAGAAGTAAGAAAAAGATGTGGTGCAAATAGAGATTTACAAGAATATACAACTGTTACAAAAAAAGTAAGAAGAGTATTTGAAATGAATTGGGAACGACTAAAATATAATGTAATGATAAATAATCCAACTCAAATTGTTTTAAATTTTGCACAATATATAGACTGGAACGTTTATAAATGCAACAATTATAATGATTTATCAGATAAGGTAAAAGAATTTATTTATAAAATTGAAAAAGTTACTAATACACCAGTTACAATGATAGGCACAGGTGAGAGAAATTGTGATATTATTGATTTGCGAAAAAATTTAACAAAATAAAATTATCTGTATATAATAAAATATGGAGAGCCTAAAATTTTCATTTGTTCGAAAATCTTAGGCTTTCTTTTTCATAAAAATATATACAAAATCGAATTTCTTTGGTATAATAACGTAGGTAAATAATAATATGCCATAGAAAGGAAGAATTACAAAATGAAAATAGGAATTGTAGGACTACCAAATGTAGGAAAATCTACTTTATTTAATAGTATAACAAATGCAGGAGCAGAATGTGCAAATTATCCATTTTGCACAATAGAGCCAAATGTAGGCGTAGTGCCAGTGCCAGATGAAAGACTAGACAAACTTACAGAAATGTATAAACCAGAAAAAACCACACACGCTATCATTGAATTTGTGGATATTGCAGGATTAGTAAAAGGAGCAAGTAAGGGAGAGGGTTTAGGAAATAAATTCTTATCACACATCCGTGAAGTAGATGCAATTGCCCATGTAGTAAGATGCTTTGAAGACTCTAACATCGTTCATGTAGACGGAAGCATTAGCCCTTTAAGAGATATTGAAACTATCAATTTAGAACTAATATTTTCAGATTTAGAAATGTTAGAAAAAAGATTAGACAATGCAAAAAAGAGGCTAAAAGCAGATAAAAAAGCACAAGCAGAAATTGATGTATTAGAAAAAATAAAGGGTGCTTTAGAACAAGGAAAATGTGCAAGAACAGTAGAACTAACAGACGAAGAAAAAGAACAAATAAAAGACTTATATTTACTAACAGCAAAGCCAGTTTTATATATAGCAAATGTTTCAGAAGCACAAATTGGAAGTGCAGAAAATGATGAAAAAGTAAAACAAGTAGAAGAATTTGCAAAAACAGAAGGAGCAAAAGTAATTCCTCTATGCGTAAAAATAGAAGAAGAATTATCTTCATTAGAAGGAGAAGATAAAAAGGAAATGCTAGAAGCATTAGGACTTAATGAATCTGGCTTAGACAAAGTAGTAAAAACAAGTTATGACTTATTAGGGCTAATGAGTTTTTTAACAGCAGGAGAGCCAGAAGTAAGAGCATGGACAATAAAAAAAGGAACAAAAGCACCACAAGCAGCAGGAAAAATACATAGTGACATTGAAAGAGGCTTTATACGTGCAGAAGTTGTATCTTACGATGAATTAATGAAAGAAGGCTCAATGCTTGCGTGCAAAGAAAAAGGCTTAGTACGTTCAGAAGGGAAAGAATATATCATGCAAGACGGAGATATAGTATTATTCCGCTTTAATGTATAAAAGATAGAACATATTTCTTAATGTTTAGGAGGAAAAATAGTGCAAAAGAAAAGTCATATAGTAAAACATATAATTTCAATTATTTTTATTATAATTGTATTACTTACGTTTTATCATTTTTATCAAAAATACAATTATAATGATTTTGTAAAAGCACAATATACCATAGGACTTACTAATTTTGAAAGAGATTCACAAGTAAAATGTGGAGAAGCAAATAGTTATAAAATAGAAAATACAGATTATAATGATGCTATGTTTTATGAAAAAGTACAAGTAATACCAAATACAGCCTATCGTGTAACCTGTAAAATAAAAACAGAAAACGTAAAATCACAACATGAAAATACAGATAGTGGAGCCCACATAAGTATTTCTGATACATTAGAAAAATCGGACAATGTAGTAGGAACTACAGATTGGACGCAAGTTACATTTTATTTTAATTCAAAAAATAGAACAGAGGTAAACGTAGGATTTCGCCTAGGTGGTTATGAAGATGGCTGTATAGGAACAGCATGGTTTTCCGACTTTACTATAGAATCTGGAATTGCAGATGAAAGTAATACATGGAACTTTCTTTGTGTATTATTTGACAATGTAGATGTTACATTTGAAGAGGGAAGCACTCCAAAAAATATTAAACTTCAATTAACACAAATTCATAAAGATGATGTTACAAATTCAATGAGAAGTTTTGCAAGTTCAATGCAAGAAATGAGCCAAGGAAAAATGAAAGTAAACTATGACATTATAGAAACTACAACGCCAATTACAAAAATGTCATATGATAAAGAAAATGGCTACTACGTATCTGGCTACAACGTAAAAGAAGTTATAGACCCATACATAAAGCAAGGAAAATATGACCATATATTTATTGCATTTCGCTCAGGAGATATCAATCAAGAAAAAAATCTTGAAAAGGACTGGATAGGACTTGGCTATATGGAATATAGAGGAATTGGTTTTTCTAACATAAGACTTCCAGAAGATGACCATGACTATACTTACAAATACGATTCAAGAATTAACACCTTCCCAGAGGAAGTATTTGTGCATGAATTCTTACACACCTTAGAAAGAAATGCAGAAGAATATGGCTATGAAAGACCAGAATTACACGATAATGAAAAATATGGATATCAAAATATGCAACTAATAGGGTTAAAAAATTGGTATCAAGATTATATGAACCACACCATAAAAACGCAAAGTGGAACAGTTGGCTTGCCAAGTGAAATATATACGAAAAAACCAACAAAAACAAGCGATTTCAGTTTTTCACATAAATTAAACTATTTCAAAGAGCCAGACAATATTATAGAAGAATTACACAATATGGTAGAAAAAGTGAAAATTTTATTTGAACAACTTGGACAAAGGTACAATTAGGGACAGTCCACAATTGTCCCATTTGTCCCAGTTTGGGACAATTTGTACCACCCCCTTGATTTATTTTAAAATTTGTAACAATAGAAAGGAAACACAGCAAAAATGAAAGTATCAGATTTTAATTATGAATTACCACAAGAACTAATAGCACAAGTACCAATTAAAAATAGAGATGAATCACGTCTTCTAGTATTAAATAGAAAAGAGCAAACAATGGAAGATAAAACTTTCAAAGATATTTTAGACTATTTACAACCAGGAGATTGCTTAGTTAGAAATAACACCAAAGTAATACCAGCAAGACTATATGGAGTAAAAGAAGAAACCAATGTAAATGTAGAATTTCTATTGCTAAACAGAATAGAAGGTGACATTTGGGAGGTTATGGTACACCCACGGAAGAAGGTTAAAAGTAGGAACAAAAGTAAGTTTTGGAGATGGCTTATTAAAAGCAGAAATACTAGACGTAATGGAAGGCGGAAATAGAAAAGTAAAATTTGAATATAAAGGAATATTCAATGAAATATTAGACCAAATAGGGTTAATGCCACTTCCACCATATATAAAAGAAAAATTAGAAGATAAAAGTAGATATCAAACTGTATATGCAAAATACGAAGGTTCTAGCGCAGCGCCAACAGCAGGACTTCACTTTACGGAAGAACTATTAGAAAAAGTAAAAGAAAAAGGTGTAGAAATTGCAAATGTAACTTTGCACGTAGGAATAGGAACCTTTAGACCAGTAAAAGTAGAAAATGTAGAAGAACATCATATGCACACAGAGCATTATTATATAAAACAAGAAGATGTAGAAAAAATCAATAAAACTAAAAGAAATGGTGGAAGAATTATTGCAGTAGGAACTACTTCTTGTAGAGTACTAGAATCCATAGCAGACGAAAATGGAATGGTAAAAGAGCAAGAAGGAGATACAAGCATTTTTATCTATCCGGGTTACAAATTTAAATGTGTAGACAGTTTGATTACAAATTTCCATTTACCAGAATCTACGCTAATAATGCTTGTATCAGCCTTAGCAGGAAAAGATTACATCATGAAAGCATATAAGCATGCCGTAGAAAACAAATATCGTTTCTTCAGCTTTGGAGATGCAATGTTAATTTTATAATTGCCATTTGGAACACCCAAAATGCAATCGGAGGGAAAATATGAAACCAGCAATAACATATGAATTATTACACGAATGTAAGCAAACAGGGGCAAGAAGGGGAGTTGTTCACACGCCTCATGGGGATATTCAAACCCCAATTTTTATGCCAGTTGGAACACAGGCAACTGTAAAATCGCTTACGCCAGAAGAATTAAAAGAAGATGTGCAAGCACAAATTATTTTAAGCAATACATATCATTTATATTTAAGGCCGGGTAGCAAGTTAGTAAAACAAGCAGGAGGACTTCATGAGTTTATGAGATGGGACAGGCCTATACTTACAGATTGTGGAGGCTTTCAAGTCTTTAGTTTAAGTGATTTACGTACTATTTCAGAAGAAGGCGTTACATTTAAATCTCATTTAGATGGAAGTAAGCATATTTTTACACCAGAAAGGGTAATGGAAATTGAAGAAGATTTAGGCGCAGATATTATTATGGCTTTTGATGAATGTTGCCCTTATCCTTCTACTTATGAATATACTAAAAATTCTATGGAAAGAACTACAAGATGGGCAATTCGTTGCAAAGAAGCTCATACTACAATGGAAAAGCAAGGTTTATTTGGAATTATTCAAGGTGGCTTTTACAAAGATTTAAGAAAGCAAAGTGTAGAAGATTTAATTAAATTAGATTTTCCGGGGTATGCTATTGGAGGAATCAGTGTAGGAGAGCCAAAAGAAGAATTTTTAGATATTTTGAGATATACTGCTCCACTTATGCCAAAAGATAAGCCTAGATATTTAATGGGAGTAGGAACGCCGGATTATTTAATAGAAGCGGCTATTGCTGGAATTGATATGTGTGACTGCGTTCTTCCAACACGTATTGCAAGAAATGGAACTGCTATGACTTCACAAGGAAAAGTAGTAGTAAGAAATGCAACATATGAAAAAGACTTTTCAAAATTAGACCCAGAGTGCGATTGCTATACTTGTAAAAATTATACTAGAGCCTATATTCGCCATTTAGTTAAAGCAAATGAAATTTTAGGAATTCGCCTTTTATCACTTCATAATTTAAGATTCTTGACGAAACTAATGGAAAGAGTTAGAATAGAAATAGAAAATGATAATTTGGCAAGTTTTGCACAAGAATTTTACAAAAAATATTATCATGAAAATTAAAAACAAAAGAAAATGGAGGTTTTCATATTAAGCCTCTAAAAGGAAAGGAATGTATTTTCTATGGAAATTATCGGAACAAATAAGCAACAAAAAAATAACAAAACAAAAAGAACGATGATTATTATTGTTATTACTATAATAGCACTTCTTATTACTAGTTTTGTTTTGCTAGGAGCTATTTATTATTTAAAAGGAAAACAATTTAAATTCTATGTAAATGGAAAAATAACTCAGTCCACAAATGATTTATTTGTTTTTGAAGGAGATACAGTGTATGTATCTATTAAAGATATAGCACCTATTGTAGGATATAAATATTATAATGGTGGATACAAGCAATACACCGAAGACAATACAAAATGTTATTTGGAAAGTGAAGATGAAATTTGCACACTAGAAATGGGCTCAGATACCATCTATAAAACACCACCAGAAAATCTAGATTATGAATATTATACTATAACAAAACCAGTAAAACGTATAAATGGAAAGTTATATATATCATCAGATGGAATTAGTATAGCATGCAATTTAAAATTTTATTATGATGCAAATAAAGATCAAGTAACAATTTATACATTACCATATTATACAAATTATTATATTGTAAACTATAAAGCATCAGCAATTGCTAGTAGTTTTAGAAATCAAAAAGCCTTGTTATATGATTTATTAGTAGTACAAAATGTAGATAATACACAATCTACTAACCGAAATACTCGTTACGGAATTTACAAAATAGGTGAAAATGGAATAACAGAAATAGTAGGAACAAAATATTCCAATATTGAATTTATAGAAAGTACACAAGAATTTATCGTAAAAACCACAGAAAATCAAGTTGGAATAATTACTGCAGACGGTAAAACAAAAGTACAACCACAATATGATAGCTTAAAACAAATAGATAAAAATTTGAACTTATATTTGGCAACAAGCAATGGCAAAAAAGGAGTTATTGAAAAAAATGGTAAAATACTAATTTATTTAGAGTATGATGAAATTGGAATAGATACTTCAAAATTCCAAGATGATGATATCAAGAATCCATACCTTTTATATAATAATGCAATTCCAGTTAAGCAAAATGGAAAGTGGGGTATGTATGATGTTAAAGGAAATCTAATTTTACCTATAGAATATGATGGATTTGGTTGTGCTACAAATGACAGAACTAAAAGTAGTACATTATTAATTCCAGATGTAAAAGCAATTGTAGTTTCTAAAATTTATGATATAGAAAAACAAGGAAGACAAACATATTATGGAATTGTTGATTTACAAGGAAAAGTGCTAATGCTAACAGGCTTACAAAGTGTATATTCAGTTACAACTAATGGAAAGAGAGAATATACAATGATTTACAATGATGAATATTATGATGCAATTGAAAGTATTTTAATGAATGATTTAATTACAAAAAATGAAATTTAAACAGAAACAAATTCAAAAACAAAAAGTGAAACATAAACAAATTCAAAAGCAAAAATGAAATAGAAACAAATTTAAAAGAAAAAATGAAATTATATAAAATATAGAACAAATATAGCATAAAAAATTGGAGGTAACTATGACATTAGTAGAAGAGCTAAAATGGAGAGGGCTAATAAAAGACATATCATCTCCAGAATTAGAAGAAAAATTAAATGAAGGAGGTTTAACCTTCTATATTGGAACAGATCCAACAGCAGATAGTTTGCATGTAGGGCATTTATCAAGTTTCTTAATTTCAAAAAGACTAAAAGAAGCAGGGCATCACCCAATTCTACTAGTAGGTGGTGGAACTGGTATGATAGGAGATCCAAGACCTACCACAGAAAGAGCCATGATTTCTAAAGAAGAAGTAGCAAAAAACTTTGAAAGTTTAAAGAAACAAGTAGAAGAAATCTTTGGTTTTGAAGTAGTAAATAATAATGATTGGTACAAAGATATAAATGTAATTGACTTCCTAAGAGACTACGGAAAATATTTTAATATCAATTACATGCTTGATAAAGATATTATTAGAAGAAGATTAGAATCTGGAATTACTTATACAGAGTTCTCTTATATGATTTTACAAGCACTAGATTTTAAATACTTACATGAGCATAAAGGAGTAAACTTGCAATGTGCAGGTTCAGACCAATGGGGCAACATTACAGCAGGAATCGACTTAATTCGAAAATCAACAGGAGATGAAGTATATGGCTTCACTATGCCACTTGTTACCGATTCCCAAGGAAAGAAATTTGGAAAGAGCGAAGGAAACGCTTTGTGGCTAGATAAAGAAAAGACATCTAGTTATCAGTTGTATCAATTCTTTGTAAATGTAGAAGACTCAATGGTAATAGATTATCTAAAAATATATACCTTCTTATCTAAAGAAGAAATAGAAAAATTAGAACAAAGCAATAAAGAGCGTCCAGAACTAAGAGAGGCACATAAAGCGTTAGCAAGAGAAATTATCACTTTCTTACATGGAAAAGAAGAATATGAAAAAGCTGTAAGTTTAGCAGAGCATTTATTTAACAATAAATTTAAAGATTTATCTAAAAAAGATATTGAAGATTTATTTAAAGGCGAAAACATTACAGAAGTAGAAGCGGGGCAAAATATTGCAGATATCGTAGTAGCATTAGGAGCAGCTTCTAGTAAGAGAGAGGCAAGAGAGTTTATTCAAAATGGTGCTATTTCAGTAAATGGAGATAAAATAACTGATACAAATAGTGTAATAGATGATAGTATGTTTATTGAAGATACATATATCGTTCTAAAAAGAGGAAAGAAAAACAACTATATCGGAAAGAAAAAATAATCCATAATTGCTATGGAAGAGGAAATGATATGCTTCCTTGTATTACAGTAAAACAGCTAATGGAGGCATACATAGGAGGAAAATAGATTCTTAACATAAGGCAAAAAGAAATGGTAGAAGCAATTGCTTCTACCATTTCTTTTACAACTAGATTTAATACATAAAAATATGGGCTTTGAAGCCTAATATGTCGTCAATATGTCATTGCTCTTTTTATCTTCCTTTTCTGGTGGAATATAGATAAAAACCATATAGTAATTGTCGTAAGGTATTAAAGATAAAGCTTGCTCCCTAATATTAAATTCAGAACGATGTTTTAACACTTTTCCTTTTTGTACGCAAATATGACCTTCTTTTTTCCAGTTTTCTACAACACCAAAGATATCTACAAGGCACTTACTAACACATACTGCAATTTTCAATTTCTCTACATTTTCTTCTAACCAAATTTGATTAAAGTAATCTACAGGTTTTCCTGATACTTTGCTTAAAGTCCGTATAATATCTTTTGCCATTTTTAGGCCCTCCCTTAAAATAATTATTTTACAATAGGTTAATAGATATAATATAGAGTTATTATAACATTTTTTTTTGTAAAAGTAAAGAAAAACAATGAAATTAGGGGAATAGTTGACGAAACAAAAGGAAATGGTATAATATAGGTAAAAAAGGAGAAAAAAATGCAAGAAAATGAAGATTGGGAAAAACTTCAAAAATGGGAAGATGAAATAAAAAATAAAGAAATTACTAAATATGGAATGAATATTTCTAATAGAGACATTCCAAAAAATAATAAACTAAATAAAATATTATATGGATTTAGTGCAATTAATATAATAGTAATAGCAGTAATTATACTTATTATTGGATTAATATCTTATTATTACTATGATAAAATTACTTTCCAAATGAGTGGGCATATAGAAAAAGCAATAACAGAAAAATATGATATAGAAGCCAAAGTTTTTGGAAAACTGAGAAATACCAAAGAAAAATATATAAGATATACTCTACGTACTCAATATAATGGTGAAAAATTTATATTTACAGCAATAGAAAAGAAGGGGAAAATAACAGATGACTATAAAGCAAGACTTCATAAATATTATTTTGGGTTATGGAATTCAGAAGCAAAAGAAAACTTTATTGTAAATGAAAATGAAACTGAGTTAAAACAATTTTTAACATATGAAATTTATATGAAAGATGTAAGTAATATAGAAAGTGCTGTAAGTAATATATTAGAGTTTTCTAATTTTTGTGGAGATGCTTTTAACCCAGATTGGGAAATTTATATAAAAAAAGGAAATAAAAAAATATATCCTTATAAAAGCAAAGATATTACACTAGAAGGAATGATAAAATATATAAGCAAACAATAAGTTACTATTGTATAATGTTATAGTTATTATAATAAAAAAGTGAAAGGAATAAAATTAAAAATGCAAGAATTTGATTGGAAAAATAATATAGGTCAAAAAGAAGAAAAGATAAAGCTGGCAGAAAGAATTGCAAAACGAGTAAGAAATGGGGAAGTAATTGGATTTGGCTCTGGCAGTACTTCTTACATGGCAGTAGAAGAAATTGCAAAAAGAGTAAAAGAAGAAAAACTAAGCATTAAAGCTATTCCAACTTCACAAATTATAGAAGATTTATGCAAAGAACTAGGAATTGAAATAACCACGTTAGATAAAGAAAAGCCAGATTGGTGTTTTGATGGAGCAGATGAAGTAGACAAGCACAATTGGCTAATTAAAGGAATGGGAGCAGCATTATACAGAGAAAAACTAAATATAAAGCAAAGCACAGAAAACTATATTTTAGTTGACCATACTAAATTTGTAGAAAAATTAGGAGAAAAGCACCCTGTACCAATTGAAGTAGAAAAAAATAAAGTAGAACAAGTAGAAGAAGAATTAAAAAAATTAGGGGCAACAAAAGTAGAAATCAAATTATCAAATGTAGAGCAAGGAGCACTTGTTACGGATAATGGAAATTATATTTTATATGCTTGGTTTGAGCATATAGAACCAAATTTCGAAGAAAGAATTAACCAAATAGAAGGCGTAATTGAAAACGGACTTTTTATTGGATATGACATTATTATTATACAATAATATATAAAGAAGGATGTATTTGCATACATCCTTCTTTACATGCATTAACAGATATTGTTGATGTTAAAAGAAAACTCAGCATTATCTATAGTTTCATCAAAATACTGCACTCTAATATTCAGTTTCAACACAGGTGAATTTCCAAGAGTTTTTGGTACACGCACTTTAAAACAATAATGATTAAAAAATATTTTAGGGCGTACACATTCTTTACTATCATTCCAATGATATGAAACTGATAGGATTTTTACTCCTTGTGGATTCAACCGGAATTTTATCTTGTTTCCAAAAAGAAAATGCTTGGTATAATTATACATATATACACCAATTGCACCTTTGATACTAAACTGAAAATCATAAATGTAGTTATTCATAATGTACCTCCTTTTATTGCTTGGAGGTATTACCCTCCAAGATATGAATCAATCTTTTTGGGTAACAAAAAAATTTATAGCATTATTATAGCAAATTTTACATAAGATTGCAAGCAAACTCAATTAAAAATATGTAAATAAGATGTAAGTATCTTACCAAAAACTATTGTCATAAAATATTGCTTATGTTAAAATAGGGCATATACAAAAAGAAAGAAGGAAATTAAATGGGATTAAAAATAAGTCATGTTAGTAAAAGCTATGGAGATAAAAAAGTAGTAAATGACATAAATTTTGAAATCAACGCTCCGGGCGTATTTGGACTTTTAGGAACAAATGGCGCTGGAAAAACAACAACAATTCGTATGTTACTTCGGAATTTTAAAGAAAGACGAAGGGCAAATTACGTGGAATGGAAAAGAAGTACAAAGAAAACATGTCAACTTTGGTTATTTACCAGAAGAAAGAGGAATTTATCCAAAAACCAAAATTTATGACCAACTAATGTATTTTGCAAAACTAAAAGGAATGAAGCAAAAAGAAGCAGACGAAGCCATTAACTATTGGCTAAAAAAATTAGAAATAGAACAATATAAAGATATGACAGCAGAAAAACTATCAAAAGGAAACCAGCAAAAAATACAATTCATTACAGCAGTTGTGCATAATCCAGAACTTCTTGTACTAGATGAGCCATTTAGCGGGTTAGATCCAGTCAATACCGAACTTTTAAGAAACATCATCATAGACCTTATAAAAGACGGAAAATATATTATTATGTCTGCACATCAAATGAGTGTAGTAGAAGAATTTTGTACAGACATTTTAATTTTAAATAAAGGAAAAACAGTATTACAAGGAAATTTAGTACAAATTAAAGATAGTTACCCAGCAAATAAATTAGAAATTATCACAAAGGAAAACATTCAAGATAGCATTAAAGAGGCAAATCTTCCAATTCTTTTACAAAAAGAAAATGAATATGAAATAAAAATAAATACGGAAGAAGAAGCACAACAACTTTTAAATAAATTAATAGCAAACAAAGTAAAAATTGACAAATTTGAAATAAAGAAGCCAAGTCTACATGATATTTTCATAGAAAAGGTAGGTGAGTAGCATGAGAGATTTATGGTTAGTAGCAAAATATACTTTTCAAGATTTAGTAAAAAGAAAATCGTTTATTATTTCCAATATCATAATTTTTCTAATTATGATTATTGCATTTAACGTGCCAAATATCATTAATAAAATACAAGGAGACGACGAATCCTTTGGAAAAACTAAACTTGCTATTATTGACGAAGACAATGTTTATGAAGGTAGTCTAAAACAATTAGAACAACTAGATATTGGATATGAAATTGAAATTGTGGAAAATACTGCTTTAGAAGAAGTTAAAGAAAAAATCAACGAGGAAGAATTAGACGAAGCCATAAGAATTACAAAAGGAGAAAATGGTATTCATATAGAATATATTGTAAAATCAATGAGCATGATGAGCGAAGTTCCACAAGACCTTATTACAATATTACAAGATACATATAAAAATCTTCAAATTTCAAAATTACAAATAACACCACAGCAACTTAACATTATCAATATGCCTTTTGAAATGGAAGTAAGTCAAACAGAAGAAAAAGAAGTAGGTGGCAATATTCTTGCTATGCTATTACTTTCCATAGTGTTATTCTATGCGATTTATTTCTATGCTTACCAAGTTTCTACTTCTATTACAATAGAAAAAACTTCAAAAATTATAGAAACGTTAGTTACTTCTACCTCACCAAGAACCATTGTCCTTGGAAAAACGCTAGGAATAGGGCTAGCAGGAATTATGCAAACAATTGCCTTAGTAGTAGTTGCAATAATTTGTGCTAACGCATTTTTAACACCAGAAATGGTTAGTATGGTACTAGATATGTCAAATATCACATGGGTACTTGCTGTTCTTACAATTGTATATTACATATTAGGGTATTCATTATTTGCCTTACTATATGCTTTAACAGGATCTACTGTAGCAAAACCAGAGGATATTCAATCTGCCAACGGACCAGTAGCAATTTTAGCAGTAATTGGATTTTATCTATCTTACTTTACTATGATGAATCCAACAAGCACACTAAATAGTTTTGCAGCGATTTTCCCAATTTCTTCACCATTCTGTATGCCATTTAGAGTTATGATGGGAGTAGCAACACCTAGTGAAATTGCCATTTCTCTTGTTATTTTAATCATTACTATTGCCATTATTGCTAAAGTATCGATTAAAATTTATTCTTCCGCTATATTAAATTATGGAAGTAGAATGAGTTTAAAAGATATGGTAAAAGTGTATAAAAATAAAAATGATTAACAATATTTTCTTGCTTTTTTAAGTACTTTATGATAAAATACACATAATGTAATGAAAATAGAAACCTTAAAATGAATAATTTCAATAAGGAAAGGAGATTTATGTTATGGGAGAAATGCGGAATGGTTTAAATGTAGAGGATACACTGCAAATCAAGAAGAAGGCAAAAAGGAAGACAATAAAGTGGGCTTTAGTGATAGGATTCATTTTTGATATTATGATTACTGCAATTGTGCTTGATGATAAGGATCGTAATATTAATATCACAATTATTGCTATAGCAATAATGCAAGTAATAATTATTTTAGTTGGATTCGCAACGGCTTATACTTATTATCTATTTTTGGTAGATAAAGAGAAAGGTAAAATATCTGCAGCATTAGCAGAAGGATGTTTGCGAGCAGAAACATGGACAGAAGTGATTCCTATCAAGGCAGATGAATATAAAAAGTTCATTTTGGAGGAATTGCCTACTAAAGCCAATTTTTTTGCAAAGCTTCGGAAAGCTGATAACATCATTGATGTATCTGTGCAGTTCCATAATGAAAGAGAGTATTTACCTTTGGAGGAAATAGACAAAAGGTACTTCTTGGGCTATTATTCTATTTTAGAAGAGAGTGAGAAAGAGCCGGTAGAAAAAAGCAATGATTAACTTTCAAATGTTCTAACTATAACAAATAACAAGCGTTAAAACGTAAAGGAGCAAGAATTTCTTGCTCCTTTGTTGTTGTACTATTCTTTTATATTATCTGCTTCTTCATCTGTTAAATATCCATACTCTACCATAGAAGAAATTACTTTTTTCTGCCTTTTCTTTGCTAAATCCGGGTTAATAGTTGGGGCATAAATAGAAGGAGCATTAGGAACTCCAGCAAGAAGAGTTGCTTCATATAAACTTAAATCTTTTGGTTCTTTTTTATAATAGCCATTAGAAGCTTCACGAATTCCATAATAGCCCTCTCCAAAATAAATAATATTTATATAAAATTCTAAAATTTCATCTTTAGAATAATTTTTTTCTAAGTCAATAGCTACCAAAGTTTCTGCAATTTTAGAAGAAACAACATCATCTTCGGTCATAAAATATAAATTTTCTGCAACCTGTTGTGTAATTGTACTTCCACCTTCATTAAATTCTTTTGCTCGAATATTGGAAAAAATTGCTCTAGCAATAGCAATAACATCAATAGCGCCATGGTCTCTAAAACGGTGGTCTTCTACAGCAATTACTGCATTTGTATAGCCAGTGGAAACTTCATTTAATGAAACATAAGTGTCGCTACTTTTAACTTCTGCAATTTTACTAGAAAGACTAGTTTTATCTAAAGTAGTTTTATATAATTTATATCCATTAAAATAGATAACAGAACCAATGATAACGACAACTAATAATACAATAAAAAGCAATCTTTTTACTATTTTCATTGGTAACCTCCTTTTATTTCTTAAGAATATTATACTATAGATTTCTTAAAAAGCAAAATATTTTTTCTTAAAAAATAATTAAGAAGGCTTGCTTTCTTATTATGTATAAAAATAATAAAATGTTAAAAAAATTTGCGGAAATTTAATTAAATTCCAAAAATTTTTGCTTGTTTTTTTGACTAGTAATAAGTAAAATTAACTAAAATATAAAAAGAAAGGAGAATATTATGCAATTAGGAAATAAAATTTTTACTTTAAGGAAGCAAGCTAAAATTTCACAGGAGCAATTAGCAGAAAAGCTAAATGTTACTAGGCAAACTATTTCTAACTGGGAATTGGGGCAAACTATACCGGATATAATTCAAGCAAATGAAATCGCAAAAATATTTAATATTAGTTTAGATGAATTGATGGAAAATGACATTAAAGAAATTTTAACAAATAAAATAATTAATACTGAAAAATCTGTTCATTCTATTATTAAAATATTAAAAATCTTACTAATAACAATTATTTGCAGTTTAGGAATTTTTATTGTAATGAATATTACTACATTAGTATTAAATAACGTTAATGAAAAAGGTAATATTTCACCATCTAAAGAACTAACTACAGAAGAATTTAAATGTGCATTAAATGGTCAAATATATCAGTATGTCATTTCTTATGATAAAAATTATCATGTAGACAACTATGTGTATAATCTTTCCCATGGAGATGCTAATTTATTAGATTTTGAACTTTGGAATCTTTTAGCTGAATATGACGATGCAAGAGAAATGATATCTAAAATTAAAACATATTATGAAGATAAAGGTGGAACTTGTGAAAAAATAAGAGAACATAGTTATACACTATAAAGAAGAATTTAGAATAAAATAGTTATCGAGTTTTCTTTTTATATAGTAGGAAAGTTCTCCTTGAAGGAAAACTTTCCATACTAAATAAATATGTCGAGCCTAAGATTTTTTTTAAAATTCCATTTGCTAGAAAATCTTAGGCTCTATTATATATAAAAAGTTTTACGTAAATGAGGTTTTGTGATGTTTGCTAAAGAATAATACAAATTAGTCCGCCACTGCCTTCATTTACAATTCTTTCTAATGTTTCTTGCAGTTTTGCTTGCGCATCTTCTGGCATTCTGCAAAGTTTATTTTGCAATCCTTCATTTACAAGTTCATGTAAACTCTTGCCAAAAATATTGGACTCCCAAATTTTAATTGGATCTGATTCAAATTCAGAAAGTAAGTAATTTACTAATTCTTCTGATTGTTTTTCACTGCCAACAATAGGAGAAACTTCAGTTTCAATGTCAGCTCTTATCATGTGTATTGAAGGTGCTTTTGCCTTTAATTTTACGCCAAAACGAGAGCCTTGTTTTACCATTTCTGGTTCATCTAAAATTAATTCTTCCATAGAAGGGGTAACAATACCATAGCCCTTAGTCTTTACTTCTTCTAAGGCGTAAGCAATTTTGTCATATTCTTTTTTAGTTTGTGCAAAAGAAGTAATAGTTGAGAATAAATCTCCTTCATTGGAAATATCAACACCAGAAATTTCTGTTAATACCTTATAAAATAACTCATCTATTAATTGAATAGAAATGTGCACAGATCCAGTTCCAAGTAAAATTTCATCTACTATAGTTTTTTGAATAATTTCTGTTTTCTGAATCTTTTGAACACTTACATCAACTTGTTTTAACAGGCGAACATTACTAAATGCTTCTTTAATTTCAGAATGTAACTCTTTTTTTAGCCAATGTTCAGAAGATAAACCATCAACCCAACGAGGAAAGTTTAGTTCAATTGTTTCTACAGGAAATTCGTATAAAATTTTGCTAAAAATATTATTGATATCTTCTAAATTTAAAGTTGAGCAATCTGTTGGAATAACTGGAACAGAATATTTTTCTTCTAGTTTTTTAGCTAAAGACTTAGTATAGTCTGATGTGCTATTAGCAGAATTTAAAACAATTACAAATGGTTTATGAAGCGCTTTTAATTCATTTACTACACGTGCTTCTGCTTCAACATAATCTTCTCTTGGAATATCTGTAATAGAGCCATCAGTTGTTACTAAAATACCAATTGTAGAATGCTCTTCAATTACTTTTTTAGTGCCCATTTCTGCTGCTTGTTCAAAAGGAATTTCATCTTCATTCCATGGAGTTTTAACCATACGAGGAACATCATCTTCTAAATAACCAATGGCATTGTCAACCAAGTAGCCTACACAATCTACCATACGAGTTTTTAATTTAATGTTCTCACCTAGTGTAATTTCAACTGCTTCATTTGGAATGAATTTTGGCTCTGTCGTCATAATGGTTCTACCAGAAGCACTTTGTGGTAGTTCATCTAAAGCCCTTTCTCTTTTGTATGCATTATCTATGTTTGGAATTACAAGTAAATCCATGAAACGCTTAATAAAGGTAGATTTACCGGTTCTAACAGGTCCTACTACTCCAACATAAATATCGCCATCGGTACGTTTTGCTAT
>CANQFS010000031.1 GCA_947599825.1 uncultured Clostridia bacterium
AATATTCTTCATAAATTAATCTCACTTACTAATAATTTTATCATATAAATATTTGAATTATATCAAATATCTTCATCGTCTTCAACAAACTTTTTTTGCTGCTATAATATCTTTTACGCCTAATCCAAAATGCTTATTGCCAATAGTTTTTAAATCTATACCTAGATCTTTTGAATGCTTTGGTGTACTCTTTCTTGATAGTGAAATATTTCCAATATCATATTACCTAGTTTTAACATAACTTTTTCTCCTATCTCTATAATGTTGTTTTTCCACATCCGGGTTGACCTATAACAAACATAATAGATGGATTTTTTTCTACAACTCTATTTAAAAATACTCTTTTCTTAAGTTCATTTAGAATATTTCTATGTTCATCTTTAGATAATTTATAACTTTCAATTAGTTTTTCTAAAAATTCATTTTCCATATTATTTTTCTCACTTTCAAATTATTCTCTCAAAATGATTTTAACATATTTTAATACAAAAAGATATAATTTAAACCATAAAAGTTAGACCTCCATTTTACAAAAAATCCATTTTGTGTTATAATTTATTTATATTTAAAGTAGTTTTTTCATTTAGCAACAAAAAATTAATATTTTTGGAGGGCATCTATGGATATCAAAAGATTTGAAAACTACCAACAACGGATTTTAAATGCTATAAACAATCCAAACAAACAAAGCAATGATCCTTTTACAAAGTTATCTAATATTTTAGATAATCTCAAAATTTTTGTAGAAGGAAAAAATTTTTCACAGAATGCTTTTAAACAGGAGGTAGATAAGCAATTTTCATATATTGATTCTTCTGGTGAAATTGCACAACATTTTCAAAAACAACTAAATACATTCTGTTCAAGCAAAAGTGAAGCCTTGCAGACAATCTCTGACTTATATAATATGGTAAAACCATTATCTCAACAGGTTGCCTCTTGGTCATCGGTTGCAAGTATTGCTAATGAATGTATGGCAGAAATTCAAAAAAGCATTTATAATTCAAAGTAAAATTATAAGCCTATCGTAGTTCGGTAGGCTTATTTATATAGTAGAAGGTTTATGCATCTTTTTTAATCATATACCTCAATGGCTTTTACAATGTTTCTTTTTATTGCACCTAAAGTGCAAGTAATAAGTGTTACCTCCCTTTCTCCGTTTGTTTCTTGGCTTAAACAAGATGTATCTGTAGGGCTTACTTTATACGTATCATAGACCTCATAAGTAATTTCTCTGCTATATGTGTCTGTCATTATAATTTTATCTCCTACTTCTAATTCTTTAATTCTTCCAAAGGTTTGTATATAATTGTGTCCGGAAATGCAGAAATTTCCAATTTCATTTACCTTTGGTCCACATGTTTTGGTAACAGAAGCCTTTAAACTTTCTTCTGTGGTTTCTTCTATAATATATTTTTCAATTTCTAATTTTGGTATTGTAATTTTACCTACTACCTTGTAACCTCTATATTCCCTTGGAAAATTTTCATATTCTACTAAGTTAAGAGCAATATTATCTTCTACTACTTTTGGTTCTTCTATTGTATTTTCCTTTTTTATTCTTATTTTACTGCTTACTTGCTTTGTTTCAAAAGAAACATTATCTATTTGATCCATGCAAATAGTAAAAATGCCTCCTAAAAAAAGAAGAAATAAAAGAGAAGAAAAAATGAGTGGCTTTTTTATTTTTATGATTTTTGCTTTCAATTTTATCTTAAAATCGATTCCTTTCCCTATTTTTATATGTTTTAGAAAAACTATTAACATTTAGTAGTTTTTCTTTCTCTAAATGATTTTTTACATTTTAAAAGCGACTTTACACGTAAGTCGCTCTTTTGTTTTTTATATAGCATAGGAATTTTCTTCCTTCGTTATTTTCTTCTTTGTCTTATTTGGTATATGGCATATACAATAGCAACTAAAATAACTGCATAAATAGCAATTTCTAATAAAGAAGTTCCTGTTTTGGGAAGTTGTGTTGCTGTGTTATCTACAACTGCGTTTGCAATTGGCTCTTCTCCTTTTACTTCAAATGTAAATTCTCTTTGTGCTAATAAATCGTTGTTGCTTCCCACATCTATTAGGCTTAAAGTTATTTTATAAGTACCTGCTACTGGGTAAGTTGACCTTACCATTGTTTCATTATGAAAGTCTCCTTGAATTGGAAAACCTTGTTCTGGTCCCCAATACCCAATTTGTGCAATATCATATTCTTTTCCTGCTGTGTCTGTAGCAAGTAATTTAGGAATTGCAGGCCCTTCTACATCTACTTTAATTCTTACATTTGTATGCTGAGGTGTTGCCTTTCCTTCTAATGTTGTAACAGACATTTTTTCTTCATTTACATTTATTTCTCCATCGTATTGAACATCAAAATAAATTGTTTGGTCTATTGCTGCAAAAGATGTTGCACCGATGCTTATCATTAGTAACATGATTAAAATAAATGAAATTATTTTTATTCTTTTCATACTTAACCCCTTTCCGTTTTTTATTATATATATGGTGGGGTTTTAATTTTATTCCACATCTCTGCCTTTTTTATTTTTTCTTTTACTTCCGTATCTTTTAATAATTTGCTTGCAACACGTAAGAAATTAGTTTCTGTATCTGTTAAATATATTTCGAAGTTTCCTTCCTTTGTGCTTTCATTTTGCTTTTGTTCGTTAATTAAAATTTTTTGCATATCCTTTGCTAATTTTTCACCTGTGTTAATAATTTCTACCTTTTTTCCTAATTCTTCTTGAATGCACTTTTTAAATAAAGGATAATGCGTGCAACCTAAAATTAGGCAATCAATATCACAAAAACCTTTCAAATATTCTTGAATTGTAAGTTTTGCAATTTCATTTTCTGTCCAGCCTTCTTCTGCCATTGGGGCTAAAAGCGGACATGCCTTATAAGAAAGAACTGCATCTGGTATTTGACTATGTATTTTATTTTGCCAACCTTCACTACGAATAGTTCCTGTTGTAGCAATAATTCCTATTTTCCTTAATTTTGTTTGTTTCTTTATATATTGCACGGTAGAATCAATAATTCCAATGATTGGCACTGTATATTGTTTTTGCACTTCTTCTAATGCTTGTGAAGTTGCTGTTCCACAAGCAATTACAATTGCTTTTACATTTTTTTCTAGTAAAAAATCAATACCTTTTTTCGTAAGTTCTATAATGCTTTCTTTAGATTTACTTCCATAAGGGAAACTCTTGGTATCGCCTAAATATATAATATTCTCTTGTGGATTTTGTTTTCTAAATTCTTTTAAAACGGTAAGTCCTCCTACTCCTGAGTCGAACATACCTATTGGTCTTGTATCTGCCATATTTTTCTCCTTTTTGGATTGCCATTTGGGACGCCCCTTTTTGGCAATTTATTGCCATTTGGGACAGGCCTATCTGCAAGTCTGTTTTATTATATGTTATTTTTTATTTTTTTTCAACTCAAAATAACATTACTAAAATATATGCAATGTTTTGGTTCTTAATCTTTATTTTCATTTTCATTTTTTCTACAATATAAGACACTTTTTTCTTTTTGGCTTCATAGTATATAGTAGGCTATATGCTAAATCAATAAAATTTAGAAGGGATGATTAAATTTATGGAATATGATAAAAATATATGTCCTGTTGTAGACGTTGACGGAGTAATTGCTTCTGGCAAACAATTTGACCTTGATATTCGTTTACCTGAAGATAACAGAAATGTTATTTATGGTGTAATTAAAGACTGCTATGGAGATCCAGTATCTGACGCTGTTGTAAAATTGATTGAGGTTGTATATGATTGCGGTAAGGAAGAAAGAAGACCAGTATCTCATACTTTTACTGATAAAGATGGAGATTTCGTTTTTGGACCTTTATGCTCTAACAAATGTTATGCTATTGAAATTTGGGTAGATAACGTAAAACATTGTAAGATTTGCACAGAATGCAAACACGAAGGAAAATGCTTAAAAGGCGTTAAATTAGATTGTAAACATGATTTCAAAGGCTGCAAGCCATATGAAAAACCTTGCGAGAAGCCTTGTGAAAAACCTTGCGAAAGACCTTGCGACAAAGAATATGTAAGATGCGAAGATTCTAACAAAGATTCTAGTTGTTGCTAATTTTTGATTGCTAATAACTATTTTTTATTTTAAAATGAGGCAAAAGGAACAGATGATGAAAATTCAAAAGTTCCTAATGCCTCATAAATTATTTTTTTATAATATTCCCATTTTTTTAGCAAATTGTTTTCCTTTTTTTATCATTTGCTTCTTGCTATTTCCTGTCATTTCTTTATACATCATCATTGCACCTGCAGAAACAATTCCACCCATAATCATACCTTTAATAAATTTCATATCCATTTCTTTCCTCCTTTTCTTGATTTCTTATTCTTATTATGCGTTTTTTCTTTTTGTTTTATACTCTTTATATAATTCATATACTTCATGTATTGCAATTAATAAAATAAAAATGGCAAAGTATTTTTTTAGATGCTCGGAACTAATATTTTTTGCGATGATTGCGCCTAAACATGCTCCAATAATTCCATAAAATGAAATGCTAAAAGCAAGTTTTGCATCTATATTTTTTTGTTTTATGTTTGTGAAAATTGCAGCTAAAGAAGTTGGAATGAAAAATACTAAGTTAGTGGCTTGTGCTATGTGTTGGTCTAGTCCTAAAAATAGCGAAAGAAATAAAATTAAAATCGTTCCGCCACCCATTCCTAACCCCGTTACTATTCCTGCAATTATGCCAAATATAACTTCTAACATTTTTGGATTTATTTTCCTTTTATTCTATATTTAGGTTTTTAAGGTTTTACCTATAAACCTCTAATATTTCCCATCTTTTTTATATTCAATTTTTTTCTATATATTTCTGTTTCTTTCTATTATTCTTCTTTTTTTATATTTCATACATTTTTTAGCAAATTTATAGAGTATAATGAAGGCCACTGACATTTGTCAGTGGCCTCTTAGCATTTTTAAGCTATTTTCAGACTTTCTATCATCTCTTGATAGAGTTCTTCAAGATATTCTAACCTTTCCTCTATGTTATTGATATCCAATCCTACTAATAACTCTCTTACTTCAGAGTCGAATTCTCTTTTTACTCTTTCTTCTTTTGGAGATAGGCCTTTTACTCCTTTCTTGAATTTAAATTTCTTATCGGTGTAATTTTCGCAAATTACTTTTCCGTACAGAAATTCTACTGCCTCTTTTGTTTTTTCTTCAGCCTGCTCTTCTTCTTCACAAAGTTCTAATTGAAATGTCTTATTTTTCTGCAGGGCAAGGCAGACAAATCCATAGATTGGATCTCCATATCCCCCATTACCACGAGTAATTTCTTTTTTGCCTAAGAACTGCTTGCCTTCTAACATAACAGAAAGCTTGCAACCATTTATCTCCGGCAGATGTCTTTTTGCTGTATCCCATGCCTCCTTCACTCTGGTATTTTCTACCGCATTACGCAGTGATACCATACTAAAGTCTCTCCTTGAGCTTCCATTGCATGCTATTTGCACTTTGGTTCCATCGTCGAGAAAAACATTCTTTACTTCTGTATGATAGAGTGTTTCATTATCAACCACAATAAAGGGATGGTCAAGTCCATAGGCAACCTCAAAGTTTTTACCATCAATCATAACATATTTCTGTCTCTTATCGATATAATAACTTTTTTGATTGCTCTCGTACTCTTGCTTTAACTTTTCATACTCCAGATGGTCTTCTACAGTAATTTCATCCATACCTAATTTAATATCTTTGAAATAGGTTGTTCTTGGTATTTTTACTACATCTGACCAACTAGAATAATAGGGCTCTCCATCCTCTTGCGTAATGCATTGCGGTGCTACTGCCTTTAAATCTTCTACTGTTACTTTGGTCGCCATAGTGACTAATTCCAGATGGCTTATATCTCCCCAAGAATCTTTATATTCAATTGTCCTTGGAATGCCAACTAAAAGTTTCGGAGTAAAATAACCAGATAAACAACTTTTTTTGTCGAGGATTCTTCTTATATTGTCCCCATTCACATATTCATTACCCCAGTTGTTTTTATAAACATGACCTATCATTCCGGCTAAACAAGCCATTTTGATAGAGTCTCTGTTCTGCCAAGAAGACGATGTGATAGTAACAACATCAGTAAGGGCCTCATGCATTTTCTGGATGTGCTCCTTGATGCGGAAGAAATTCTTCTTATTTACGCCAAGTTCTTTGAAGTTAATATAACCCATGTTTTGAAGGGCTACAAGTACATCTGCTTCAGCAAGTAAGTCACTGCTATGCTCCTGTGTAAACCTAGAATAGGGAGTATCATTATTTAAGATTCTTCCTATTTCCAGAATAGAAGCAATATTGATGACTTCTTCTGTTACACCGTACTTTTCCGCCTCGACAATCATTCTTGCAGATTGCACAGATACTGGAATTTTAGCCATTTTATAGCCAATTTCCGTTACACTTCCATCTTCCTCTAATGCTCCTAAATCTAACAGAGTTTCCTTTGCTAGACTCAAAGCTTCTTTGGAAGGCTGGTGGAAAAATTCCAACTCTGTAGCATCGATTTTGCAGGTAGCAAGTCGTAAAACGATTTGGTCTAAAATACCTCTCTGTATTTCAGGAGTAGAAAACTGCTCTCTTTCCTCCAAAGAAGTATTAGAACAAAGAATATAAATACCTTCTTTTGTTCTGCCTGCACGTCCTTTCCTTTGCAAACAATCTGCTTGGCTGATTTCTCTTAAAAAGAGTCCTTGAATGCCATCTGTTACTTCAGTGCGCCGCTCCTTTCCTGTGTCGACAACTGCATCAATATCCGGTATGGTAATTGAAGTTTGTGCTACATTGGTAGCAACAACTACTTTGGGAAGAGAGTAACTTTCAAAACATTTCTTCTGTTCGAGGCTATCCAGTTCTCCATGTAAAGGAAGAACAACTGCCTGCACACCTGAAAGTTTTTTGGTTACCTCTTCAATTTCCTTTTTACCTGCTACAAATACTAATGTGTTGTGACCTTCTTGAATCATCTGCAAAATACTAGGAATTAATTCATCTTCCCATTTTTGCATAAAACTTACTGGAAATAACTTTCCTGGTACTTGAAGAAGATGAACGCTTTCTCCATAGTACATAGCAAGACTTTTTGAGTCTAAGGTAGCACTCATAATAACTACTTTGGTAAGCCAGTTTTCAGAGATTTTCTTTTTAGCCCAAGCAATGAGAGTTTCGATATTTAAGTTCCACTCGTGAACTTCATCAATAATCATCACTTTAGGCTTATTCTTGGTATCTGTGAGAGTACGAACTAACTCTAAACCATCAGTACAATAAAGTATTGATGTATTTGGAGAGTCGTTTCTCTCAAAGCCTGTCCGAAAACCGACAACCTCTCCTAATGGACTTTCCATTTCTTCTGCAACTCTTTCTGCTAGTGACCATGCTGCCATCCGCCTAGGTTCTGTAATGACAACATCATAACCAGCTTCTCTTAAATACTGTGGTACCTGTGTTGATTTTCCAGAACCGGTTTCTGCTGTAATAATAGTTACTGCAGAATTTTTAACCGCCTGAATGATTTCCTGCTTGTAAGAAAAAATTGGTAATGATGCATTCATATTGAAATACTCCTTTCTTAATATGGTAATGTTTGTTTATGCTATATGAAATTAGAGATACTTATATTATACCATATTTTACATAATGTTGCAAGTAGTGGTTTGGCTTTAAAAAAGCATCTTAATAGACACAAAAAATAGAAATAAACTAAATAAAATGCGCACATATATAGTTGGAATTTTTTTTAGTAGTTTTGCACCTAATATTCCACCTATAATTCCACCAATAGCACAACGAATTCCAATATTCCAATCAATATAATTTTCTTTATAGTAAAAAATACTGCTTGTTACAACCATTGGCAAAATACAGCATACTGCTGTTCCTCTTGCAATTTTATCATCTACTTTTAGCAAATAAAGAAAAGCGGGAACTAAAATAAGTCCTCCGCCAGAAGCAAATAAACCGCAAATGACTCCTGCAATTAAGCCCATAACCACTTTTTTTATTTTTTCCATATTATCTTTCATTTCCTTTTTTTCTTTAGTATGCTTTTTTTCCTTCTTTTTATACTTTTTAACTAAAATAAAAACGCAAGCCTAAGATTTTCTAATAAATGAAAATTTTTATAAAATCTTAGGCTCGCCATATTTATCGTCTGCAAAACTTTCCTACTATATAAATAAGAAGGGAACGTCCCTCCTGTTCACTTTCTTAATTTTGGTATGATTTCTGCTAATTGCTCTACTAGAAAGTCTATATCTTCTTTTGTGTTTTCTTCTCCTAGTGTAATTCTTAAAGAGCCATAAGCAAGTTCTGGTTTTAAGCCAATTGCAAGTAATACGTGAGAAGGACTTGGCGTTCCTGAACTACACGCACTTCCTGCTGATGCACAGATTCCTTTTTGGTCTAATTTTAATAATAGTTCTTCTCCATGTATTGCTTCAAAAGATACATTGGCATTTCCTGGTAGTCTTTTTTCTTTATCTCCATTAATTTTATAGTTTGAGATTTTTTCTTCTATTTGTGAGAAATAGTAGTCTCTTAACTCTGTTAGTTTTTTTTCATATTTTTCTAAATTATCATTTGCAAGTTCTATGGCTTTTCCTAATCCTACAATTCCTGCTACATTTTCTGTTCCTGCTCTTTTATTTTTTTCTTGATGGCCTCCATCTTGGATTCTTTCAAATTCTACTGCTTCTTTTACATATAATGCTCCTACTCCTTTTGGTCCATAGAATTTGTGTGCAGACATAGATAATAAGTCAATGTTCATTTTTTCTACGTCTATTTTTACATTTCCTACTGCTTGCACGCTATCTGTATGAAACAAAACGTTATGCTTTTTTGCTATTTGACCTATTTGTTCAATTGGCTGGATTGTGCCTATTTCATTGTTTGCAAACATGATGCTAATTAAAATGGTATCTGGTCTTATACTAAATTCTAGCTCCGAAAGTGAAATAAAGCCGTTTTCGTCTACGTTTAGATACGTAATTTCATATCCTTGTTTTTCTAATGTTTTACATGTTTCTAAAATAGCAGGATGTTCTATTTTGCTAGTTATAATATGCTTTCCTTTATTTTTATATTTATAAGCAATTCCTTTTAAGGCTAAATTGTCTGCTTCGCTTCCACATGAGGTAAAATAGATTTCTTTTGGTTTTGCACCAATTGCTTTTGCTACTCTTTTTCTTGCTTCTTCTATTGCTCTTTTTGATGTTCTTCCTAAACTATAAAGTGAAGAAGCATTTCCATATTCAATAGAAAAATAAGGCAACATTTCTTTTAATACTTCTTCTTTTACGTTTGTTGTTGCTGCATGGTCAAAATATCTTATTTTCATATTGCTTTTGTTCTCCCTTTTTATTTTTTATTATTATATTATTTTTTAGGAATAATATTCTAAGTACCGCAAAGAGAAAAGGTAGTAATTTTTTTACTACCTTTCTTCTCTATTATTCTTTTTATTTATTACTCTTCCTTGTTGATTGCTGTTTATATTGTTTTCTTGACTATTCTTTTCATAATTTTGTGGATCTATTTTTTTTATAAATTCTTTATGCAATTGCTGTTGTTTTAATAATCTTTGTTCTTGTTTTTCTTGTATATTTACCCATTTTTCATATACCTTTTTTAGCTTTTCTAATAAAGATGGATTGTAACGTTCTAATTCAATTTCTTGTTTTCCATAAGCTTTCATTACTCTATTAAATTGCTTTTGACGTTTTATTCTCTCAGCTTCTTGCTTTTTTCTTTCTTCTTCTTTTCTTAGTTCTTCCTGCCTTTTTTCTTCTTCCCTTTGTAATTCTTCTTTTCTTCTTTTCTCTGCTTTTTCTTTTATTTCTCTTTGTAATTCCTCTTTAAAGGTTCGTGTATATCTTCTTTTTTCTTCACGTTCTTTTTCTTCCTGTATTGGAAATTTATCTTTATTTTCTGTAATTATATGCTTTTGGGCTATTTCTATTGCTTTTTCTCTATTTGGTACATTTTCTTCTCTTTGCACCATTTTTACAGCATCTACTTGTAACTGTTTATTTTGTGAAGCTAATATTTTTCGGATTAGTTCTAATTGTTTCTGGTTCATATTAATTACCAACCTTTTTTCATATTTTATGCAAATTGCTCTAGAACAATACTTTTCTAGAGCAATTTATTTATATTAGAGTTTTTTATGTTAAATCTTATTAATTTGATACCCATCTTAATACTTTTATATTTTTATAAGTATCTAATACATCTGTATATTTATCATATTCTTCTTCCCAAATTATTTTTGGAACTTTATCAAAAGCATTAAATACTTTTTCTGCTTCCATTAAGAAAATAACTTGTTCTTGAACACTCATTTTTTCATATTTTTTCGAAAATGCATATAGTTTATCTAGCATTTGGTTTGCTTCTATAAAGCTCCAAAAGTCTTTTATTTTCATTCCTGCTAATTTTAATTGCATAATTGCATAAATAATTAATGCAAATATGATAAATACTAAAAAATATACAATTATCATTAGTTCCATTTTTTTCACCTTCTCTTTAGAGTATACTATGATTATATCATATTTGTAATAAAATTGCAACTTTTTTGTAATATTTTTGTAATATAGGAGGAAAGATTTAACATTATAATGTTTCAAATTCTTTTAACCTTTGCTCGTAAGCTTTGATAACATCAGCTTGAAATGCAATTTTTGGTTCCTCTATTCCCATTTTTTGAATTATTTTTTGTGTAAAGTAAGGGTTTAATATTAAAATTGGTCCAATTAAGTAAGTAGCAATAAAATTATTTTTTTGGATACCTTCTAAGGTAGATTCTTTGTTTAGTCCAACTCCTTTTTCTACTTTTGCAAAATAGCAGTTTGTATTTTCTCCATAGCTAAAGGTAAATTGGCTTTTAAAGCCAACTATTTTTGTTTCTTCCCACTCTCCAATAAAAATGCTATTATGTCTATGTAGCATGTCTCTTTTTGCATAGATATTAAAAATTCCTAATGCTTCTATTTTGCTTGAATCTTCGTTTTCTATATATTTTCCAAATATTTCGATGGCATTTCCTGTTATTAAAAATATAACATTTTCATTTATTAGTTGCTCTATTCTTTCTTTATATGGTGCTAATTTTTTTATTACCTTTTCTTGCCTACTTTCTGTCATAGGTCCTAAATAAATAAAATTAACATCTTCTTTTACAAAATGTGGTTCCTCATCAAAGGCTGTTTCTATGAAGCTTGCTTTTGGCAAGCATTTTTTTAAATATTTCATATTGCTAATGTCGCCATATAAATTACAAAACTCTGGAAATAAGATTTCAATTTTTAAGTTTTCTTCCATTTAGCAATCTCCTTTTTCTTTTTGTTTTTATTTTATTTTTCTTTCTATTTTTCTTCTTGCTTTTCTTCTAATTTTTGTTCTAGCTCTTCTTGTATTTTCTTTTTTACTTTTTCCTTTATTTCATTTTTTAAATCCATTGAATATAAATCGTGTAAAATAAAGATTTTATCAATTCCTTCTAATTTAAGCTTTTCTACTAATGTTATTTCGTCTCTTTGGCAAATTACTTTTTCCATTGGTATGTCTGCCATTTGAAGCCTTACTTTTGTGTCTAAATATCTTGCTCCTGCTGTTAGTATTTGTTTGATGGAATCGTCTTTTAAAAATTCAAAGTCTGTGTCATAGTGCCAAGCAATGTTTTCTGAGCCATTTGCTGCTTCGTGCAAATCATCTAATAAAACAAATACTGCTTTGTTTCCTGTTTCTTTTCGTACATAGTCAAAGGCTCTAGAACATGCTATTGGGTTCATTCCTTTGGAAAGTTGGGTAATAAGTTCTATATTTCCTACGATTTCTTTACTATATCTTGTATCTACAATTTTTTGCTTGCTTAGTATTGGGTTGATTTGCTCTCTTGTCAAGCCTAGTTCTTTCATTAAGGTAATTGTTGCAAGCATATTATAAATATTTATTATATTGTTGCTTATTAAGTCGTATTGTTCTTCTTCATTTTCGTGCTTAATGGTCATTTTCTTATTTTCAAAATCAACGCTAGTTGCTTCATAGTCAATTTTTGGTGAAGCAAAATCGCATTTACTACAATGAGCTCGTCCAATGTGATTATATCTTACAAAGTCATATTCTAATTTACTATCGCATTTTGGACATACAATGATATCTCTTGCTATGTTTTCACAAGTATCTGTATCTGTTTCTAAATGGCTGATTCCAAAGTAAACACGTTTGTTTTCTGGACTTAAGTTGCTAACTATTAAATCGTCTCCGTTTAGTATTAGTTTTGTTTCTTTTGGAATATTAGTGCTTAACATATTTGATATAAATTCTGTGTGCGCATTTCTCATTAGAGAATCTCGAAATAAGTTCGTACATATTAAATATGTTGGCTTTACGTAAGGATAAACTCGAATTGCACTTCTTTCATCTATTTCAAAAACTGCCAAGTCTTTTTTCTGTTTGCCTGATAATTTTGCTCCTTTTATGAAAGTAGATGCAATACCAGAATTGGTGTTTGAGCCAAGTTGGTTATCTATAAACTTATATCCATTTTCACGCAAGCAATCTTCTATCATATTACATACTGTGGTTTTCCCGTTTGTGCCCGTAACAGCAATGATGGTTTGTGGCTTTCCTAT
This sequence comes from uncultured Clostridia bacterium, assembly GCA_947599825.1. Lineage (GTDB taxonomy): Bacteria > Bacillota > Clostridia > TANB77 > CAG-508 > UMGS1663. The sequence continues at coordinate 12,696 of CANQFS010000031.1, forward strand.
TTGCTCTAGGAAATTAGGACATAATGTAATTGCTAATTTTCCCGGAAATTGTGAGGCATCTCTTCCTATTATTTTTAAGGCTATTATAGATAATTTTGCTAAATAGAATGCAAAATAGAATTTAAAATTGTGCTTCATATTTTATTATCGTTCCTTCCATATTTCTTATGTTTTTTGACATTATATCATACGTGAAAATAAAAATAAAGACTATAAATATATAACTTTTTATATAGGAATAATCATAGTTGATTATTATTCTACTTTATGGTATTATAATAAAAATTATTTATGGAGGCTAACATGAGAAAAAAAATATTATTTTCTATTATTTTAATTTTGCTCTTGATAATTATTATTTTATGGGCTAATGGATTGATACCTAAATATATTGCTAAATCTATTGCAATTCAGTATAGTAATAAATATACTCCAGGATTTTCATATAGTTTTATGGAATATAGAGAGGATGTTGTCACTGGATATTTAATATATTTAAAAAAAGATAATGGTGATTTTATAGTAATTAAGGTTAATTCAAAATATTTTCCGTTTTCTGTAGAATATTCAAAACCTAATTATAATTTACCTGGTCCAGTAATTAATGCAACTACATATACAGATTCTGGTGTAGATATTGTTATTTATCATTCTACTAATGAAAACTAATTAAAAAGAATTAAAATAGCCCCAATTATTAAACTTTTTTTGTTTAGTAATTGGAGCTCCAATTTATTCTTAATTTAACTTTTTTATACTATAAAAATTTTTTTAAGCTATTATTTTAACATTCTTAGTGCATTTAATACAGCAAGGAAAGAAACTCCTACATCTGCAAAAACCGCTTCCCACATAGTTGATATTCCTAATGCACTTAAAATTAAGACAGCTATTTTCACACTAATTGCAAAAATGATATTTTGTTTTACTATTTTCATAGTTTTTCTTGAAATATTCATAGCTTTAGCTACTTTAGAAGGTTCGTCTGTCATAATTACGATATTTGAAGCTTCTATAGCTGCATCTGAGCCTAAAGCTCCCATAGCAATTCCTATATCTGCAAGTGCTAGAACAGGAGCATCGTTAATGCCGTCACCTACAAATAGTACTTTTCCTTTGCTTTGTTTTTTGATTTCTTCTAGTTTTTCTGCTTTTTCATTTGGTAATAATTCACTATATACTTTATCTATTTGTAACGTTTTTGCAACTTGCTCTGCTACTTCTTTTTTATCTCCTGTTAATAAAATTGTTTGTTTTATTTTATTTTCTTTTAGTTTTTGGATTGCCTCTTTAGCATCTTCTTTTATTGTATCTGAAATTACTATATAACCTGCATATTTTTCGTTGATTGCTACATATAGAATTGTTCCTATTTCTTCACATTTGTTATATGCAATTTGCTTTTCTTTCATTAGTTTTTCATTTCCTACTAAAACATGCTTTTCTTCAATAGTTGCTTCTATTCCTAAGCCAGATAATTCTTCTGTTTTATGAATTAGACCTTCTTCTATTTTTCCTGTATATGCTTTTTTTACAGAGTTTGCTATTGGGTGATTTGAATAATGTTCTGCATAAGCTACTAATTTTATAAATTCTTCTTTTTCTATATTTATTGATTCTATTTTTTGTACTTCAAATGTTCCTTTTGTTAGCGTTCCTGTTTTATCAAATACTGCTATTTCTGCCTTTGATAGTGCTTCTAAGTAGTTTCCACCTTTTATTAAGATTCCTTTTTTTGAAGCACCTCCTATTCCACCAAAGAAGCCTAGTGGAATAGAAATGACTAATGCACAAGGACAAGAAACAACTAAAAAGGTTAAGCCTCTATATAGCCAATCTATAAAATTTGCATTTGGCACAAAAATTGGTGGTAAAATAGTAAGCAAAACAGCGATTACTACAACGATTGGCGTGTAATATTTTGCAAATGTATGAATAAAGTTTTCTGATTTTGCTTTTTTACTACTTGCATTTTCTACTAAATCTAATATTTTACTTACTGTAGATTCTCCAAATGGCTTTGTTACTTGAATAGTAAGCACACTGGTTTGATTTACACAGCCACTGATGACTTCTTCTCCTATTTTTACTTTTCGTGGCAAAGATTCTCCTGTAATGCTAGATGTATCTAACATAGAATTTCCTTCTATTACTTTTCCATCTAAAGGTATTTTTTCTCCTGGCTTTACAATGATTGTTTCTCCTATTTTTACTTCTTCTGGATTAACTTTTAAAATTTCTTCATTACGTTTTACGAAGGCATAGTCTGGCCTTATTTCCATAAGGCTTGCAATTGATTTTTTTGATTTATCCACCGCATAGTTTTGGAATAGTTCTCCTATTTGATAAAATAGCATAACAGCAACTGCTTCCGGAAATTCACCAAGTGCAAATGCACCAATGGTAGCAATGGTCATTAAGAAATTTTCATCAAATAATTCTCCGTGAATAATATTTTCAATTGCTTCTTTTATGATTTCTAATCCTACTATTAGATAACTTATAACGTATAATATCCACTTATATTGAAATGGTACAAATATAGCTATAATGAATAATATAAAAGCAATTAATATTTTTATTGCATCTTTTTTCATGTTTTTTCCTCCTGTATTAAGTTTAAAATTTTTATTAATTTATATATATTTATTTTTAAGTTTTTAAAATATAAATTTGGTTCATATTATTATTGTTTGTGTTCTATATGTTCGATTCCTACTTCAAATAATTGCTTTATATGGTCATCGTCTAACATATAATAAACTTCTTTCCCTTGTTTTCTACATTTTACTATTCCACTTCTTCTTAATGTTCCTAATTGATGTGATATGGAAGATTTGCTCATACTTAGTACATTTGCAATATCACACACGCACATTTCGTTTTGGTCAAGTGCAAAAAGGATTTTTGTTCTTGTGGTATCTCCTAATATATTAAAAAATTCTGCTAGTTTATTAAATACATCTACATCTGGCATAGCCTTTAGAGTTTTCTTTACAATATCTTCATGTATGATGTTACAATCACAAATAAATTCGTTTTTCCCCATTATTTTCCCCTTTCTAATAATTGAGTAGATATTCAACTGTATCTTTATTATAGTTGAGTGTTTGTTCAATTGTATATTTATTATAGTTGAATGATTATTCAATTGTCAAGAGGTTTTATTATTTTTTTATAAGAATATTTTTTTCTTTACTAAAAAGCAGAAATTTGCTTTATTTTGCAAACTTCTGCTTTTCTATTTTTTATAAATTTTCTAATTCCTCTTTGGTTAATCCTGTTATTTCTATTATTTCATCAATAGATAAATTTTTTTCTTTTAATTTTTTTGCTATTTTTATTTCTGTTTCTTTTATTCCGCTCTTCTCTTGCATGCCTTAGACCGCTTTTCTCATCTCTTATTGCTTTTTCTCTTAACTCTGCTACTCTCTTTAATTCTTTATCTTTACTTATTTTTTCTAATTCACTCATTGCTTCTTTTATTTCTTCGTTCTTATTCATTATTTTTGATACCTCACTTTCGTTAGGATTATCTAAAAACATTATCCATTGTGCTAATTTATTATTGGGGTCTTTTTTTAGTATCTCCCTTGCTTTTGGTATCTCAATTATATAAAATTCTA
>CANQFS010000032.1 GCA_947599825.1 uncultured Clostridia bacterium
TTGGAATCAAAAAATCAATAAAATAAATATTTTAAAAACTTCTATCAAAAGTTCTCCTACAAAAAATTTATGCTATCCAAAAAACTCATATAACTTGATAATTATGTTAAATTATGTTATAATAAAAATGATATAGGCAAAGTCCTGTGTCGTTTACCCTATTATCACTAACTAGTGAGAGGAACATCCTCTAACTTTTGGTGTTTAACATATATAACAATCCATCAACAATAAAGTTTTAGGAGGAATGAATCATGAAGAAAACTATTTCTTTGGTCATTATTTGTCTCTTGGCAATAATAAGCCTTACGGCGTGCGGAAGCACTAGTGAAATCGATGAACTTCGGCAACAGGTAAAAGCATTGGAAACAAGGATATCAGAACTTGAAAATTCTGAACGCATTATTGAAGATAGCGAAGAAGTGTCTACTTCCACAGGAGAAACAACAAGCAATTCAACAGAGATAACAGAAAGCAATGCAAACTCAAATCAGCAAATACAAGAGTATTTGGATAATCAACTTAATTCAAATAATCCAGATAATTGGCTTGAAATTGCTCAATGTGATTTTGCAACCGAAGAGCATTTGTTGGCTGTAGCAAAAAAGTGTGCAACTCTTAACTACTATGCTACCTACAGCCAAGACGAATCAATGCAAATTGAAATTGCTAATGCTCTCTCGGAAAATTCTGCAACAACAGATACTGTTATGGCTGAACTTGTTTCTTCAAGGTATCCTGAAGTTTGGAAAGCTGTAGCTTTGTCAAGCAAATCTGGAGAAACAGCATTGTTGGCTGTAGCAAAAAAGTGTGCAACTCTTAACTACTATGCTACCTACAGCCAAGACGAATCAATGCAAATTGAAATTGCTAATGCTCTCTCGGAAAATTCTGCAACAACAGATACTGTTATGGCTGAACTTGTTTCTTCAAGGTATCCTGAAGTTTGGAAAGCTGTAGCTTTGTCAAGCAAATCTGGAGAAACAGCATTGTTGGCTGTAGCAAAAAAGTGTGCAACTCTTAACTACTATGCTACCTACAGCCAAGACGAATCAATGCAGATTGAAATTGCTAATGCTCTCTCAGAAAATTCAGCGACTACACCTACTGTTATGGCCGAACTTGCTTCTTCAAGGTATCCATCGGTTGTTTCTATTGGTCACGGATGGATTGAACCGTAAAAGAAAAAAGCCAAAACACTCTCTAATTTTAGAGAGTGTTTTGGCTTTTTATGGGTGTATATAATATTTTATATATCTAAATCTCATTCTTTTTCCTTTTCTTCTTTTTTCATTTGCTTTATCGGGTCAATGAGTGTGTGTGTTTCATCTTGAAAATTTTTGACTAATTCTTTTGAATCTCCAAAATTAAACTTATTACAAATCCATTCTATAAATTTATCAATGTTTTTGTAAAATCTATCAATAATCTTGTGTAAATGATTATTTTCTTTTTTTAAATGTTTAATTTTATTTTTATATTCCCATTCTAAATCAAATTCCTTTTCTTTATATCCTATTTTAATATTTTCAACTTGATTATGCAAAGCTCTATTATCAGCAAGTATAGAAATTCTTTCTTTTTGATATTTTTGTACTTCATCAATTATTTTAGATTGTTTTGATAATTCCTTATGCAATGATAAGTTATCTTTATATAATTCTTTAATTAAGTTATCTTTAGGCTTTATAATTTCTTCTAATATCTTTTCATCTCTCTTTAATGAAAATTTACTAATATCATTTATATCTGGAACATCTGGTAATTCAAGTTTGATTTCATTTAAAACTTTTTTGGTATTATCATAATTTGTGATTTTCTTATATTCTTCAATGGTATAATGCTTTCTTCCAGTTTCTTCAATAAACATTCCTCTTTCTAAATCAAAACCCTTTGACTTAACATGATTAAAATAAGCATCTTGTAGTTTTCTATAACTATCTCGACCTTTCCAAAAATCTCTTGCACATATTTTTTCAATATTATTTCCATTTTTATCTTTTGTATGAACAACAGGAACAAACATTAAATGTAAATGTGGTGCTCCTTCATCTAAATGTACTGCTGCTGCAATTATGTTCTTTTCTCCTAGATTTTTATAATTATAAATAAATTTATAACATTCAGCAAAATATCTTTTTGTTTCATCTTCTCCAATTCTATCAAATCAACCTTCAAAAATATTGAAGGTTGATTTTTTACCCTACTTTCTTTCCTTGTAGCTTAAATTCTCCCATATTTGTTTTTGCATAAATATTTAATATATTTCCTGTTAATTGCCCCATAATTTCATATTCAATATTAAGTGCATTATTTTTAATGTTTCCTTTAAAATAACATTGATTTCCTTTTACTTTTCCATTTGATAACTTATTTTTCATTCCCATTATTTCTAATATTCCATTCATGGCATTTCCATTTGTTTGCAAATTCACCCTACCACCTATTGGACCCATTGGGCTGTTTATAGTAATTTCATAAATTCCGTCCATACTTTTTATACCTCCTGCCTTATTATATTCATTTGTTTTTGAAAGTTGAATTATATAGGTTTAGAATTTACAATAAAAATAATAATCTAGCACAAATATTATTATTACATTCAATATGCTATTTTGTTTAATTCTTTTGCTTTTTCTTCATAATTTGGCATATAGGTTCTTAACATTTGATAGAATGATTTTGTATGATTTTTATATTTTAAATGGCAGAATTCATGCAACACTATGTAATCTATAATTTCTCTGCTATACATTACAATATTAGGATTAATAGTAATAATTCCTTCTTTGCAATTTGCTAAAACACCTTCTATATTTTTTATTTTGTAATCTTCTGGTGCTAAGTCTAACAATAGCCTTGTTTTTTCCATTGCTCTTTCTATTTCCTTTTCTGCTAATTTTTCGTACATCTTATTCATTAGCATAGATACTACTTCTGTATTTTCTAACTTTTTAAATTGCATTGGAAGAATTACTTGAATAGAGTTATTTTCAAAGCTTAAGCTAGGCGTTTTTACTATTTTGTATTGTACTTTTACTTCATAATTTTTTCCTAATACTTTTATTGTTTCTACTTTTATACTGTTTGCTTTTTCTTTACTAGCTTCTTCATATTCTTTTATTTTATTTACTATCCATTGCTTTTTTTCTTCTACTACTCTTTGAATTTGTGAACTTGCCATATACCAAGGAGCGTTAATAACTACTTCTCCATTTTGTACAGAAATATATAAATTGCTTGTCAATTCCTTATTTACTGTATATGTTATTACATTGTTTTTGTTTGAAAATAAATTCATTTTAACCACTCCTTGTAAAATATTTGTTTTGCAAATTATTGTTCGCTTTTGATGAACTTATTTTACATTTTTTATTTTTCTTTGTCAATACTTTTTTGAAAATTTTTTCAAATTTTTGTTCGTGGTTTTTTGATACATGGAAAGATTTGGACGCGTCCCAAATCTTTCCATAAATTAAATGTCTTTATACTCATTATATTTTTTATACATAAATATAACTACTGCTATTGCAATACTTGCTATACCTACAAGTATAATAGCATTTACACCAGTTTGTGGTATATTTCCGTTTGCTGTTGTACCATCTTGTTGTTCTACTTTTTTGTCACTACTAGTATTTTTTTCGGTATTTTGTTGTTGATTATTTACTAATTGTACTGTTGGGCTACTTGATAATGTAGTTGTATATTTTTCTTCTTTTCCGTCTTGGTACGTAATTTCTACTTTTTCATTTGTTGATATAGTTTTACTTAGTAGACTTGTGTTTCCTATATCATCAATTTGTAGAGTGTATTGTAAGTTTGCTGTTTCTCCTGTTTTTAATGTATCTATATTCCATGTTATATAACCATCTGTCTCATACTTCGTTGCATCTACATTCTTTTCGCTTTCTTCTAATGTTATATGATAGTTATTTATAATTTCTTTTGGAAAATAAACTTTTACTGTTATAGATGTCATATTTGTATCTTTTACTTTTGTAAATTCTTGATACATTTTTAATAATGTAGTAGTTAAACCACTATCTAAGCTATATATTTCTCCATAAGTTGGATTTGTTGAAGTTCCATATATACTTTGTGCTTGTGCAGAATTGGTGTTTTCCAATTTTAATAGAATGAACTCAATGTCTGCATTCTTTAGACTTAATAGCTCTGTTTTTGTTTTACTTATTATACTATTATTTTTTGCTTGTGTTGCTTGCTCTAATGTTTCACCTTTTCCAGTAGTTACTTCTTTACAAACTCCTATTGCTGTACTTGGCATATTTTCATAAGTATTAATTAAAATTTTGTTTACATTGTTTGAATATGATGATTTTGCAAGTTTTATGGCTGCTTGTAAGTTACTATTATAAGTTACCTTTCCACTATTCATATTTTGTAATGCTGTAGTAATTGCTTGTGAATCGTTTGTTGCACGAATTAATACTTCTGCATCATTTGCAGTTCCATTTACACTTTCTTGGTCTTTTGGTCCAATTACTAATTCTCCTTTAGAGTCTACTTTCCTATCACTAATGGTTCCTTTAATTCCAATAATTCCTACTTTTATATCTAATTTTAATGCAATACTTACTAAGCTATTTACTTGACTAATATATTGATTTATTTTTGCTTCATCGTTTGCTAAGTTTTCATCTACAATAATTAGTATTTCTGTGTTTTCGTAAGTTGGCTTTGTGTTGCTAATAGATAATTGCATTTTTACTGTGCCAGCTTCACCATTGTATGAAACTGCTTTACTACTTATATTTCCTTGGCTATTTTCTAATTGCTTTGTTCCACTTTCTGATTGTACTACATTTAATTTTGTTTTTGTTTCTACTGCTTGCACATTGCTACACATTCCTATAATGAGCAACATCATTATAACAATTATAAATGATTTTTTTAACATTTGTATCCTCCTAGTATTTTATCTAAAACGTTTTTCCCTACAATACTTTTTGTAGTGTTCTTTTTACTTTTTTAAGTATACATTTTTATAACTTTGTAGTCAATATTAATGTAGTTATTGTAATGAAAATGTAATATTTTTGTAATATATGTCGAAAATTTATTCTTTTTATAATATACTTTTTATAATTTTAAAAAATTTATTCTTTTATAATTTTAGAAAAAATTTATTCTTTTTATAATTTTAGAAAAAAACTATTCTTTTTATAATTTAAAAAGAAAATTTAAAATTTCATTTAATATAATAATAGAGCCTAATTTTTTCTATTAAAGGTTCTTTTTTAGAAAAATTTAGACTCTTCTTATTTTATATAATTGTTATTTCTATGCCTTCATTACTTCTTCTACAGCTACTGCTATAGCTACTGTTGCACCTACCATTGGGTTATTACCCATTCCAATTAGTCCCATCATTTCAACGTGTGCTGGTACAGATGAACTTCCTGCAAATTGAGCGTCTGAGTGCATTCTTCCCATTGTATCTGTCATACCGTAAGATGCTGGTCCTGCTGCCATATTGTCTGGGTGAAGTGTTCTTCCTGTTCCTCCACCAGAAGCAACAGAGAAGTATTTTTTACCTGCTTCAATTCTTTCTTTTTTATAAGTACCTGCTACTGGGTGTTGGAATCTTGTTGGGTTAGTTGAGTTACCTGTAATAGATACATCAACGTCTTCTAACCACATAATTGCTACACCTTCTCTAACATCGTTTGCACCATAGCATTTTACTTTACTTCTTTCTCCGTCTGAATATGCGATTTCCTCTACTACGTTTACTTTTCCAGTAAAGAAGTCAAAATCGGTTTTTACATAAGTAAATCCGTTAATTCTTGAAATTACTTGTGCTGCATCTTTTCCTAAACCATTTAAAATAACTCTTAAAGGCTCTTTTCTTACTTTGTTAGCAGATTTTGCAATTCCAATTGCTCCTTCTGCTGCTGCAAAGCTTTCATGTCCTGCTAAGAAAGCAAAACATTTTGTATCTTCAGATAATAACATTGATGCTAAATTTCCATGACCTAAACCTACTTTTCTGTCATCTGCAACAGAACCTGGTATACAAAATGCTTGCAAACCTTCTCCTATTGCTTTTGCTGCATCTGCTGCTTTTGTGCAACCTTTTTTTATTGCTATTGCTGCTCCTAATGTATAAGCCCAACATGCGTTTTCAAAGCAAATAGTTTGCACTCCTCTTGTAATTTCATAAGGATTGAATCCTTTTTCTTTGCATATATTTAATGCATCTTCGAAATCTTTGATTCCGTATTTTTCCATTACTGGTTTTATTTGTTCTATTCTTCTTTCATAACTTTCAAATAGTGCCATAATTCTTACCTCCTATTATTCTTTTCTTGGATCGATTTTCTTTACTGCTTCATCAAATCTTCCATAAGTTCCAGAAGCTTTTTCAATTGCTTCTTGTGGTTCTATTCCGGCTTTGATGTTATCCATCATTTTTCCTAAATTAACATATTTATAACCAATTATTTGGTCTTCTTTATCTAGCCCAATTTCTACTATATAACCTTCTGCAAGTTCTAAGTATCTTGGTCCTTTTTCTAAGGTAGAATAAATGGTACCTGTTTGACTTCTATGTCCTTTTCCTAGGTCTTCCATTCCTGCTCCTATTGGTAGACCGTTTTCTGAAAATGCTGATTGTGTTCTACCATATACGATTTGTAAGAATAATTCTCTCATTGCAGTATTTATAGCATCGCATACTAAGTCAGTGTTTAGTGCTTCTAAGATTGTTTTTCCTACTAATATTTCTCCTGCCATAGCAGCTGAATGTGTCATTCCAGAGCAGCCTATAGTTTCTACTAGTGCTTCTTGAATAACTCCTTCTTTTACATTTAATGTTAGTTTACATGCTCCTTGTTGTGGTGCACACCAGCCAATACCATGAGTTAAACCTGAAATATCTTTAATTTCTTTTGCTTTTACCCATTTTCCTTCTTCTGGAATTGGTGCTGGTCCATGGTCTACTCCTTTTGCTACTTTGCACATTTCTTCTACTTCTTTTGAATAAATCATTTCTATTTCTCCTTTCAAAGTTTGTTTTCTTTCTATATGTATGTCTATTCTTTAGACTTTATTATTATATAACGTAAAAATAAAACATGCAAGAGAAAAACGACAGTTTTTGTCGTTTTTTCTTGCATTTTTGTTCAATAATTTTATTTTTTATATTTTTATACAAATCTTTTTATTTTTGTGTTATAATAGGAAAAGTTTGGAAAAGGAGGAACAAAAAATGGCATATATTGAGCATACTTTTGATTTTAGCATTCGTGATATTGATAAAAATACCAATCTTAGTAATAAAGCTATTCTTGGTTTTTTTGAAGATATTGGTGGCTTTCATTCTGATATTGCTGGTTATGGTATAAAAGATATAGAAAAAACAAGAATTAGTTGGGTTTTACTTCATTGGAAAATGAAAGTTTTAAAAAGATTAAAATATGGTGATACTATTCATGTAAAAACTTGGTCTAGGGGCGCTATTCGTGCTTGTTGCTATCGTGATTATGAAATTTACAATCAAAATAACGAACTTTGCGTAATTGGTACTTCTAAATGGACCTTAATTCATTTAGAAAATGGACTAATGCGCCTTACAAATGAATTACTAGAAAAATATCAATCAGAGAATAAAGCTGTTTTTGAAGATTTTACTTTTGAAAAATTAAAAGAACCAGAAGATAGTAAGCTCACCTTTGAATATACAGTACAGCGTAGAGATATTGATATTAATGGTCATATGCATAATTTGTGTTATTTAGATTTAGCTTATGAAGCACTTCCTCAAGATGTTTTTGAAAATTTCTCTTTTAATAATATAGAAATTATGTATAAAACAGGTGCTTATATTGGTAATAATATCAAATGTTTTTATTCATTTATTAATGATGAGCATATTGTTACTATTAAATCAGAAGATGAAAAAGCATTACATGCAATTGTTAAAATGTTCTAATAAGCGCAAAATATCCACCAACTTAATGGTGGATATTTTTTATATTTTCTTCATTATACCCTGCTAATTTTAATGTTTTTTCTGAATAGCAGTCTGATAAATGATATTCATGCTCTCTTTTATATTCTTCATAAGCATCAATAAAAACTTCAATTCCAATTTTTTCTTGCATTAAACTACTAATAGCCTTTAAAATTCTAGATGCACCAGTTAGTTCTCCTTCAAAATATTCAAAACTATCATAATCCCACATATTATCATACATAATTTTATAATCATATTCTTCTTGCATGCAATAGCCGTTTCCTATCATATCTGAAGAATCATATCCACCTTTTTCTAATCGCTCTTTTAAATCTTCACGCCAAGTGCATAACCATTCTAGTACAAGAATTTGAGTTTTCGCAGGTGAATTTTCTTCTCTATATGGGGTTCTACTCCATGAAACCAAAATATCCCCTTTTTTAAATGGAGTTGGAATATTTAAAAATATGCCATCAATATCTAACCAATTATTTTTACTATCTTTTATATTTACTAATACTCCTTTTTTATTAAATACATGATATTCCCCAGTAATTTCTGAATTATTGTCATTTAGATAAGTTTTTGTAATTTCATAAGAATAGGTATCATCATATTCATTAATATAGTCTTCTAGTTCTTTTTCTATTATTTTAAACGTTTTTCTTGCATTTCTTAATTCATTTCTATTTTCCCACTCGTTCGTACTTTTATTTAATTCTGTGTAAGTATAAATTACATCACTTTCTTCTTTTTCCAATTTTTCTTTTAGTGTTTGAAGTCTTGTAATTTCGCTTTTTATTAAATCTTTTACACTGTCATAATGCTTGCAATTTATTCTTTCTATTACCTCCATATCTGGATAATTATTAATTAATTCTTGATATTTGCTTATTTTTTCATCTACACTCATTCTTTTATTTCTATACACTAATACAGCAAGTTCTTCTGTGTTGAATTTATGCCCAATTTCTCTACAATAGTCACTAATTGCTGTTGAGTTAATTAAATCATATTCATCTAATGCTCTATCTTCTTCTTTCTTTATTCCTCTATTATACATTTCAAGTAGCATTTGAAGCGTATTTACTTCGTCTTGTTGATTTGTATTTAGTTCTTCTTTTTCATATCTTTTCAATTTTTTTTCTATTTGCGACTTTGTTACATATTTGCTTACATCTATTGTTGATTGCGTTTCAAAATATACTTGGTAAAATTCTTTTGGATAGTGAACTTTAAACCATGCAAAATAAAAGGCATTTTTTGCATATCCAATTGCATGTGATTTAGGAAATAAGTAACTTACTTTTTCTGCTGAATCTATATACCACTCTGGAATATTATGCTCTTCTAATATTTTTTTATATTGATTCCATTCTTCAAAATATGTTTCTCTGTTACTTTTTAAATCAAAAATATCTCTTGCCTTTGCTGCTTTTCCCTTTCTTATAAATTCTGTAATTTGATATGCTATTTTTCTTTCTATTCCATTTTCCATTAAATAATTCATTATATCTGCTCTATTTGAAATAAGCTTACTTACTGGAATATTATTTTTCTTAATTAAATTTTCTCCATTATATAGCCATGTATTACTTCCATGCGCTAAGCAAGAAGCGCATACTAAATCATTTAAGTCTTTTGCTTTTATTTCTTTTAACATTTCTATCATAAATTTAGTTTCAAATTCTGAAATTCCTTTTGTACTATTGTTATAAGTTTTATCTCCTGCACGTAAAAATAATTCTATAGTTTCTTTGTCTTCTAAATCAATGGTTTTTAAATCTACCTTCGTTGCTTCTTGTAATTTATGTAAAATAGTTGGTTCGTCATGTTCTAAAATATTAAATTTCAAAAGACCACCTGTTTCATAGGCAATTTTATGGTAATCTTGATGTGTCTTTTGTCTATTAGTTTCTTCATCAATTTCAATTGGACAAAAATCATTTATATCTTGTTCTTTTGACAGTATACAAATTCCGCCAGGGTGAATGCCAGTTTCCCTTTTTATTTCAGATATTTGCTCAATTAATCTATCTCTTTTTTCAGGAATGATTTTAGTTTCAAAATCTTCTTCATATTTTTTTACCATGTTAGACGCTGTTATCACCCCTATTGTTTCAACTGTTCCGCAGAAAATTACTTTATCTTTTCCATATTTTTCTATTACATATTCAAATAGACTTTCTCTTATTTTTGGTGAAACATTAATGCTAATGTCTGGCTCTTTATTTAATTCTATTCCAGCAAATAATTCAAATGGTAAATGATAGTCTATAGGATTATAGTCTGTAATTCCTAGTAAATACGATACAAAAGAATTTCCTATACCTCCTCTAGGAAATGATATATATCCCATTTCTTGTGATTTTAAAACCAATTCTGCTATTAGCAAGTAAAGCCATTCAAATTTGTTTTTTATTATAGAATTTAGTTCTAATTCTAACCTTTCTTCTACCTCTTTTGGTATTTTTTCTCCATAAAGTTCTTTTGCTTTTTCATAGCATTTTTTCTTTATAATTTCTTCTTGTTCTTTCGAAACAGGATACTTTGCTTTTTGAACCTTTACATTTATATTTTCACACATATTGGCTAATTTTTTTGCATTTTCAACAACTATTTCATACCTTGTCTTTTCATTTTCTATATATGAAAATGCCTCTAGCATTTCTTGTGTATTTTTAAAATATTTTTCACTGTCATTGTTTTTTTCTTGAACTTTTTCAAAATATTCTACATTTAATCTTTGTGAATATTTAACAATGTCATTGCAAAGTTTTTCTTCTTTTTGCACAAAAAGTGGACTAGATGTTGCAACTACTAAAATATTATTTTTATAACCTAATTTTACTATTTTTTGCTCTTTTTCTTTTTCTATTTTTGTTGCGTTTTGAGATAGTTGCTCTATTGCTAAGAAATCGTAATATTTTAGTTTTTCATCTATGTTATTTTCATTGAAGTATTTATAAATTTCACCGTTTTTTCCATAACTACCATATAAAAGTCCTTCTCTATATTGGTCTAACTGGCTTTTAAGAAGAGTTGGCTCTTCTTGTAATTGATTTGTAAATGCTTTTGATAATAAAGTATATAAATTTTTCAAGCCTTTTTGCTCTTTTACTAAAATAGCAATATCATAACTTTTGTCAAAATTATCATCTTTTACAAATTTTGTTTTTAGTCCATATAATATTTTTAAATCTTTTATTTTGTTTTTTTCTATATATTTTTCCGCTTCTAAGAAACTTTGAACACTATTATAGTCGCTAATACCAATTGCTTTGCAATTTCTTTTTATGGCTTCTTCTAAATATTTTGAAACACTACTAATTCCTTCTCTTTTACTCATATTTGTATAACAGCCTATTTCTATTCTTTCTTCCATAAATTATTCCTTTCTTTTCAAAAATTTGCGTGAAAATAAATATGCTTATTTTTCTTTAATTTTATTGTTAAGTATCCTTTGCATATTTCCAAATTTAAAATATTCTGGCAACCATGCAAGTTCTACTTCTTCTTGTGTTTTAGAGTCGTTTTTAACAATTGTAATATTTGCAATGTTTTTTATATGAAGTAATAAAATAATATCTGCTAAAAGAAGTTTTTTGTCTTCCCTATCTTTTACTTTTGATGATGAAATACAGGAAATTAAAAATATAGGAATATTTAGTTCTTCTGCTAAATTTTTTAATTCTTTTGTTATTTTTTCAGTTTCGACATTCTTATTTGATTCTTTTTCTTGATTAGCACCAATTAATTCTAGATAGTCAATTAGAATGAATTGAATATTCTGCTCTAATTTTAGTTTTCTTGCCTTTGAACAAATTTCTTCTACTGTTATTGCTGGTGTATCATCTATAAAAATTTTTGCATCTTTTAATACTTCTATTCCATATTGAATTCTATCAAAATCGTCTTGAGTTAGTTCTTCTTCATACATATTTTGGACTTTTTTACTTTCTACCATTGCCTTACTTGTAATAAGCCTTTTTACTATTTCATCTTTTGAATTTTCTAAACTAAAACATGCTACTGCTTTTTGTTCTTTTGTGGCAATATTACTAAGAATATTTAAGCCTAATGATGTTTTCCCCATACCTGCATTTGCTCCTAATACAATTAGTTTTCCACCACTCATATCAATTACTTCGTCTAATTTTTTAAATCCTGTTTTCATATTTTTCCTCCTTTTTATATAATAAATTTTAGTTTTACTTTGCTTTTTATTTTGCTATGTTATAAAAAAACTAATATAATTATTATATTAGTTTTTAGGAGAAATTCAATTGTGTTGGTCATAGAATGTTCTTTAAAAAGTAATAATATTATTATACATTTTAATTGCATAATTGTCTGTCATGCCTGAAATATAGGTTATTATAGCTCTGTAGTATCTTTTTCATTATTCATATCAAAAATTACATCATTTTTATTATTTGCCTCTCTTGTCAAATTCCAATAATTGCTAAGCCATGCTTCAAAATCATTAATAAGTTCTGGGCATATTTTCTTTGCTTTCCATTTATTTTGATAATTTTCTTTTAGTAAATCATAAATACTATTTAAAATTAAGTTAAAATATGGAATTGATTTCTTTAGTTTATCCGATAAGTAGATTTTTTCATAATTGAATTTCTTTAATTCATTGATAGTTTCAAACGTTTTATCAGAAAAGCATAGCCCCTTTTCAATTGAAGAGTTCTTACATAAATCGTAGATAACATCATTAATTAAATTCGTATTATTAATGACTTCATTTGAACTGCAATGTAATAATTCATATAATTCTTTTAAGTTTTTGTCTAAAATTCCTAAAGTTATTGCATCTATAATATCTCTTCCTAAATAAGATATTTTATCTGCTACTTTTACTACACAACCTTCCCAAGTATATGGAGAAAATTGATTTGGAGTTTTATATTCTTCTAAATCAATATATTCATTTCGTGGCTTCAAATTGTTTTGGTCTATTTCTCCACAATGTGATATAATTCCATCTCTTACTGCATAGGTTAGATTCATATTTTGCATATTTCCATTTGGATCTTCTAATAATTCAATTTTATCTACCATATTTAGTCCGTTTTTTTCATGCCAAAAGTTTTCTCCTATATCCCTTTTTGCAATTTCTGATAATATTTTTTCTCCTTGATGCCCAAATGGACTATGACCTAAATCGTGTCCTGTTGCAATTGCTTTTGTAAGCTCTGTATTTAAGCCTAAATATTTTGCTATTGTATAACTTATAGATTCTACATGAGATATATGCTCTACTCTTGTGCAAATATGGTCATTTTGAGGTGAGAAAAATACTTGTGTTTTATGCTTCATTCTTCTATATGCTGTACTATGAATAATTCTTGTATAATCTCTTTCAAAGTCTGTACGCATTTCATTTCCTCTTGAATATAGTGGTTTCTGCCTTTTTATTATGTCTTGCCATTTACTATTTTTTTCATTTGCTGCTTCTGTAGTTAAACTATTTATCATTATTTTCTCCTTTTTTCTTTTTACTATTTTGTACTTTCTTCTTATTAACTTTAGCTCCTAATTCTTCAAATTTTTCTGCTATAGACGGACTTCCTGCTGTTAGTTTTTTTATTGATAAATCTTCAGCTTTGTCATTAGCTAATCTTAATTGGTTCTTACTACCTAATAAGTTATCCTTTATTTTTTGTAAATGTTGCATTGTTTTATCAATTTCATCTATAGCAATATCAAACTTATCACTTGCTATTTTAAAGTTTCTTGAAAATGCATCTTTAAAATTGTTCATATTTTCTTCAAAATTTGCTATATCAATATTTTGATTTTGTATTTGTATTAGTTCCCTTTTTGCATCTACTGTTTTTAGCGCTGCATTTCTTAAAATATTAATTATTGAAATAAATGATTGCGGTCTTATTATATACATTTTTTCATATTTATGTGAAACATCTACTATACCAGCATTATAATAATCATTATCTTTTTCTAGTAAAGAAACTAATACTGCATATTCACATTTTTTCTCTTTTCTATCTTTATCAAGTTCTTTTAAAAAGTCTTCATTTTTATGCTTTGTTGCAGTTTCATCTGATTCATTTTTCATTTCAAACATAATTGAAATATATTCTATTCCGTCATCAGTTTTATCTCTAAATATGAAATCGCCTTTTGAACCAGACTTTGCATCATTGTCTTTTTCAAAATAAGAATTTTTTAATGCGGGTCTTAGATATTCTTCATATTGCAATTTGCAATGTTGTTCTAAAGATTCTCCTACCATTTTAGTAGATAGTTTTAGTTTCATATCTTTGTATAATTCAATTTCTTGCTCTTTGGCTTTAATTTCTTTTTCATGAGATTCTTTTAAACTTTGTTCCTTTAATTGATATTCTTTTTGGTCAAGTTCAATTTTATTATTTAAAGTAGCAATTTGACTATCTTTTTCTTGAATAGCTTCTTTTAATGCTAATTTATTTTCAGTTTCATTTTGTTTAAGTTGATTTTTTAATTTTTCAATTTCAATATCTTTATCAGATAATTGTTGTTTGTATGTATTTGAAACTTCTAATTCTTTTTTTTCTAAATCGCTCTTTAATTTGTCAATTTCCTTATCTTTATTTGATAGTTCAATATTATTTTCAAGTTTTAATTTGTTTTCAAGGTTTTCTAACTCATTATTTTTATCTTTAGTGAATTCTTTTTCTCTTCTTTTAAGTTCTTCTTCAAATTCATGATTTTTGATTTGTTTTACTATTGAATCATAATCCTTTTCATCAATTTGAAACACTTTTCCACAATTTGGACATTTTATTTCATTCATAATTTTTTCTCTCCTTTTTTATATTTGATTAATTATTTCTTTTAGCTCATTGAAGTATTTATTCAATTTTTTTCTGTGATTTTATAAAGTTCATATTTACCCATATATTTATCTAAAAATTCTTCTTGTTCTTGAAAGCTTGGACATTTTACAACTATTTTCTATGTATTTTTTAGCACATATTCTCATGTCTTCCATTTTTTGTTTAGTATCACTATTTTTATATTCTATCCTATCTATTAAAATATCTATATAATTTTTTTCCTTTACATATTGTAATGATATATCAAAATTCAAATCAAATATAAAAGCAATTACGCAAACCCAATAATCAATCATTGTTTTTCTATCATCTAGCTTTATACATTGATGTCTCATAAAATCTTCATATACTTTTGGGCTTATACTTTCATAGTTTATAGTTTTTTCATTATAGATTTTAGGAAACATATTTTCCATTGTATCTTCTTGTCTAACTCTAAAATTATCAAGTTTGTCAGCATCTCTTATTATTTTACAATGTAATAGTTCAATATCATTTAAATTATCTTCTATTTTAAATTTATTATGATTATATATTGCTTTACGAATTATTTCATCATACTTTCTGTCTTCTACAAATTTTCTTATTAGATTATCTTCAAATAATACTTTTACTCCAAATTTTGCATGTTCAATTTTATTTTCATTAAATTCCTTAAATACTTTTATTTGTTCAAATCTTCCTATATCATGTAATATTGCTATTACTTTTGCTACCTCTATATTTTCTTTATCTAGATTTAACCCATTAGCTATATATTCACTTTTTCTAACTACTTCATAAGTATGTCTTATCTTTAAAGCAATACTTCCGTCTTCTACATTATAATTTTTTAGATATTCCTTAAATGATTTTTCAGCTTTTTGAAAATCCATGATTATACCTCATTTTTTATTTTTCTATTAATTTCTTTCAATTATAATATCTGCAACTGTTAAATTAGTATCATTTGTAACATTATCTACAATTGTTTTTGCTACATCTTCTGGGTTCATAAAGGTAGCTTGCTTTTCTTCTGATACATAATCTCTACTATTTTTATAAAATTCTGTATTTATTCCACCTGGATATACACCTATTACTTTTACACTTGTACCTTTATATGCAACTTTCAAACTTTCTGTATATCCTCTTTCACC
>CANQFS010000033.1 GCA_947599825.1 uncultured Clostridia bacterium
GCTAAACTTTCAAAAGAAGCATTTTGCAAGTTTTCTATGGTTTTATATTTTCTTGCAAGCACTTTGGCAGCTTTTGTTCCTACTTGCCTAATGCCTAATGCAGTAATTAAATGGAATAAATCTTGCTCTTTACTTTTTTCAATAGAATCTATCAAATTTTGTGCAAATTTTTTGCCGTTTTTCTTTAAAGAAGCAATTTCTTCTAATGTTAAGGAATAGATGTCTGCAATGTTATGAATTAAGCCTTTTTCTAAAAATTGCTCTACTACTTTATAGCCAAGGCCATCAATGTCCATGCCTTCTTTTGAAACAAAATGCACAATACTTCTTAATAATTGTGCTGGACATTCAATTCCAATACATCTAGTTGCTGCTTCTCCTTCTTCTCTTACAGCAGGTGCTCCGCATACAGGGCAAACAGTAGGCATTTGGAATTCTACTTCTTTTCCAGTTCTTTTTTCTTTTACTACTTTAATGACTTCTGGAATAACATCTCCTTGCTTTTGAATAACAACGGTATCCCCTATTTTTAAGTCTTTTTCTTTAATGAAATCTTCATTGTGCAATGTTGTTTTTGAAATGGTAGAGCCTGCCACTTTTACTGGTTCTAAAATTGCCATTGGAGTAATGGCTCCTGTTCTTCCTACTTGGCATATAATGTCTTTTAAAATGGTTTCTTTTGCCTCTGGTGGATATTTATATGCAATAGCCCACCTTGGTGTTTTTGCAGTGGTTCCTAGTTTTTCTCTGAAGGTTAAACTATCTACTTTTACCACGGCTCCGTCAATGCCAAAACTTAGTTTTTCTCTTTCTTCTCCTATTTTTTGAATCGCCTTTTCTACTTCTTTTTGATTTTTACACAAAATGCGAACAGGATTTACATTGAAACCTAATTTT
The DNA here is from genome assembly GCA_947599825.1 of uncultured Clostridia bacterium. Taxonomy (GTDB): domain Bacteria; phylum Bacillota; class Clostridia; order TANB77; family CAG-508; genus UMGS1663. Next base: position 898 of record CANQFS010000033.1, read on the forward strand.
TCTAGATAATTTAGTTGTTCATAATGAGAATTAAATGGGTTCTTGTCCCATTTTTGCACATTAAAAATGAAAATATCTAAAGGTCTTTCTGCTGTAATTTTAGAGTTTAGTTGTCTAACTGAACCTGCTGCTGCGTTTCTAGCATTAGCAAATAAAGGCTTTCCTAATATTTCTTGCTCTTCATTTAGTTTTTCAAATTCTTTCGTTCCAATAAATACTTCTCCACGAACCGTAATAGTTTCTGGCTTTTTTAGCACTTTTGGAATGCTTTTTATAGTTCGTAAATTATCTGTTACGTCTTCTCCTATTAGTCCGTTTCCACGTGTTGCTCCTCTTACAAAAATTCCATCTACATATTCTAGTGACATGGATAGTCCATCAATTTTGGTTTCTACTACATATTGTAATTCTTCTTTTTCCTCTTGTGCCTGTTTTTTTACTCTTTCATCAAATTCTTGTAATTCTTCAAATGAAAAAACATCTTGCAAACTTTGCAAAGGCACTTCATGCACTACTTCTGTGAAGCCCTCTTTTACGTGCCCTCCTACTTTTTGCGTTAATGAATCTTCTGTAATGAACTCTGGAAATTCCTTTTCCAAAGCTTTTAGTTTATTCATTAACATATCATATTCGTAGTCTGTAATTTCAGGCTTGTCTTCATCATAATATTTTTGAGCATAATATTCTAATTTTTTTCTTAATTCTTCTATTTGCTTTTTTGCCTCTTGTTTTTCCATGAATTTTACCTTTCCTTTTTATTTTAGAACAAAGCGGCTTTACTACCCTTTGTATGCAATTTTATTTTTTACTATATAATTTGTTTTTATTATATACAAAATAAGAAAAAAAATAAATAGTTTATGCATAAAAATAACAATATAATACTTCTTCTTCTCTTAGTTTGTGTTCTTGCATGAAATCGTCGCATTTCTTCTCTAATAGCCTAAAGTTGCAACATCTTCTTAAAAGTGCTTCTGTGGTATGTCCATTTAAAATAAGATAGTATAAGTTTCTTGCCCTATTATGAATTCGAAGTTCATTTTGGTTAATCCACCTCATTTGACTTTTTAGCATATTTCTATATTTTATATCTTCAATACTTGAAAATTCAATTCTTTCTAAGTAACTTTGTGGTATAGGAAGCATATTGTTTAGGTTGATTCCTCCTAGTTTGCCACCATCTATTTTTAGAAAGTCCTGCATGTCTTTCATTATAAGATGCTTTCTTTTTGGTGATGTTAAAGGCGCAAAAAAGTTTTTTCCATTTACATTTAGAACAACTCCAATAAATGGTCTATTTTCCTTTTCATTTTCAATATATGGTATTTTTGGTTCATAATAGTGCAAATAATTGCAATAATCTATATCTACTTTATAAAGTTGCATTTTTCTTCCTTTCATTATAATACTTATTTAAGTCAATTTTTTTCATAACCAATAAAAGTCAATGTTTTCTATATTGACGTTTTTATGAATTATTCTTTTTACAATAATTTGTTTTTCTTGAATTTCATAAAAGATTAAATAATTTTGATGTACTAAAAATCGATTGTAATATGTGCCATAAATAGTCATATTTTATGTAATAGAATATATTTTCTCCTTTCATTTTTGTTTTATTCTATATTCTTTCTTTTCAAAAGTCAATTATTTTATGTAAATTTTTAAAATTATTTTCTTGCTTTTTTGTAAACTTTATAGTATAATGCACTAAATTACTATTGTAACTGTTTATTAATTCATTCTTAATTAGGGAGGAATAAATATGAGTAGACTTTATGGAATTTCTTGTAACGAAGAGCAATGGTGTGTAAAAGGTAATCGGGACGATGGTTACAAACTTGTAAATAGAACAACTTTGGATAGTTATTCTATTCCAGTAGATGTGATTGGAATCGAGCAAATCTTAGATGATACTTTTTTGGTCCATCAGTGGCGTACTATGCGAGATGAGTGGCAGATCTGTAGAGTAAAATTGAGTGATGGTAAAACTATTTTAGAATATCATCATGAGTTTCAACATTTTAATTTTTTGACAAAAGATATCATCATTTTTGACAAAGATAAGTCACTTGGCGGAATCTTATATTCTATTAGCCAAAATTGCGAAATGGATACTATGAATCATATGCTTCATGAAGATTCAAGAATTTATGATGCTAGTTGTTTATTCCAAAGATATATTACATTTCTATATGATACGGAAGATTCTGAGTATCCTAGTCTCTTGTTAGTGGACTATAAGCCTATATGTGCTTATCATTCTAACGAATATCTACAAGTATTTTTTGACCCTAATTCTCTGCAACCTTTGTCACCTGTTTACTCTACTTTAAGAAATCAGTACCTTACTTTAACTGAGTCTTATACTCTAAAAGAGATTATGAAGGAGGAAAATCATTATCTTTCTATCATTGATGACTTTTTGTACAATTTGTATCAAAAAGATAATAGAAAGTCTGCAGAAGAACTATTTTCTATGTTGGAAACAAAAGAAGATTAATATTACAAAGAACTAGCCTTTTGGGGCTAGTTCTTTTCTTATGTGCTTTTTTACCTGTTTTTTTCTCCGCCTCTAAAAACAGGTTTTACGACATTTTTTCTTTAATTCTTGCAAGGGTATTTAACGCATCAATTGGAGTTAAGCCATTTAAATCAATTTTATCAAGTTCTTGGGCAATTTCGGCTAATTTGTAATTGCCCATATCTAATTGTCCTTCTACCCTATTTTTGTTTGGTTTTTCTAGTTGTTTTCCGTTTAAGATATTTTTTCTTTCTAATGAGCGTAAAATTTCGTTGGCTCTTTTGGTTACCTCTGTTGGCACTCCTGCTAAACGTGCTACGTGCACACCATAACTTTCGTCTGTTCCGCCATTTACTATTTTACGTAAGAAGATGATATCTTCTCCTTTTTCTTTTACGGCAATAGAGTAATTTTTAATTCCTTCTAACTTATTTTCTAAGTCTGTTAATTCATGATAGTGGGTTGCAAATAGTGTTTTGGCACCACTTGTTTCTTTGTTTGCTATATATTCTGCTACTGCCCATGCAATGGATAAGCCATCATAAGTAGATGTTCCTCTTCCTATTTCGTCTAAAATAACTAAACTATTGGCTGTTGCATTTTTTAGAATTGTAGCAACTTCCATCATTTCTACCATAAAGGTACTTTGTCCCATACTTAAATCGTCTGATGCTCCCACTCTGGTGAAGATTTTATCTACTACCCCTATTTTAGCATAACTTGCGGGAACAAAAGAGCCTACTTGTGCCATTAGGGTAATTAATGCTACTTGCCTCATATATGTTGATTTTCCTGCCATATTTGGTCCTGTAATAATAGCAAGTCTAGAATCTTCTTTATCTAGGTAAGTGTCATTTTGTACGAAACTTCCGGCTGGTAACATTTTTTCAATAACAGGGTGACGTCCATCTTTAATGTCAATAACGCCACTATTATCTACAATTGGCTCTACATAGTTCATGTCTTCTGCTACGGTTGCTAAAGAGGTTAAAACATCTAGAATGCTAATGATTTCTGCTGATTTTTGAATTCTTTTTATTTTTCCTTCAATATCTTCTCTTATTTCTACAAATGCATTATATTCTAGGTTAATAACTTTTTCTTCTGCCCCTAGAATTTGATTTTCTAAGTTTTTAAGTTCTTCTGTAACATAGCGCTCTCCGTTAGTTAAAGTTTGTTTTCTAATGTATCTATCTGGCACCATATCTATATTTGATTTTGTTACTTCTATATAATAACCAAACACACGGTTAAAGCCTACTTTTAATCCTTTTATGCCAGTTGCTTCTCTTTCTTTTGCTTCTAGTTCAATAATCCATGTTTTTCCTTGTGTTGTGGCTTGTTTTAAATGGTCTATTTCTTCGTTGTAGCCAAGTTTAATTAGTCCACCTTCTTTAATGCTCATTGGTGGCTCGTCTACAATTGCTTCTTCAATAAGTTCATAGATGTCTTTTAGTTCGTCTAAGTTTTGATATAGTTCTTTTAAATAAGAAGATGTGCAATTTTCTAATACCTTTTTTACTTTTGGTAATTGTTTAGTTGAATTTTTCAAAGAAATCATGTCACGTCCTGTGGCATTTCCGTAAGCAATTTTCCCTGCTAAACGTTCCATATCATAAACTCTTTTTAGGCTATCTGTAACATCTCCTCTTAGCATGACATTTTCTTTTAATTCTCTTACGGCTTCAAGTCTTTTCTTAATTTCTAGTACATCAATAAGTGGGTCATTTAGCCATCTTCTTAACATTCTTGAGCCCATAGAAGTTGAAGTTTTATCTAGCACCCATAAAAGAGTTCCTTTTTTAGATTTATCACGCATTTTTTCAGTAATTTCTAGGTTTCTTCTTGCTGTAATATCTAATGCCATATATTTTGTTGTATTATAAACTATGATTTTGTTAATATGGTCTAGACTTGTTTTTTGTGTTTCTTCTAAATAATCTAATAAGCCATGAATGGAGCACAACGCGATACTATAATCTTCTACATTTTCTATGTTTTCTTCTTGTGGATTTACAAAAGTATATTTTTTTAGAAGTACATCATTTTCTTTTTGGAAGGCTTCTTCTTTTACTCTTGAAATATACACTTCAAAGCGTTCTTTAATTTTATCAATTTCCTCTGTGCTTTCATACATGAAAGGGTTTACTATAATTTCGGCAGGATTGTATCTTGAAATTTCATCTAACAATTTTGGAAAATTGTTAGTTTCGGTAATTTGCGTGGTTCGAAAATCTCCTGTGGAAATATCACTTGCGCTAATACCAAAGTAGGTTCCTGTTTTATATATTGATAAAATATAATTATTTTTCTTTTCATCTAGCAAATTACTTTCAATGACAGTTCCCGGTGTTACTACACGAATAACGCCTCTTTTTACAATGCCTGTTGCTTGTTTTGGATCTTCTAATTGCTCGCAAATTGCTACTTTATAACCTTTTTCAATTAATCTTGCAATATAGGTGTCTGCTGCATGAAAAGGAACTCCGCACATTGGTGCTCTTTCTTCTTGTCCGCATAATTTTCCTGTTAAAGTTAATTCTAGTTCTTTTGAGCCTGTAATTGCATCATCAAAAAACATTTCATAAAAATCACCTAAACGATAGAATAAAATACAGTCTTTATATTCTTCTTTCGTTTTTAAATATTCTTGCATCATTGGTGAAAATTCCGATTTTTCTGCCATTTTCTATTTCATTCCTCCCTTTCCCGTTTCTCTTATAAAGCACTATCTTTCTTCTTTATCTACATTTTCTTTTTGATTTAATTTTTCTTCTAATTGAATTTTAATTTCATCTAATTTTTGAATTCTTTTTTCAGCATGTTCTGGTGCATATGCATAAGCATCGCAGTATTGCATATGTAGCAATTTTTGCATTATTTTTTTATTGTTTTGATCTACTTTACTAACATCTATTAATTCGTCATGATGCTCTATTAAATAGCATATTTCTTTTAGTTCTTTTGCATTATATCCTAATCTTTCTAAAATTTCCTGTGCCATTTGGGCCGATTTTTGTGCATGACCTTTGAAATGCCTAATGCCATTTTCTTCTTGATAACAATAAGGTTTTCCAATATCATGTAATAGCAGTGCTATTCTAACTTCTAAATCTAGATTTGATTTTTGTAATGCTTTTATAGTATGTTTCCATACATCATAGATATGATGGGGATTTTTTTGTTCAAATCCATCTGTTTTTTTTAATTCCGGAATTATTTGAAAAATTATTTCCTTATCTTTTTCAAATTTACCACTATCATCTTCGCAGTCTAGCATTAAAATACTTTCTAATATTTCCTTTTTACCACTAGACAATTCCATTTTTTTTAAATTTAATTCCATATTCTACTTCCTATATTCTACTTTTCCTTTTAAGTACCACATATGTTGTGATATTACTTCTACTTTTTGCATTGTTCCAATTAAGTTTTTATCTCCCTCAAATACCACTACTTTATTCGAATCTGTTCTTCCTGTTAGCATATTAGGGTTGTTTTTACTTATTCCCTCAACCATTACTTTTTGTGTAGTTCCTATATATTTTTGGTTGTTTTCTTCAATTTGACTTTCTACTAATTCTTTTAATCTGTCAAAACGCTTATGTTTTATTTCTTCTGGTATTTGATTTTCCATTCTATCTCCTGGAGTTCCTACTCTTCTTGAATAAATAAACATGAAGACTTGTTCAAATTTTACTTTTCTTACTACATCTAAAGTGTCTTCAAAGTCTTCTTCTGTTTCATTTGGAAATCCTACTATTATATCTGTTGTAAATACTACATTTGGTATTTTATTTTTCATTTTTTCTACTAAGTTTAAATATTGCTCTTTTGTATATTTTCGATTCATTTCTTTTAAAACTTTGCTACTTCCTGCTTGCAATGGTAAATGAATAAGTTTACATACTTTTTCACAATCTTTAATTGCTTCTATAACATCATCTGTAAAGTCTTTTGGGTGTGGAGATACAAAGCGAATTCTTTCTATTCCTTCTATTTTGTTCACTGCTCTAAGTAATGTAGCAAAAGAATTTACTCCTTCATACTCTTCAAAAGGAATATTTTTTTCTTTTTCCACCCTTAAATATGAATTTACATTTTGACCTAATAAAGTAACTTCTTTATAACCTTGTTTTGCTAAGTCTTTTATTTCTTCTAAAATATCTTTTGGATTTCTACTTCTTTCTCTTCCTCTTACATAAGGTACAATGCAATAACTACAAAAATTGTTGCAACCATTCATAATAGTAACAGAAGCTCTTGTTTTGTCATCTCTTGATATTGGAAGTCCTTCAATTATTTGCCCTTCAATATCAAGTATATCTCGTATTTTCTTATTTTCTTTTAAAGCTTCATATAAATCTTTTGGTAATTTATGAAGAGTATGAGTTCCAAAAATAATATCTACATAAGGATAACTTTGTTTTAGCTTTTTAATAATATGTTCTTCTTGCATCATGCAACCACCAATTGCAAGTATTGTTCCTTTTTCTTCTTTTTGTTTTTTTACCTCTCCTACTTTTCCAAATAACTTTTCTTCTGCATTTTCTCTTACACAACAAGTATTAAATACAACTAAATCTGCCTCTTTCATTTCTTCTGTTCTTGTATAGTTCATTTTTTCTAACATTCCTGCTATTTTTTCAGAGTCATTTTCATTAAGTTGGCACCCCATTGTTAGAATATAATATTTTACTTTTTTATTTTCATTTATTTCTTTTACTTTTTCAATATAAGTTAATTCTTCTTCGATATTTGCTACTTGCACTTATTTTTTCTCCTTTTCGACATTTGCTTTATTTTATTACATTTTCCAACATTTTTCAAGAGCAAAACAAAAAAGAAAACGGAAAGATTTGGAAAGATTTGGGACGCGTCCAAATCTTTCCAAACATATAAGAAGGTGTCCTATTTTAGGACACCTTCTTTGCAGTTTTTAATTATTGCAAAGTCATCAATTTGCAATAATAGATTTGGTAAGTAACATGATGAAAGATAGCTTTTCAATATTTTTTTAGCAAAAGTATTGGAATTGCTCAAATCTTTCTTTAATTAATGCAAGTGGATCTTGGAATTTATTGGCCTTTGCCATTTGTTTGCTTAAAACATTCAAGTAGTGATTTGAAATTGCCATACTTATTGCTCTTTTAATTTTTTGAAATACATTGTTAGTTGGTAAATCCCACACTTTTACACTTGTATCACACCAAGTTTGAAAAACTTTTTTTGTGTCTTCAATATAGGTTTCTACAACATCAATTAATAGTTCCACATCTTTGAGATAATCTTCTTTATACTCTTTTGCATTTTTAGGATCTTGAAGTAACAATCTTTCATATTCTTTAACTGCTTTTTCTACTTTCCGCATTTCTCTCATATTGTTATTCCTCCTTATGCTTATTTAGGAAAATATTTATTATGTTATTTTGTACATTTTATCATAATTTTTGTGGCTTGTCTAGGCTTTCATTACTATATAAATATTTTTTAATGTATGCTTATTCTAAAGGGTGGCTTTCTCCTACAAAACCTATTTGTGAATCAATTACTATCCAACTACCATCTTCCATTTGAATTTTATTCCATTGGTGCGTCCATTGATTTTGGTTAATATGTTGACTTTTTAGTCCAGCTGCATCACAAAGTAATGTTACTGCTTTGCAACGCCCTGAGCATGCTGCTATTTTCATAATAAGTGCTGCATAGGCTTCATTTCCATAGTTTGTTTTATACGCTTCTGAAGATTGGTCATATTGAACATCTACTGTTGTAGTAATGTAATTACATATAGCTGTTGCTTTTTGCAAATTGCTCATACTAGACGTAATAATTTTACTTACTACTCTCTTTGCTTCTGCTTTTGCTAGGGCTAATCTTCCCTCTTTTGTACTTGCAGATGGAGTACTAGAAGATGTTTGATTTGAATTTGTTGAACTATTTGAGTTTCCAGAGCTATTTGAACTTCCAGAGTTATTTGAATTTGCCGAACTACTAGGTTTTTTCGTTGTACTTGGATTTGTTACTTGAGCTGGCTTTTGTTTTACTGTAATTTTGAAAGTTTGTACTGTCTCATTTTGATTTTTATCTACCGCTTTTGCTGTTAATGTATATTCACCTACTTTATTAGCATCAAATTCACCTTCCACAGTAACTTCTAATTCTCCGTCTACTTCATCTGTTGCAGTAATTCCTGCTTTTATATCAATTTCGTCTCCTTCTGTAATTTCTTTGTCTTGCACGCCAAATAATTTAGGCATTTTTGTATCTTGCACAGTCCAATATATTTGTTCATCTAATATAATTTCTTGCTTTAAGAATTGACTTGAAAATTCACTGATTTTTTCATTTAATGAGAATGGTAGTATTGGAGTAGAAAGTTCTACTTTTATTGTTACATTTCCTACTATTTCAAATGCATATTGTTGTTCTATCAATGTGTCGTTTATCCATATTTTGATGTTTGTGTTTTTTGCTAATTTATTAGCTAAGACTACATTTTCTATGATTTCTTCATAATTTAAAGTTGTACCATATTCTACTATTTTTTCTTCTTTTATTGTTGCTTGTGCATTAGAGTTTGTGATTTCTTTTGTTCTTTTTTGTAATAATACATAGTATGAAGTGGAAATTATAATAACAAATAGTAAAAAAACAACTAAAATAATTAATATACTTTTTAAAAAAATATGTTTCTTCTTTTCCTTTTTCGTTTCTTGTTTATTTTCTATTATTTTTTCTTCTTCCATGTCTTTCCCTCCATTACATTATTTTATTCTATAAGTTCATTATATATCAAATATAGACTATTTTCTACAAAATATGACAAAAAAAAGAAACCTTTTTTTGCCAAAATACTTTTGTAGTATTGGTTTAAGGTTTCCTTTCTTATTGTTGCTTATAATCTATTTCTTTGTGTTACAATAACTCTTTCAATTTCTTTTTCTTTCGTATAGTAGATTGTAGCTTCAATGTTATCTCCTATTGCAACTTCAAAGGGAATATTTTGGAAATTGACTTCTATTTCTCTTCCGCTATCTATTCCATTCCAAATTTCACAAATAGCACTCCCTCCTTTGATACTTATAACCCGTAAATTTACGTTGTTTCTTTTTTGCATACTTTTTCCTCCTTATGCTTCTTAAAATTCAACTTAAAATTTTAATTTTTTACAATTACTATAATATTTATACTATAGTTTTATATATATTTCAAGTATTTAGATTTTATTAATTCTGTTTATTAGCAACATTACTTTAAATAAAAAAGCGAGCCTAAGATTTTCTAACAAATGGAAATTTTAAGAAAATCTAAGGCTCGCCATATTTATCGTCTGCGGAAAGTCCTCCTTCAAGGAGAACTTTCCTACTATATAAAAAAGAACACCAACTGAAAATAACCCTTTATTCTCAGTGGTGCAAAATGTTGGAGCAGGTAGCGGGAATCGAACCCGCATAGCCAGCTTGGAAGGCTGGAATTCTACCATTGAACTACACCTGCATATATATAATAAAAATCGTTCCTAACTAGAACGATTTTTATTATACAAAGTTTTTACTCTTTTGTCAATAACTTTTTTTAAATTTTTTTATTTTTTTGACTAAGATCTTTTCTTTTTTGTATATTCTTTTTATTTACTATTTAAATTCTTTTAATGTTCTATTGCAATAATTTTATGATTTCTTCTTTGTCTTGCACACCAATGGTAGAATTAGCTACTTTTCCATCTTTAAATACTAGAAAAGTTGGAATGCTCATAATTCCATATTGCATTGCTAAATCTTCCTCTTCATCTACATTTACTTTACAAACTTTTGCTTTTCCTTGCATTTCCTCTGCAATTTTTTCTACAACTGGTGACATCATTTTACATGGACCACACCAACTAGCCCAAAAATCTACTAATACTGGTAGTTCTGATTTTAAAACCTCTTGCTCAAAATTTTCACTTGTAACTTCCATTTATTTTTCCTCCTTACATATTTTTTATTGATAAAGCTAAGAATATAATAATGAAATTATTTTTATAAATTATCTTTCTTTTTACAATAATCAATGGCAGATATTCCTGCTTGCATTCCTTCATACACAGCTTTTGCAATTTGAAGTGTTCCACCTACACAATCGCCACAAGCATATAGTCCTGAAAGATTCGTTTCCATTTTATTATTTACAATAATATAATTCGTTTTTTCTTCTATTTTTATTCCTAATTTTCTAGCTAAATCACTACTAGTTGCAGTTCCTATAGCAACAAAAATGCCATCTATCTTTTTTGTTGTATTGTCTTCAAAAGTAACTTCTTCTATACGCTCTATTCCTCTTACTTCCTTTATTTTCTTTTCTTCTATGTCAATTCCTTGTGTTCTTTTTTCTATTGCTTCTTCTCCATTTGTAAGCATAGTAACCGAATTAGCAACTGGAAGTAATATTTGTGCCTCATGTAAAGCATATTCTTTACTTCCTAAAACAGCAACATCTTTTCCTTTGAAAAAGAATGCATCACAAATAGCACAATAGCTTACACCTTTTCCTTCTAATTCTTTTATTCCTTTAATATCACACTTTTTTCTTGTAGCACCTGTTGCTAAAATAACAGTTTTTGTTTCATACGTATGATTTAATGTTGTTACTAAGAAATTTATACTTTTTTCTATTTGAACTACTTCTTCTTTTTTTATTTCTATTCCTAAATGTTTTGCTTGCTTTTCTCCTATTTCTTGTAATTTTTTGCCATTTACATTTTCTTCTAGTCCGTAATAATTTTCAATATTTCCTACTTTTTCTAACGTGCTTTCACCTTTTGAAATAATTAATGTTTTTAAATTAGCACGTTTGGTATATAAACTTGCTGAAATTCCTGCTGGACCACTTCCTATTATAATTACATCATAAATCATATTTCTACTATATAACTACTACAAATAGCTATCTACTCCTTCTTTTAAAATTTTAATATTCTATAAAATATCGTATAATGTTTTAAATGTATAACCGTTATCTCTTAAGTATTGTATGATATCTGGCAAAGTTTCATACGTTAAAATTTTATCTGCCGCATCATGCATTAAAAGAACCACACTTTGTTTTTGACCAACGGTTGCAATTACATTTTGTAATAATGCTTCTTTTGTATTTGCACCTTCTGCATCTTTAGATAAAGCATTCCAATCGACAGATACAATTCCATTTTGCCTTAAAAATTGCTTTGCTTCATTTTTTATTTTATTATAATAGCCTCCCTGTGAACCACCAGGAAAACGAAATACTTTTGAATGATAGTTAGGATTGTTTAATGCTTCTTGAATATATTGTTCTGTAGTATTATACTCATCTAATACAGTTTGGCTATTTTGATAAATTTGGCTGTATTTATGACTATAACTATGATTTGCAATATAATGTCCTTCTGCAAATTCTCTTTGAATTAATTCTGGATTGACTTTTGCTCTACTTCCTAACACAAAGAATGTTGCTTTAATATCTTCTTGCTTTAATAAATCTAAAATATAAGGTGTTACGGCTTGGGTTGGTCCGTCATCAAAAGTTAAAAATACTCTTTTTTCTTCTGAACTGTAAATATTTTCTACTGCTTGCATTTGTTCTTCTGTAAATGGATTCGTAACTTTAGATAATTGTTCTTCTTTTTTTTGCTCTTCTTTTAATCTTTCTTCCTCTTGCCTTCTTTCTTCTATTCTGGCTTGCTCTTCTATTTTTTCCTTTTCAATTTCTTGTTCTCTTTTGTGTTCTGCAAGTTGAAAAGCGTAAAAAATGGCTAATGCTATTATGGCAATTATTATAAGAATAGCAAAAAATACTTTTTTCTTATTTAATTTTGGCTTTACTTCAATAACTTCATATGGATATAACATTTTTTCCTCTTTTTTGACATTTTTCTCTTCTTATTATATACAATTTATTTATTTTTAACAATATAAAAATTGAAAAACGGCATAATTTATTAAAATTACACCGTTTTGAAGCTTTACGTTTTTCTTAGAAAAATACATGCTTTCAAAATTTTTTTAATTTTAAATCTATGAATTTTCTTTTTTTCTAATAAAAAAGTACAATTTTTTCATAATACTGTTAATTGTTATTTATTAGATCTTTTATCACTTCGCCTGCTACAATAAGCCCTGCTACAGAAGGTACAAATGAAATACTTCCCGGCACTATACTCTTTCTACTGCGAAATTCTTTTATTTCATTGCTTGTTAGATTTTCTTGTTTAAAATAATCTATTTCGTCATTTTCTTTAGCCTTTTCCTTTTGAAAATAATCTATTTCGTCATTTTCTTTAGCCTTTTCCTTTTGAAAATAACCTATTTGGTCATTTTTTTCAGCCTTTTCCTTTTGAAAATAACCTATTTCGTCATTTTCTTTAGCCTTTCCCTTTTGAAAATAACCTATTTGACTGTTTTCTTCGCATGTTTCTTTTGGTTTGATTGGTTCTTCTTTTGAATATACTACCTTTAACTTTTTAATTTGCCTTGCTCTTAGTTCTTTTCTCATAACTTTTGCAAGTGGGCAGACACTGGTTTTATAAATATCTGTTACTTCAAATTTCGTTGGATCCAATTTATTTCCTGTTCCCATACTAGAAATAATAGGAATATTTAATTTTTCTGCTCTTACTACTAACTCAATTTTTGCAGTAACAGTATCTATGGCATCTACTATATAGTCAATGCTTTCATCTAAAATTCCTTTGCTTTCTGGAATAAAGAATTCTTTATGTATTTCTACCTGTGCATTAGGGTTAATTTCCAATATTCTTTCTTTAGCTACATCTACTTTATCTTTTCCTATTGTCTTGGTAGTTGCAATAATTTGCCTATTTAAATTTGTAGCATCTACTACATCATGGTCTACTAATACGAATTTTTGCACTCCTGCTCTTGCTAAGCCTTCTATAACAAAAGAGCCAACTCCTCCTATTCCGAAGATGGCTACTTTTGCTTGTTTTAATTTTTCCATTGCTTCTTTTCCAATTAGTAACTCTGTTCTTGTAAATTGTTCTTCCATTTTTTTCATTCCTTTTGATTTATGCATTGGGGACATTTCCCTTTGCATTATCTAACTTAATGCATTGGGGACGTTTGCCCTTGCATCTTCTGTCCCTTTTGTGTCATTTTTTTATTGAAATAATCATTCTTTATTTTTAATTTAAAATTGAAGTGGGTGTCATTTAGCGTCCAAAATGGGCGTCCCTCCTGTTCGTTTTTTTTAATCTATTGAAATTAGTTCGTAATTTGTTGTTCCAATTCCTAATTCTTCTGCATGCTCTACTGTTCGAATTCCGTGTTTTTCTTCAATTCTATGAATTAATCTTTGTTTTCCTTCATCTTCTGAATTATATACTAAGTCTAGACTTGCTTTGTCTACTGCAACTGGGTCTAAAGAAGCAGTAATTCCTATGTCTTTCATACAAGGTGCTTCTGGGTTGCTATCGCAGTCACAATCGATAGAAAGGTTGTTAATAACATTGATATATACAATGTTTCCTTTCATATAATCAATTACAGATTCATCTGCTTCTGCCATAGATTCTAGAAAATGATCTTGTTCTGGCAAATTTGCCCATAATTCATTTGGTTTTGTTGTTTTTCCCGCTGTATGAATCCATGCCTTTCCACCTGAAGAACTTACGCCAATAGACATATTTTTTAATGCTCCGCCAAATCCTCCCATAGCATGTCCTTTGAAATGAGATAGCATTAACATAGAATCATAATTTGCAAGATGTGCTCCTACATAGTTTTCTTTTAGATGTAAACCATTTCTAACAGGAATTGGCATATCACCGTCTTCGTCCATAATATCTACATTTGCAATATCCATGAAGCCATGTTCTTTGATTGCTTTCCAGTGTTCTTCTGTAGTATTTCTTCTTCCTGCATAAGCTGTGTTACATTCTACAATTGTTCCATTTAATTTTTGTACTAAATCTTTAATCAAATTTGGATTTAAGAAATTGTGCCCTCCTGGTTCTCCTGTTGATATTTTAACAGCCACTTTTCCTGTTAATTCTTTTCCTACTTTCTCATAAATTTTGATAAGACTTTCCTTTGTAATTTCTTTTGTAAAATAAACTTTTGCTTTTTCCATTTTTTATATCATTCCTTTCCAATTTTATTTTCTCCATAAGGTAATGTATTATACTTTTCTTATATTATCATAAAATAAAAAGAAAAACTAGTCTATTTTTAAATCTAAAATATAACTTTAAATATGGTAAATCCATCTTGGTATAATACTTCTATTTTTCCCTTATATTTTTCTACAATAGATTTTGCAATAGCAAGGCCTAGCCCATATCTTTTTTCTTTTCTATTTCTTGCTTTGTCGATTCGATAAAATCTTTCAAATATTTTTTCTCTTTCTTCTTCTGGTATTTTTTCTCCTTGATTTTTTACTTCTAATATGATTTCACTTTTTTCTTTATTTAGATTTACGGAAGTTTGACACTTTCTTAATAAAAAAATTTTGTTAAGCACTGAAAATGCTTATTTTTTTTGTAAAATTTTTAA
>CANQFS010000034.1 GCA_947599825.1 uncultured Clostridia bacterium
AAAATTAATTTTAATTTTTTTATACATTAAAAATTAATTTCAATTTTTCTATACATTAAAATTAATTTTAATTTTTTATACATTAAAATTAATTTCAATTTTTCTATACATTAAAATTAATTTTAATTTTTTTATACATTAAAATTAATTTTAATTTTTTTATACATTAAAATTAATTTTAATTTTTTTATACATTAAAAATTAATTTCAATTTTTCTATACATTAAAAATTAATTTTAATTCCTTTCACAATGTAAACAAAAAGAATGCTTTACCGTTCTAAAACAGAGCGAAAGAAAGCACCCTTTTTTATTTAATATTTTTCTATTCCACTATTTTTGTTTTGCTTTGGTTCTTTTATTTCAGTTTGTAGTTCTTGTTTTGTTTGTGTATTATTATTTGTTTGTACTGATATCCTATCTTTAAAACTATTTTTATTTCTAAGAACTAAAGTTTCTACATTAGCATCTAGTTCTTCTGGATCAAATTCCATAGTAATTTGTTCTTTTTCTTCTTCTTTCTTTTCTCTTTCTTTTTGTTTTCTTTCCAATTCTTGAACTACAATTTCATGGAATTGTGCCATTCCTGTAATAGCTTGTTGCAAATTAGATGCACTATTTGTAAGATTACTCATACGATTAATAGCTGGAATTTTAATACCCATTATACATACACCTCCTGCATTTGATTTACAAACTGTTTAAATTGTTCTAAATATCTATTTTCTACTCCTTTTAAATTTCGATGTTCTAATAATACTAAAGCTTCATCTGGTTTGAAAGCAATTCTTTCTGGTCTATCCATTAACATTCCACCAAATTGATCTACTAATTCTAATATATCTCCTTCCTTTTCTCGTGGAGTGCTTCCAGAATAGCGATTAACTTCTTCACATATTTTACAAAAACGTTCTGAAAAGCCAAGAGTTCTCAAATATTCTGCCCCGTCTTTTGCATAAGTTTTTACTTTAGAAATATCACTAAAATCCGTTGGTTTTTTGCAATTACATAATAAGCATGCAGTAATGACTAAATTTTCATCTACATCAATTTTCATTGTTTCTATAAATAATTTTGTAAGTTCGGTTTTTAGTACAACAGATTTGTCAAAAAATACTCTTGCCTTTTTTTGCAAGTAAAACATTATTTCCATTTTTCGAATCCAGTCTTCTTCATTTAAAATATATTCTGCAAATGTTTCTGACATTTTTTCCTCCTTATGCCTCTTTTTATATTATAAAATATTTGTATATTAAGAGACATTATTTTGCTATTTTTCCTCTTTTCTCCATTATATTTTAAAAAATTATATATTTCAACAATGTTATGCAAATGTTATTAAAATGTAATAAAACTGTAACAAAAGTTGGAAACACCCAAAATGATTTTATCTAATGTATAGTGCCGGGCGGAAGCCAATGTCTGTACGAGTATTAGTAGCATAACTAGTACCACGGTAACACACTGGAACACTAGAATAATTGTGGTAAAAGCTACCTCCACGAAGTACATAACTTTCTAAGGTGCCATCAGTGCTATTATAGTAAGATGCTTCTTGTGTCCATTCATATAAGTTTCCTGCTATATCATACAAATTCTTTTTCTTCGCATTTTCTGTACTTGCTGTGGTTCTTATTGAAAATGCATAAAATTTTCCATCTGATGCTATAAAATTTCCTACCCTATCCTCAAATGCTAACGTATATCTTCCCTGACCTGCTTTGTATTTTACATTATTATTATCTGTATTGTAATTTCCCCAGTAACTTTCTGTTGTTACTATATTTCTATTGTCTCCTGCTATAAAATTTAGCATAGTATCCCACATTGTGCCTGTTACTAAACCACTTTGAACATAATTTGAGTCGTTATACATGTTATTACATAATTCTAATGCTGTGAAATAATCTGCATGATAATATGGTATCTCTCCTGCCATACAAGTAATTTTTCCTGTTACTGTAGACTTTCCTTCACGTATACAAAAATTATCATTTGTCCAATCTGTTGTTTCATGTGCTCCTGCAAAATTTGCTCCTGTTGACAATGTAATATTACGTGTTCCTGCTTCATATCTTCCTATATAAAATCCACCATACTTTTTTATTTGTGTAAGTTCTGCTGTATTTGTTTGTGTTTCCCATAGAGTATTTTGATACTGTTGACCCCAACTTATTTTTTTATAATCTTTCAATTCTACTGGTATCCATACAAACTGATTACCCTTCAATTCTGAATTTGCAATATCAACTGTTCCATCATTTTCATTATATTTTACACCTGCTGGCACATCTCCATTTAGTACATTTGCATATTTGTTTTCATCACTTTGATTATCTGATATTACTACTCCACTTGCTTTTGTGCCTCCTACATAGTAAAAACCTTTTGGTACTGGAATAATTGCATCTCCTACATTTACCATATTTACTGATACTTCTTTTTCTAATTCTGCTACTTGTGTTTTTAAATTAGCTACTTGACTTTCTAATTCTGTTTTATTATTTTGCAAATTTGTTATTTGTTGTTTTTGATTTGCTATTTGCGTATCTTTTGCATTTAGTTGTTCATTTAAGCTATTAATTTGATTTTCTTTTTCTTGTATTGTTGCTTCTTTTGTTGCTACTTGTTGTTCTAATTCACTTTTTTCACTTTTTAAATTATCTATTTCTTTTTGTTTATTTTGTATATTGGTCTTAGCTTCTTCTACTTGGTTTGTTAAATCAGTTATTTCTTTTTGTTTTTCTTGTAAATCTGCTTTCCCTTGCGCTACTTGTTTATTTAAGTCCTCTATTTGTCTTTCTTTTTCTTCTATGCTCGTTTTATCTTCTTCTACTTGACTTGTTAATTCATTTATTTTTGCCTTCTTTTCTTCTATTTCTGTTTTTTGTTGAGCAACTTGTCCTTGCAAAGTAGTTATCTGTCCATTTAATTCTTGTATATTCTCTTGCAATCCTTGTTTTTCTTGTTTTGCACTTTCTAACTGCTCTTCTAAACTTTTTATATTTTCATTTAATTTATCAATCGTATCTTCTAATTCGCCTATTTCAGGATTTTCATAATAGCTACCTTGTTCTAATTCATCATATAGTTCATTCATTCTTGTTTGTTCTTCTATTTGTGCTAATTCTATATTCTCTTTCGCTTTTTTTGCCATAGTAAATAAACCGTTTTCACCTAAGGTTAAATTTAGGCTTATTCCTGCCAATATGATTAACACTATAATTGTTACTACAAGTGAAACTAGAGTAATTCCATTAGTTGATTTAAATTTAACATTTAAATTTTTTCTTAACTTAATCATTCCTATTTCCCCCTTTGTATAATTCATGGTACATTTTTATATTCTGTATTTTCACTATTGTATAAAAAAATATAGAATAAATAAAAAGTATCAATTGTTTGTATATTATGTTTATAAGTTGCTACTTTTTTAGATTATTATTCTATCCATATTTAACTTTCTAGTCAATATTTTTATATAAAATGTAATGTAATCGTAATATTTTTGTAATATTAGTCTTTGACAATGACTTTCTTTCTATACAAAAAAATTGGAAAGTTTTGGACGCGTCCCAAATCTTTCCATTTTTTTATAGTGTTATTAATTTATTTGTATAATCTAAATTTGCCCACGAATCATATTCATACCCTAAAGTGTAGATATTAGTAGCAAAAATATCTTTTTGTAACATTTCTTTCAATTGTTTATTTGTACTTTTTACCATATAATCTTTTACAGAAGTTACCATTTGAATTTTAGGGTTAATTTGGCAAATATCTGATAGCATTTCTTTTCCTCTATTATTTACACCTAGTACTCTTGCATAAGGTATTAATTTTTTGGAATTTTGCATATCTTTTTTTGTAATTCCAAGTAAAGCATATAATAAAATTCTTTGTATCCTTGTTTGCGTATATCTTTTCGATTTAATAATATTTACTAAGTCAATTAAATTGTTGCAAGAATCTGCTGCACTTTTTATTGCATTTTCTAACCCTTCTGTAACATCTGCAAGTTCTGCAATTTCTTGCACAGACATTCTTCTAAGTGCATATAATATTTCTTTTTCATATTTTACTAAGTCTAAAACATAATTTCCTTTATGAATTTCTTCTTTTAATAACATATACGAACTTTTAGGCATTACTTTTCTTAAGTCATCATATTGCTCTGTTGCTACTAATTTACGAATAGCAGTAGAACTTGCAAATTCATCTACTATTCTTTCGTCATTATAATATACTTTTTTTCGTTCTATTGCTAGTGGTTTCATGCCACTTTTCAAATGTTTCATGGCTTTTAAATATTCTACGGCTAAAATATTGTTAGAACCTGACATTATATTGGCATATCTTTTTATGTCGTTTAAGTACATAAGAAGTGCATTTTCTCTTGCTTTTGGATAAGATAGCCCTTTACTCAATTCATGATTTAAAAGTGCAACATATTCTTTAGGTTCATTATATAAAACATTAGCAATATTGTTTAATGCTGCAAAATCTGCTGTTTCTGTTCCAAAGCAAAGTGTATCTACAATTTTTAAACTATCTAATATTTTAATAGCACCTTCTGAAAAATTTTCTGCACTGGAAATACTATATATAGTAGGTAGTTCTAGCACCATGTCTACACCGTTTTCAATCGCCATTTGTGTTTTTACCCATTTATTAACTAAAGAACTATTACCCCTTTGTGTAAAATTGCCAGACATAATTGCCACAACATATTTGGCGCCTGTTTGTTTTTTAGCTTCTTCTATTTGGTATAAATGACCATTATGAAATGGATTATATTCTGCAATAATTCCTAAAACGGTTGCCATATTTATTTCCCCTCTCTTATGACTTTCCTTATAAAAATATGATATATTTTTCTTTTTTTCCTTGTATATTTTTTAATTCATTGATATAATATCACAAAACTTTTTAATTTTCAATCGAAAGGACAAATATTATGGAAAAAGTTACAATTTATACAGATGGTGCTTGTTCTCGGAAACCCTGGTCCACGGTGGTTGGGGTGCTATTTTAATGTATCAAAGTCATAAAAAAGAAATTTCTGGTGGGCAGAAAAATACAACAAATAATATTATGGAATTAACTGCTGTAATTGAGGCTTTAAAATTAATTAAATTTCCCTGTCATATTGAAATTTATAGTGATAGCGCTTATGTAGTAAATGCTTTTTTACAAGGCTGGATTTATAATTGGACGAAAAAAAATTGGAAAACGGCTGACGGCAGTCCGGTTAAAAATAAAGAATTGTGGGAAACATTATATCAGTTTACTAAAACTCATGAGATTGAATTCAAAAAAGTAAAAGGTCACAGTGATAACGAATATAATAATCGTTGTGATGAACTAGCAAGAAATGCTATTTCAAATTTATAAGATTTGTTATAATTTTTGCATAATATATTTTTATATATTATTTTTATATATTATTTTTATATTTTATTTTTATATATTATTTTTATATTTTATTTTTATATATTATTTTTATATTTTATTTATATATATATCTTTTTAGATAAGAAAGTGAGGTTTTTTATATGATTGGAGAGGAAGAAAATTTTTCAAATGTTATTCATAATGTAGATGAAGCAAGTGATATTTTACCTAAGACCTTCTTTTGGATGTTTTTAGGTTTACTTGGAACTGCTTTGGTTAGTTTTTATACTTATTCTACTGGTTTATTTGATACTATTTTACAAGAAGGTTATTTTGGTATTTTACTAATTTCAGAACTTGTTGTAGTTTTAGTATTTTCGCTTTTATTTCGAAGGTTGCCAGCAACAATTGTAGGAATTTTATATTTTGTATATGCTGCTATTAACGGCGTTTCTCTTGCTACTATTTTTTATGCTTTTGAATTAAATTCTATTATTTTACTTTTTGTAGTATCAAGTTTATTATTTGGTGGCTTTGCACTTTACGGTTATAAAACTAAAAAAGATTTAAGTAATTGGCATACTTTACTTTTTGGTACTTTACTTGCTGGATTAGTAGTTAGTTTATTTAATTTATTCTTTAAAAATTCTACTTTAGACATTATTATAGATTGGGTTATTTTACTTGTTTTCTTCGGTATTACAGCTTATGATATGAATAAAATAAAACAATTAAGCTTAATAGATACCATTGACCAAGACAAAATTCATATTTATGGTGCTATGGAATTATATTTAGATTTCATTAATATCTTTTTACGTATTTTGTCTATCTTTGGAAAAAGAAGAGATTAAAGATTAGTTGGAAAGATTTGGGACGCGTCCAAATCTTTCCAAGGTGTATAATTATGAAAAAAAGATTAGGTTTTTCCTAATCTTTTTAGTTCTATGGTATTAATACTGTTCGGAAACCGTAACAGTAGAAGTTCCATTTAAACATGTGCAAATGCACCTTACATATAATTTTTAGTATGCTATTGTAATCCATAGTTAAAAGTTGCAGTAGGTAAGCAAACTATAGGGCGGAAACCTCGATTGAATCTTACTAAGTTCGTGTTATTCGTATCTGTAAACATTACTTTTCCTGCTGAGCCACTCACCGACATTGTACTACCTTGAGTTGCCCCATCTGTCGCAAGCCAGTAATCAACACCATTGTTATATAAACCATTACAAACATTAGTATCTATTGGACTGGTTGGATTTACACATTGACAACCCATATTCGTTGTAGAAGGTTTTATTTTCATCGAACTTGTAGGGTTAACTGCTGTATATGAATTAAACATTAAATCTAAAGTTGGTCCACCAATTGCAAATAAAGCATTCCCACTTTTATATTCTGACCAACAGTTAGGATCATTTAAGTAACCCAAGGCATAATTGCAGCTATTATTGTTAGCCAAAAGGTATGTCTTATTTGATTGGTTTAAAGATAGTCCTATTGCACTTATAGTATACTGATTTCCTGGAGAATATCCTGCATCTCGACTGAAACTTTCAATTAAACCAACTCGTTGAACGGAAGCACTTATTATATAAGTATAATTAGCATCTTGATAATATAATCTCCAATCGCTTATTCCTCCCGCAGAATAACCAACTACCTTTTTCCCGTAATTATTAGGATTTATTGCACTTCCTATTGTTAAATTATTTGGGTCAAATTTTACTGTAATCGAATAATTTTTACTTGCTGAATTATAGTTTGTTGCTACTGCACTTGTTACTGTGATTGTTGCACTTCCTGCTCCTATTCCTTTTACTGTAACTGTTGTTCCACTTATACTTGCTGTAGCTACTCCTGTATTTGATGATGATACACTTAAGGTTCCAGTTCCTGATGCGGTAAATGTTGTTGTTTGCCCAACTGAAATTGTACCACTAGTTGCAGATAAATTTACTGAACCACCTGCTCTATTTATTGTATAATTTGCTGTCTTTGTTCCTGTATAGTTTCCTATTCCTGTTACTGTTACTGTTACTTTTCCTGCATTTATATTATCGCTAAATGCTACTGTATAATCTTTTCCACTTGTTAATTTTTTTGTTCCGTCTTTTACTGTCACTGTTGGGGCTTGTTGTTTACCTGTATATGTAAATGTTGTTGAACTTAAATCTACTGTAAAGCCACTTGCATTTTTTTGTCCTACAGTTGCTGTCTTTGTTAATGTTAGTGTTTTAGTTATATATCCTTGTTTACTTGCTTGTATTGCTACTGTGTAACTACCTGCATCTGTTACTTTTGGCATTGTTTCACTGTATGTTGCTCCATTTAATGAGTATGTTACTTTACAGCCGCCTGGTGTTATTTTTACGTTATTTGCTGCATCATGTGCTTGTCCATCATATGTACCTGTGTATGGTGTTGCTTCTATTGAAATTGAACCTCTATTTACTGTTACTGTATATGTTGCTGTTTTTTCATTATAATTTTCTGTTGACTCACTCTTTACTGTTATTGTTGCTTTTTGATTATCTTCTGTTATCGCTTGTGGTGTTATTGTTACCCTATTTCCGATTATACTTGCTGTTGCTACATTATTATTGTTTGATGATACAGTTAAATTTCCGTTACTTACATTTTTGGTTACATCAAATGTTATTGTATTTGGATATGTTAATGTTCCACTTGTTGCTGATAATGTTAATTGTCCACTTGCTTTGTCTACAGTTGCTGTCTTTGTTAATGTTAGTGTTTTAGTTATATATCCTTGCTTACTTGCTTGTATTGCTACTGTGTAACTACCTGCATTTGTTACTTTTGGCATTGTTTCACTGTATGTTGCTCCATTTAATGAGTATGTTACTTTACAGCCATTTGGTGTTATTTTTACGTTATTTGCTGCATCATGTGCTTGTCCGTCATACGTTCCTGTATATGGTGTTGCTTCTATTGAAATAGTACCTTGGTTTACTGTTGCTGTGTATGTTACTGTTTGTTCTTCGTAATTATTTGTTGCTGCACTTTTTACTGTTATTGTTGCTATTTGTCCATCTTTATCAATTGCCTTTGGTGTTATTGTTACTACTGGTGGTTTTTGGCTTATATCAATTTTTACTGTTGCTACTGCTTCGTTTGATGATGTTACACTTAAATCTCCTCCGCTTGCATTATTTGTTACTTTAAATGTTTTTTCTTCTGGATATGTTAATATTCCACTTGCCTCAGATAATGTTAAGTTCCCTTCTTTATTTCCTTGTCTTCCTATTGTTACTGTTTTAGTTATTGTATTTGTCATATATCCTGGTTTACTTGCTTCTAATGCTACCGTATATTCAGATGCTCCTGATACTTTTGGTATATCTTCATATTCTTTACCGTTTAATGTGTATTTTCGTTTTGCATCAGATGGATTAACATATATGTTTTCTAATGCATCGTGCTCTTGTCCATCGTAACTTCCTTCGTAGGCTTCTGCTCTTAATTCTATTGTTCCATTTTCTACTTTTGCTTTATGTGCTACTTTATTTTCTGCATATTCTCCATTTGCTTCTGATATTACTATTATTTCTGTTTGCCCTGATACTATTCCTGGTGTTACTGTTACTGTTGTTCCATCTATACTTGCTTTTGCTATATTATCATTATTACTCTTTACTGATAATTTTCCACCGCTTTTATTGTTTGTTACTTCAAAAGTTCCTGAAGTTGGATATGTATATGTTGCACTTGTTGGATCTATTGTTAAATCTTCTACTCTTGCTATTCCTTGGTAGATTATTTCTACATCGCCATTTTGTTTATCTTTTACTAGGAATTTATATTGCTCATCTACTACTATTTCTGCATTTGTATCGTTTAATTTTTCTACAGAATCTACAGTATATGGTTTTTCACCTTCTTGTATTTGCTCTAAATAATTTTCAAGATTTACATTTCCTTCATTCTCTATTTGTATTGGTGCTTTTTCTAGTTCTAATCTTTCTTGTAATGTTGCTAAATCTTGTATTTTTTGCGTGCTTTCTGCTTTTTTAAATAGACCGTTATCTGTTAATAGTAAACTAATGGTAACTCCCGCTAATATGATTAATAAAACAATAGTTATTACTAATGCAATTAATGTTATTCCTTTATTTTTTAGCTCATTACTTTTATTCTTATATGTACTCTTTTTCATACATTTTCTCCTTTTTTCGTATGATGTAACTTTTTATGCTAAAAAATGAAAATCCTACATTAGAAGTTCATTCCTTCAAACAACCAATTTAGTATTTTCATTCTTTATCTTTCTATTTTTCTAGTCTAAAGTCATATGCATTTGCATAGCTTTCGGTAATTGACGCTTCTATATCTACCATTTCATCTTTTTGTGTATTTGATACTCTTACTGGAATTCTTCCTATTTCATTGCCTTGTTTATCTATTAATACTATATTCCCAAGGAAAGTTTCTTGGTCTGCTCCTGTTTTATTAGTTATTCTTGCTTTTAGTACAGTTTCTCCATTTACTTCTTCAAAACTTATATTACTTACTAAAAATCCTGAATCTTCTCTATTTTCATGTAACTTTTCACTTGTATTTACTATACTTCCATTTTCTTCTACTTTAGTATATTTTCCTTGACTTGCACTATTTTGCTCTGTTGCTGGATTTCCTCCTGTTGCTTCTTCTTTTTTATTTCCTCTTGTGCATACAAAAAGTATTGCTATAATTAATACTCCTACCCCTATTAATATTAAAATGTTTCTCTTTTCTTTACTTTTCATTTGTTCCACCCTTTCTTTTATTACACGAATAGCAATTTTAGAATTTTGCTTATATATAATTATTTTATGTTTATAAGTTGCTACTAATTTAAGTATATCTTTTTATAACTTATTAGTCAATATTGTTTTATGATTTGTAATATAATTGTAATGTTTTTGTAATATATTTTATTATTTTTACTTTATTTCATAAATTTGCTTTCTTTTTTGCATGCAAAAATTCCAGCGATTTCTCACTGGAATTTTTGTTTTTGGTTTCCTATTTTAGGACACTTTCTTTTTGCTTTCGTGCTCCTGCTTTAGGACACCTTCTTTTTGCTTTCGTGCTCCTGTTTTAGGACACCTTCTTTGGTTTATGAGTTTTACCACCAATAGAACTCATAACTTTTAGATTTCCATTATAGAAACCTATTTGGGCTGAGATGCAATGTTTTTCCACTTTTCTGCTTCATCTTGTGCTTCTTTGAGTTGCCGTTGCAATTGAAAGATAGCAAGCCTTAATTTCTGCATTTCCTCTTCTTTTTCCTTGTCCAGTTCCTCAATGGAAGCAATGATGTCTTTTACATTCGCCATAGCTGCCTCCTTATGAAAACGTGGTTTACGTTGTAACAATTTTATTTTACAGCTTTATGTTTATTTTGTCAATTTTTTATGTGCAAAGTTAGTTTACTGTATAATAATTATTTAAAAAAATAAGGGGTGTCCCCACCGTTCCAAAATGGAACGAAAAGGGGCGTCCCTCTTGTTCGCTTTTTTAAATTCCTTCATAAATTGTTTTTATTTTGTCAAGTAGATAGTGGCTTCCGCCTCTACCCTTTACGTCTTCTACCATGCTAATAATTAGCATTTCTCTTTTTCCATTTACTAAGAAACTATCAAACCAACCAATTTCAGTGCCTTGTGTGTCATCTTTGGAAGCTTTTATTTCTGCTGTTCCTGTTTTTCCTGCTATGGTTAGTCCATCTATTTTTACACTATGAGCTGTTCCATTTGGATTTTCTACTACTTGAATTAAACTATCTTTAATTGCATTTGCTGTTTCTTTACTAAAGGCTTGCTTTTTATAATAAGTAGGTGTGCTATTTTCTTTATATTCTATATATGGCATTACCATATCTCCTTCATTTGTGAAACTAGAATATATCATTGCCATATGAATTGGGTTTACTAGCATTTCTGCTTGTCCGTAGCCACTATTTGCTAGTTGTTTTTCACTTGTTATGGTATCAGAATTAGAATAAGAAGATTGTTCCATATCTTGCCCAAATTCTATTTTTTGCTTAAAACCAATTTCTTTTAAGCCTTTTTCAAAATCTTCTATTCCAATTTTTAATGCTGCTTTCGCAAAATAAATATTGTCAGAATAAATTAAAGCATTTTGTAAATTTTGCTCTCCTGAATAAGTAGTTAAAGTCGAAATATAGAAATCTCCCCAACTGCTATCTTTTTGCCATTTAGTACTACTTGAGCCGAAGCTTTCTTCTTTTGTAAACTTGCCTAAGTTTAACCCTAGAGCTCCTACTACAGGTTTAATAGAAGAGCCCGGTGCATAGCTTGCTAAATACCTATTATAAAAAGGTTTTGCTTCATTTTGAGATAGTGCATTCCACTTATTGGTTGTCATACCTAAACTAAAGTCATTTGAATCAAAAGTAGGTGTGCTAACTAAAGCTAAAATTTCACCTGTTTTTGGGTTCATTGCTACATGCGCACTTTTATCTTCTTTAAATTGCTCATATAACGCCTCTTGCACCTTGCTATCAATAGTTAATTTTATATCTTCTCCGTTTTGGGCTTCTACTTTTGCTATGTTTGCTATTCGTTTACCTTCTTCATTTATAATATAAATTTCTGCTCCATTTATTGCTTTCAAACGATTTTCATATATTTTTTCTAACCCAGATTTTCCTATTTTACTATGTTCGTTATAGCCTTCGTTTTTCTTTTCCTCTAATTCTTCTGCACTTATTCCTTGAATATATCCAAGAAGATGAGAAGTTGCTTCTCCTAATGGATAAATTCTTTCTTCGGTGTCTATAATTTTTATTCCTTTTATTTCTAGTAATTGATTTTTTAAAGCTTGCTCTGTTTTTCGAATGGTTCTTAAAGGAACGAAAGTGTCTTCTCCTACATATGAAGCAGATAAGCTACTGTTTATGCTTTCACTAGAAATATCTAAAAGTTCTGCTACCTTTGCAATGTCTTGTTCTTTGGTATCGCTGTTCATTCTACCTGGCACTAATCCTACTTGAGAAGCTGTTTGCTTTCCTGCTAAAATATTTCCATTTCTATCTAGTATTTTTCCTCTATCTGCTTCTATAGTTTCTACTCTTACTTTATAATTGTTTTCTAATTCTGGAAAAATGTCATTTGAAGACCAGTTTAATTTGTAGTCTTCCTCCTCTTTTGTAAAGTAGCTTGTATTAGAAAAATTTATTTCTCCTGCTACTGTTTGCATTGTAACTTGATAAATGACTTCTGCTGTTTCTTCTTTTTTATTTGTTTTTACTACATGGATTTTTAAATTGCTTATTTCAATTCCTTCATAAATATTTTTGTTACGAGAAAGATAAGTTTCTTTTTCTACTTCTTGCTTTGTTTTACTACTTAATAATTCGTACATGCCTTCATAATTTTTCTCTAAAATATAAGACATATAGGTTTTTAAAGTAGCCTCTGGTGTATTGGTTGGCTCTTTTTTTACAAAACATAGCAAAAGAATTACAATTACTAAAATTAGTGCTAAAAATAAGATAATTTTGTTTTTCTTATTTTTTTGTTTTTTCTTCATTTTAATTTTTCCTTGTATAATATATTTAGGTTTTTAAGGTTACCTATAAACCTTTATATAACAATTATTTCATAATATAATTGCTATATTGACATTGTTTATTTTTCTTTTTTATATCACAAAACTTTGTATTTTCATAGTATTTTTTTAATATTTGTATCTTCTTGTAAACATTATCAAATTATTATATCATGAAAAGTGGTGTAAGGATTTATTTGTAAAAAAATAATAATTTTTTAAC
This sequence comes from uncultured Clostridia bacterium, assembly GCA_947599825.1. Classification (GTDB taxonomy): domain Bacteria; phylum Bacillota; class Clostridia; order TANB77; family CAG-508; genus UMGS1663. The sequence goes on from CANQFS010000034.1 coordinate 13,195, forward strand.
TACTTTTTCAAAATAGTGGTATACTATAAAAAAAGAAAAAAATGGAGTTGATATTTTATGGCAGACGCAAAAGAAGAAGTAGATGTAGCAAAATTATATGGAAAAGAAGCTACCTTACCAAAAGAACAATTTATGAAAGAATTTTCTGTTTCTACAGAAGGGCTTAATACCAATACTGCAAAAGAAAATTTAGAAAAATTCGGTCTAAACGAAATAACAGGCGCAAAGCCAAAAAAGTGGTATCATTATTTTTTAGAAAGCCTTCTTTCCCCTTTTAACTGTATTTTACTTGGAATTGTATTTATTCTATTTTATACTGACGTTTATTTAGCAGAAGAAGCAAGCTATGCTAATATTATTGTTATTGCTATTTTAGTTTCGGCAAGTACTTTGCTAGATTTTTTTGAAGAGTATCGTTCAAATAAAGCAGCAGAAAAATTAAAAGAGCTAGTAGCAACTACTACAACCGTTATTCGTGAAGGAAAAGAAATGCAAATACCTATGAAAGAAGTAGTACTTGGTGATATTGTTCTTCTTTCTGCTGGTAGCATGATTCCTGCTGATTTAAGGGTGTTAGAGGCAAAAGATTTATATGTAGGGCAATCTTCTTTAACTGGTGAATCAGAGGCTGTAAAAAAATCATCTGAACCCACTCTTTCTATGGAAGAAATTGAAAATATTGCTGATTTAGAAACAATTTGTTTTATGGGCACCAATGTTACTTCTGGAAGTGCAAAAGCAGTAGTTATTAAAACTGGTGATGACACTTATTTTGGAAAAGTAGCTCACACACTTTCTACTGGTAAACCTAAAACTGCTTTTCAAGAAGGAATTGAAAACATTAGTAGGCTTCTTATTCGTTTTATGGTCATTATTATTCCTATTGTTTTTCTTTTAAATGCGTGGAAGCATCATGTTATTCTTGCTTTTACCTTTGCGGTTGCTATTGCCATTTGTATTACACCTCTTTTACTTCCTGTTATTTTATCTTCTAGTTTGTCTAAAGGCGCTGTTCGTATGTCAAAAAAGAAAACTATTGTAAAAAAACTAGATTCTATCCAAAATTTTGGTGCTATGAATATTTTGTGTACGGATAAAACAGGAACTTTAACAAAAGACGAAATTGTTCTTGAAAAATATTTAGATATAAAAGGAAACGAAGACATTCGTGTTTTGAAGCATGCTTTTCTAAATTCTTATTTTCAAACTGGCTTAAAAGGTAATATTGATGAGGCAGTTATTAAAAGAGGTTTGGAAAATGGAATGGAAACCTTTCAAACCAAATATAAAAAAATAGATGAAATCCCTTTTGATTTCTCTCGTAGGCGCTTATCTGTTATTTTACAAGACGAAAATAAAAAGCAAATGATTACCAAAGGTGCAGTAGAAGAAATTTTAAGTATTTGTAGTTTTGTGGATTACCAAGGGCAAGTGAGCCCAATTACTAAAGAAATTAAAAAACAGATTTTAGATATTAGTAAAAGTTTAAATGAAGATGGCTTAAGAGTAGTTGCGGTATGTCAAAAAAATGAAATTGAAAATATTACAAATTTTGATGTTTCAGCCGAAGCAAATATGGTTTTAATGGGCTTTATTGGCTTTTTAGATCCACCAAAAGAAAGTGCAAAAGAATCCATTTTGAAATTAAATAAGGCTGGCATTCGCGTAATTGTTCTTACTGGTGATAACTTAGAGGTAACAAGAGCAGTATGTAATAAAGTTGGTATTAACTCAAAAAGAATTGTGGTAGGAAGCCAAATTGATAAATTAAGCGATATTGCTCTTTTAAGACATTTAAAAAATACTAATATTTTTGCCAAACTCTCGCCTATTCAAAAAGCAAGAATTGTGCGTCTTTTAAAAACATCTGGTAATATTGTTGGTTATATGGGAGATGGTATTAACGATGGCCCTTCTCTACTTAATTCCGATGTTGGTGTGTCTGTTGATACAGCTGTTGATATTGCAAAAGAATCTGCTGATATTATTTTACTAGAAAAAGATTTAAATGTGCTATTTGATGGTGTAACAGAAGGTAGAAGAACTTTTGTTAATTTAATGAAATATATTAAAATGGCAACAAGTTTCAACTTTGGAGAAGTGCTTTCCGTTATGGTTGGTAGTGTACTTTTACCTTTCTTACCTGAAACACCTATTCAATTATTAGTAGAAGGTTTATTATATGATTTTGGACAAATGACTCTTCCTTTTGATAATGTTGATGAAGAAGCTTTACAAAAGCCTAAAAAATTAGATATCAAAGGTTTAAAACGATTTATGTTTTTTATGGGTCCTTTAAGTTCTTTGTTTGACTTGCTAATTTTTGCTTATGTATGGTTTGTATTTAACATTCACGAAGTTGCTATGTTCCAAAGTATTTGGTTTACTTATAGCATTATTTCCAATTTGCTTGGGCTTTACATTATTCGAACAGC